>JAESRB010000101.1 GCA_016764855.1 Emcibacter sp.
ACCCGCGAGATAAAAGTTTCCTATCAGAATACAGGTTTTCAAGACAGTCGGGTTCGTGCCTTGAAAAAAGCAACCGTGGCCAGCAAGCGTAACAGTGAACAGCTTCAAGAACAATTTGAGGCTATGGGGGGAAGGCTGTTGTCCTTGCTGGAAGCGAGAAAAGACTATTATCAGGCACGAGAAAAATATACTGCGGCCCTGATTGAAAAGGATATTTTACGCTATCATTTGCTGGATGCTATGGGAACCTTGAATGGAACACTCAATATCAAATTAACCAAGGTGGCCCAATGATATCGGAAACAGAAATAAAATCGGAAGATATTTGGCAGGATCATTGGTTCTGGAGTGCGTTTCATCAGAATTGGTGGACATATGGCCAGATTTTAATGGCAGCAGTGATGATTAATTTCTTTTCTCTGGGCAGTTCTGTTTTTATTATGACGGTTTATGATAGGGTTATTCCTAATAATGCTGTTGATAGTCTGATTGCCCTTTGTATTGGCATGTTCATTGTGATCTCGTTTGATTTCTTTTTGAAATTTTTGCGGGCGTATTTTATCGATACGGCGGGGCAGAATGTTGACCTTGAGGTTGCTAAAGGCATTTTTGATCGGATTATGAAGCTGAAACTGGCGAGCCAAAAAGGCTCCACGGGCGATTTGGTAAACAGGGTCCGGGAATTTGAAACCATTCGGGAATTCTGTACCTCAGCTACATTGGCTACGGTTGTTGATGTGCCATTCATTCTGTTATTTTTAATAGTAATCTGGGTGATAGGAGGACCAATCGTCATTATTCCGGCCTTGGCGGTGCCTTTTGTCCTGATCATTGGTTTTGTAATACAGCCTTTTCTGGCACGATTTTCAAAGGAAGGGATGGAGCAGGGCAGTAGTAAACAAGCGACATTAGTCGAGATGGTATCTGGTCTTGAGACGTTAAAAACACTAGGCACTGATAAATTATTCCATGACCGTTGGGAGAGGGCGGTTGAAAATCATGCGAAAGTGGGTTTTAAATCCCGCATGTTTAGCCAGATAGCTATCAACAGCGCCGCTTCAGCTCAGCAGTTGACACAGGTGGGAATCGTAGCATTTGGATTTATATTGGTTATGAACGGGGAATTGTCTATTGGCGGATTGATTGCCTGCGTGATTGTTGCGGGTCGTTGTTTAGCGCCTCTTGGGCAGATTGCCAACCTTCTGACCAGATATAATCATGCAAAGTCCGCATTTTATTCTCTTGATAAGCTTATGGCACAAGAAAATGAAGATGTTTCCAATCGGCATTTTATCCGGCGCAAAAACCTTAAAGGTAAGATTGAGTTCAGGAATGTCGTCTTTAAATATCCTGATCAACCCGTACGTGTTTTGGATAATGTTTCCTTTATATTGCAGCCGGGGGAGAAAATTGGTGTGCTGGGGAAGGTAGGCTCCGGTAAAAGCACGATCCTTCGGTTGGCGGCGGGTCTGTATGAGCCTGATGAAGGGGCCGTTCTGATTGATGACACAGACTTACGGCAGATCATTCCGGATGATATTAGAAAGAATATGGCGGTTGTTTTACAGGATGTGGTTTTATTTTCTGGCAGCATTAAGGAAAATATTACTATGGGGCATGCCGATATAACGGACGAAGACATTCTGCATGCCGCGGAAGTTAGCGGTGTACAGGATTTCATGGGCAATATTCCAGGAGGCTATGACGTGAGGCTTAGGGATAGGGGGGAGGGCCTTTCCGGTGGACAGAAACAGGCTTTGGCGATTGCGCGGGCGCTGGCGCGTAAGGCACCGATTATCATGATGGATGAGCCTTCGAGCTCGATTGATATCAATTCCGAAATGAAGTTGATTTCCAAATTAAAACAGGAATTGAAAGACAAGACAGTTCTCATTATTACGCACCGTCCTAGTATGCTGGAACTGGTGGATAAGATTATTGTCATTGATCAGGGCAAAGTCGTCGCGCAGGGACCAAAGGATGATGTTTTGAAATTTTTGACGTCGAAAAGTGATGCTAAAATGTCGCCCGCAGCGAAAATAGGATAGAGCATGCCAAAACCGAAGTTAGCCGCGAATATACTTTTACTGAGTATTTTTGGTTTTTTTGCCATTTTTATTCTCTGGGCATCCTTTGCCGAACTGGATGAGGTGACCCGGGCTTCCGGGCGGGTTGTTCCCAGTAAAAAAATGCAGATCATTCAAAATCTGGAAGGGGGGATCATTAAGGAAATTATCGTCAAACAAGGGGATAGGGTTAAAGCAGGAGATGTGCTTGTCAAACTGGACGGGACCCAGTTTAAGGCGGACTTTAACCGCAATAAAGAAGAATATCAGATGCTGAAATCGAAATTGGTGCGTCTGACGGCTGAAAGTCAATTTAAAGAACCTGTCTTCGATCCTGTCTTCGTGCGTGAGAATGAAGAACTTGTCCGGAATGAACGCAATCTTTACCGGGCGCGTAAAGCAGAATTCGAGGCGTCTCTGAACAGTTTAAAAGCTCGTCTGAGGCAGATAGAGCAGGAGGCAATTGAGGCTAAAATCAGTTTAATCAGTGCAAAGAGCGGGGAGCAGGCGGCCCGAGCCGAGGTGGATATGTTAAAGCCGTTGGTCGAGAAAGGCATTGAACCGCGTCTGGAATTAATGCGTGCTGAGCAACGGTTGATACAGGCGACGGGCGATCATCAGATTGCCTTGTTGAATATTGGAAAAACAAAAAAAATGGTTGAGGAGGTAAACCTTCAGATTGAAGCCGCCCGTCAGAATTTTCGCGCCAACGCATTTACAGAATTAAACGAGGCGCAAAATCACGCCAACAAACTCCATGATGCCCTGCCGGCGCTACTGGATAAGGTTAGCAGAACGGATGTTATTGCCTCAACAAATGGAACGATTAACCGTGTTTTGGTGACAACCATTGGGGGGGTGATTAAGCCGGGGCAACCGATTGTTGAATTGGTACCTTTGGATGATACCTTACTTATTGAGGCAGAGGTCCAGCCGTCTGATATTGCTTTTTTATGGTCTGGGCAGCCCGCTCGTGTAAAATTAACAGCCTATGATTATTCACGTTACGGATCGCTTGAGGCTTATGTGGAAAATATCTCTGCAGATGCGATCACGAATGATCAGGGTAATAGTTTTTATATAATCAAAATCAGAACGGTGAAGAATAACCTGTCTACTGATAAAGGAAATCTACCAATCCTACCGGGAATGATAGCCGAAGTTGATATTTTGAACGGTAAAAAAACTATTATGAGGTATTTGATGAATCCCGTGTTGAAATTAAAGGATAATGCCTTTAGGGAAAGATAAAGACCTTATCCTTCAGGACAAAACGGGTAGTGTTCAAAATTCTGTGTCATTCCAGTAAACTGTATAAAAAAGGAATGACCTATTATGAC
>JAESRB010000102.1 GCA_016764855.1 Emcibacter sp.
CATCCCGCAAATCATGAACAAGCCACACCCGACTGGTACAGCCATGCACCCTGTTTTCTTCGGTCATATATTTCTCTTCAAAGTCGGGCAAGCCACGACCAAGGTCGATAATATATTTATATCTGTCTTCCCAATCATCCAGAAACGCAAATGTTTCTAGAACATCACTTATTGTATCACGCATTATACATACTCTTTACGGTCATATTTTAATGACCTGAATTCATTATACAGCATTATCAGACTTCCTGATAAGAAAAGAATAGATACCACTCTCCCCAGACATTTCCAATAGTTCATGGCGGCCTTGCTGACAAAAATGAGGGAAATCTATCTGGGTCATGGCATCAGTAGCCACTACCTTTAATATAGTCCCCCCTGACATTCTTTCAAGTTGTCGGCGAACCCGCAAAACCGGTATCGGACATTTATGGCCGCGCACGTCCAATGTTTCATCAACATGAACCTCTATTCTCTCTTGAAACACTTTACCCTTCATTAACCTCTCTTAAACATAGATTTTATTCAATTTATATTAACTCCCTATTAAGGCTGTCAGGATACTCTATCCTTGTAATTAGTACAATAAAATGAGTTTTCTGAGATGAATGGTAAAATTGCGAGTGTGCTCCAGAAACAAGACAAGCAGAATCTCCTTAAGGTTCAGGAGATCCTAGACGGCCTGCCCCACGGGGTTGCCCTGTTTGATCGTGATCTTGTCTTGAGACACTGGAATATGAGACTGAAAGACCTGCTTGACCTTGAGCAACCTTTTCTGGATCAAAAAGTGCATCTGAATGACATTCTGCATATTAACTGGGATAAAGAACAAAACGACGAAAACAATAATTTTGCTGGCAAAATACTATCGGAACTCTCAAAGGCCGAAACATCTGATGAATTATTTCCTTTCAGTTATGAATATCGCATAAAAGGGGCGAAAGTCCTTGAAATCAAAGGAGAAGTCATGGCTAACTCTGGCCTGATACTGACTTTTTCTGATGTTTCCCTGCGATCAAATCCAAATTACTACCTTCAATCCACGGCGGTTCCCTCCTCTGGACAAATGAGCGAAACCGATGAAATGTTAATCATCGAAGCACGGTCAGACCGGGAAATGATGGAACAGGAAGCTGCCCATGCGGTACAAATGGCCGAAGATCTAGCCCTGACCCGTGAGATTGCAGAAAATGCCAAAAATCATGTTGAGGCCATTCTAAATGCCATTTCCGATGTTCTGATCACAGTGGATACCAAAGGTCACATCATGACCTGCAACAATGCCGCAGAAAATATGTTTGGTTTTAACGCCGATGATGTTATCGGCAATAATATGTTGCTTCTGTTCAATACCCCTAAAATCATGGCAGAGACCGAGATCGAAAAATTCCTCGCCACTCTTGAAAAAGAAAAACGGTTCAGTAAACAGGGCGGCATCGGTCACCGGAAAAACGGCACGACATTTCCCATAGAATTAAATATCCGGAAAGTGACCATCGGCGGCAAAAAACAATTTACCATCGTTATTTCGGATGTCACGGAACGCCATGAGGCTGAAATGCTGATTCGGGAAATGGCCCTCCACGATAGCCTGACAGGACTGGCAAACCGGAATTTACTCCAACAACGACTGGATGAAGCCATGCGTATGGCCCGTCGTATGGAAAGAAAAATTGCCGTTATGTTCCTTGACCTTGACGGGTTTAAACCTGTCAATGACATGTTCGGTCATGCGGCCGGGGATAAATTATTGCGCGTCGTCGCCAACCGGCTGGAAAGCTGCGCCCGTGAAATAGACACTGTAGCTCGAATCGGCGGCGATGAATTTGCCATCATATCCACTAATATTGAGAATGAGCAAGATGCCGCCAAAGCGGCACAGCGGGTTCTAGACTGTATCAAAAAACCGATTATCGTTGATGGCAATAGCCACACAATCGGCACCAGCATCGGGATCAGCTTTTTTCCCTATGATTCCATGGAACCACAAGAACTCTTTAGAATGGCCGATGTGGCCTTGTATCAGGCGAAAAATGACGGAAAAAGCGTCTATCGGCTCTATAACCCGGAAATGGATACAAAGGCTAAAACAGAAAAACAAATTGAAATTGATCTGGAAAAAGCCATTCAGAATGACGAGTTGATCTTACATTATCAACCGCTCCTGAATACACTTGATGACAGCATTATGGGCGCCGAGGCTCTGGTACGCTGGCTGCATCCTGAGAAAGGAATGATTCCGCCTTTTTCCTTCATACCTATTGCGGAAAATTCTGATTTAATCCTCACCTTGGGACAGAAAATTCTTGAAATGGCCTGCTTTCAAGCCAAGAAATGGCATGACATGAACATGCCTTCTTTCCGGGTCTGCGTTAACATATCTGCCCGGCAGTTCCAATCTGCCAGTTTTGTAGGTAACGTGAAGCGTGCTTTGGAGATATCCGGTCTTGATCCCAAAGGGCTTGAGCTGGAAATTACCGAAGGCATGGTCATCGGCGATACGGATGCCGTGGCCCGCAAGCTGGAGATTCTGGCAGAACTTGGTATTTCATTGGCGATTGACGATTTTGGAACCGGATATTCCTCTCTGGCTTATCTGAAACGTTTCCCTGTACATCAGTTAAAAATCGACCAGTCCTTCATTCGGGATATCACAGAAGATCATGACGATGCGGCCATAACCGATGCGATTATCCGCCTTGGCCATAGTCTTGGTCTATCCGTTGTTGCCGAGGGCGTTGAAACCATAGAACAGGCCCAGATTCTTCGACAAAAAGGCTGTGACGTTTTGCAGGGTTATTTCTTCAGCAGACCCATTCCCCCGGAAGACTTTGAGAAATGGGTAATCAACCATACGGAAAAACTCAATTCCTGATAGTCCTACAGTTCTGCCCCATACTTCAGGCCTATATTTTAGGTCTGAAACGGTCCGAAATAATCTGCTGGAATATGTGCCGTCAACCGATATCTCCAAATATTTTCTAAATATCAACAGGGGATGTCGGCAGGCCAAATTTTAATTCCTTACTGCCTTAGAATTCAGACCCGAACCGGATCAGAAAACCTGTATTATCGGGATTTATTTGATTATGGCCCGGATTGATCTGATGCAGGAAATTCAGATCCACCTGCGCCCCTAAAATATCCGCCACATGATAGGCCAGTTCAAAATCAATTTCCCGGCCCTTCGGCGACAAAGACACTTGGTTACTGACAAAGGATAGGCTGTCATCCTGCAAATTCTTGCTGAAATCCCGGCCGGTCACCAAAGAGACATCGGCATATCCACCCATCACCCGAAGCGGCTGACTTATGGCAAAGCTCAAACGATCACCGCTTTGGAATAAGGATTTTCCCATCACCCCAAAGGCAAGGCTCCCCGATGTCAGGCTGCTGATCTGCTCTACTAAACTCAAATCCGCCGCCGTAACTTTGGTGCGTCCATATGAGGCTCTGGCAAAGAAATTCAAACCCTTGGCCATATCCATAAGGACCCGTCCCCCGACAAATGTTGTCGTCGCGCCCTTGCCCAATGAAATGGCCCCCGTGGAAAGGCTGCCTAACACACTGCCCTTTTCTGTCATAACACCAAGGTCAAACCCCAACGTGACCGACGAAGACAAGTCATGGTCCAATCTGGCCATCATGACATAATTATCCGCTGTCAGCCTGTATTGTTGCCATGTTTTCTCCCCATGTCCCATCACCAGATCAAGTCTGGTTGTCCGGTTCAACTGTTGACCAAAAACAATCGCCTGACTGTTCTTGCGTCCCATCAGAGCGGTAAAATCCTCTTTGCCAATGGTCAGAAACTCATCCTGTTCATAATCTTCCAGGGCTTCTTTCAGAGATAAGCCTTGCGCGATCGTCATATCCTGACCTGCGCCCAATGACAGCCCAAGCTTCATGCGCAAATCATGCACGCGGTTTTTGACATTATTCTGATGGGAAAAATGTTGTTCGTTCACTTGCTGAAAACGATCATCCTCAATCCAGGAAAATTTCACTCTTGTCGAAGCGGAGAACTGAAGGTTGGACGACCGACTACCCCGACGTGAGCCGACCAAGGCATCAAAGCCGACCACATGACCCAACGTGAATATCTTTTGCCCCAAATCAACCTGGAAAGACCGATCATAACCATCCAGCAACAGGCTATTATTTAAAACAGACGATAAGCCGGACAGGCCGCCAAAAGCCTCACCGCCCAAAATCACGCTGCTGTCCATGTCCACAATTGCCGTTGTTCCAGCCGCCGTTTTCACCGCTATAGAGGTTGACCCTTGTGGTTGAAAAGCCTCCGCCAAATTGACAAGACCCCGGCCATAGATCACATCGGCACCCAATGCGCCGAGATCCGTTGCCGTATCAAATAATAAATCCGCCACCTGCTTGCCTGTTAAATTTGGAAAGGCTTCCATCAACAAAGCCGCCGCCCCCGCAATATGCGGCGTGGCAAAAGATGTTCCACTCCACAGGAAAAAATCTCCCCCGATACCCGGTGATAAGATTCGGTCCCCAGCGGCAACCAGAAATACATCCTTTCCTACATTTCCTGCCCTGTGGCTAAAATCTGTAATGGTTGAGGCCTGCCCAACCGCACCGACCACAATGATCTGGCCATTGGCCCAACTGGCCCAAGCCACGGACGCTGAATTTTCCGGTTGAGCCACCGTGAAATCCGTATCCGTATCATCCCGGTTCCCGGCGGCAAGTATGATAACCATTCCCGCGTTCACCGCCCGCTTATAGGCATTGATCAAGGTCAACGTGTTAAAACCATCGCCCCCCAAGCTGATATTAACAACTTTCACCCCTCGAACACGGGCATAATCGAGTGCGGCGGCAATATCACTGTCGAAAAACTCACAGCCATCCGTCCCGCTACAACTGCCGGGATTTGCCGCGTTAAGGACCAAAACTTCCGCATTAAAAGCAACACCGTGCGTATTATTATTGCTATTATTCGCCGGATCTCGAACGCCAGCAACCACCGCTGCAACCGCCGTACCATGACCATCAACATCATCTAAATCAGATACGTTCCCCGTCACGATATTCGTACTGTCCGCATGGATATTGGCCGAAAGCTGCACGTTATCCTGATCAACACCAGTATCAATAACCGCAACAGTGACTCCCTGCCCCGTTGCGCCATTGTCATAGGCAACAATAGCGTTCATCTGGGCCAGACCGTAATTATTACGAAATTCTACCGTATTATACTCTATTACCGGAGGTGGCGGTGGCGGCGCAGGTGCCACAACAGCAGCCCCACCACTGCTACTGCCGCCGCTTGAGCCACAAGAGGCCAAAGAAAAACAGCTTATCAGAAGAAAGGCCGACTTTATTGAGGTTCTATCCATTTCAATATCTACCTATATCCCATACACAGATCGGATTTTTTAAACTCCAACGCAGTCTACACGTCTCTTCCTTGTTAAAGCGTAAATTTTCTATAAAAACCACGCTTACATGGTTCAAATACCTTATCCACTTTTTTATTCTGCTCTGATGCCGTTATTTTTAATCCGTAATGGGAATATTACTCGCGTTCCGCCGATAAATAAAATCAAATAGAACATCCCATTTTTCGACCTCGACCTTTCGGCGGCGGGCCATATGGCGCACCGTACCGTCCTTTTGTTTTTCCCATGTTAACTTATATATGTGGCCCATAACAGGCGTTTGGGATTTTAAGGTAAGAACAGCCTCTTCAAAACCACCTGATATCATCTGTGAGCCGGCCTGATTATCGACCCAGAATTGTGTCCAATGCTGCCCGTTAAACGCCGTCAGACTTTTACCATTCATGCGAAACGGCACCAGTGGTGACGAGAAATGATCATCCAGTGATATCCAGCTTTGTTGTATGGCACAGCCCTTCAGAATGCGGCCCACCCGGTCAAATCCGGCAAGTTCACCGCTTTCCCGGTGGTATACTTTCCAGTCCCCAACCCAAAAATCCAAGGCCCGAAACATGGGGTGCGCACAAGGCACCACAGGTTTGTTTTTATTTCCGGCCAGCACATTTCCGCTCAAGCCAATCAAGACACCCACCAACAGTAAAATATTTTTCAATTGTTTTTCCTTTAAATTTGGCACAGTTTAGGCTCAGATCTAATTTAACTCAATAGTAGAAAAATGACAAACAAAGACCTCTATAGGCAAAACGAACAAACACAGCCCCCTGCATACGCGCAAAAACCGTGGTTCCGGCGCCCGGACCCGCTGGCCAAAGGAAGCCACATCGCCATTATTGGCGGCGGCATCGCTGGCTTAACAACAGGATTAGCCTTGCAAAACAGCGGCTACCGCGTGACCATATACGAACAAGACACGACCCCCATGAATAAGGCTTCCGGCAATCCGGCCGCGATCCTTGATCCCACCTTAAGCCAAGGCCGTGAGGGTGACTTCACCCGTACCGCCCTCTATCATGCCCTCAGCTTTTATCAGTCCTTAGGCCCGGAAATTTTTCTGGCTCAGGAACGGGAATTAGGCCAAAAATTAGGCCAGAAATTTGAGATGACAAAGATTGCCGGGAATCCATCCGAGCAACAGAAATTCACCAAACTTCTCACCCAAAGCCTATTCCCCAAAGACTTTATGATTGAGGGGGCAAACGGCAGCTTACTTTTCCCCCAATGCGGCGCGATCTCCCCCCCAAGAATCAAAGAAGCCCTCATGGGCAAACTGACCCTTAAAACCGCAACAGATATCACTGCCCTGACACAGGTAAATGCCGATGACCCAGCGGATGCGGTAATCATATGCAGCGGCCCGGCAAGTACCAATTTCCCGGAAACCAGCCATCTGCCTCTTGATCCGGTCAGAGGACAAATCACTTTTCTGGACGGATCGGAAAGCCCCTCGGCCCCACAGAGTGTTTTATGCGGCAAGGGGTATCTGATACCGCCGCTACTCCTGAAGGGTAAAAAAACCATCATAACCGGGGCCAGTTTTGGCCGTCAGGATATGAGTACCGACATTCGACTAGCCGATCATCACGAAAATCAAGAGAATGCCCGCGCCCTCTGGCCACAGGCTGGCGATTTCCCCATCATAGGGGGGCGTTGTGCCTTACGGGCCTATAGCCCGGACCATCTGCCTTTCTGCGGGCCAGTTTCTGATTTTTCACGTTACAAGGACGCCTACCGCGCCCTAAAACACGGTCCAAAGCATAAAGAGTTCATCCCCGCTCCCTATGTGAAGAATCTCTATATATTATCAGGGTTAGGCGCACGGGGATTTATGGTCGCGCCCCTATTGGCGGATATCATGACAGCCCTGATTTCTGGCGGTCCCTTACCGGTGACGAAAGAAACCTATGAGAGCCTGCATCCGGCAAGGTTCCAAATCAGAAACCTTGCCAAAGGCATTGCTTAAAATAACTCAGAAAAACAATACTGGAAAATAATTCAAAGTTACCAGATTTTAACCCGTTCTGATGGTGCAATATATAAAGCGTCTCCCGGTTTGACATCAAAAGCTTCATAAAATTCCGGGATATTCCGCACCACACCATTAACTCTGAATTTTCCCGGAGAATGAGGGTCTGTCGCCACTCTTTGACGCATGGCCTTCTCCCGAATTTTACCCATGAAGGCTTGCGCCCAACCGATAAAGATACGCTGTTCCGCAGTCATACCATCAATTACCGGCCCGGGCTTGCCACCAAGAGAAAGGCGGTATGCCTTGATGGCGATACTGAGGCCGCCCAAGTCACCAATATTTTCCCCCAAGGTATATTCCCCATTGACGGTCAAATCATCAAATACGATGAAGCCGTTATATTGTGCCACAAGAGCAGAAGTGCGTTTTTTGAACTCTTCCTTGTCTTTTTCGGTCCACCAATCCTTCAGCGCACCGTCCCCGTCATATGTCCCGCCCTGATCATCAAAACCATGACCAATTTCATGGCCGATCACGCCGCCAATGGCCCCATAATTCACCGCGTCATCGGTGTACATGCCAAAGAAAGGTGGTTGAAGAATAGCCGCAGGAAACACGATCTCATTCATGGAGGGGTTATAATAGGCATTGACTGTTTGCGGGTTCATATACCACAGGTGCCGTTGAATAGGCCCACCCAATTTCGCCACTTCCCGGTCATGAACCACTTGATTGGAGCGCACAATATTACCAAACAGGTCATCGCCCTTGATTTCTAATGCGGAATAATCTTTCCAAATATCAGGATAGCCGATCTTTGGGGTAAATTTACCGAGCTTCTCTAACGCTTTAACCTTGGTTTCCGCGCCCATCCAGTCTAAATTCTTGATGCTATTCTCATAAGCTTGGGACAGATTAGCCACTAATTTCAGCATCCGCGCCTTGGCTTCTGGTTTGAAATGCTGCGCAACATAAACTTTGCCCACGACCTCGCCCAGATTACCATTTACCGTCGCCACAGCCCGTTTCCACTGGGGGCGTTGTTTTAAAACTCCGCGCAGTGTTTTTGAATAGAAGGCAAAATCCTGTTGATCCAGTTCCTCATTCATAAAACTGGCCATATGGTTCAAGGCCATCCACTTGAAATAGACTTTCCAAACGTCCATTTCCGTGTCCTGAATTATCCCGTTCAAAGCCTCGAAATAGCTGGGTTGGGATATGATCATACTGCCCATATCTGCCGTTCCAAAGGCCGAGAAGTAACCCTCCCAGTCAAAATCCGGCAACATCTTAGCCAGAGCAGCCCGGTCCCGCACATTATAGGTTTTGATCGTATCCCGGTTATCTTCTTTCTTCCATTGCGCCGTAGCAAGCCGCGTTTCCAGCGCCATAATGTCCGCCGCATGCTGCACAGCATTTTCCACCCCCGCAAGGGTTAACATCTTCTCCACATGGGCGATATATTCTGCCTTGATCTCCTCGGATTTTTCATCTGTTTTCAGATAATATTCCCGGTCCGGCAAGCCAAGCCCCGATTGAGAATTATAGACCGCATATGTGGTCGGGTCCTTGGCATCCCCATCAATATAGAAATCAAACGGCGCCCCGAAACCCGCACGCATTGATTTAGCAAAATAAGCCCCAAGCGCCTTATGATCAACCAGCTCATCCACCTCAGCAAAAACCGCCATTAAAGGTGCTGTCCCGATGGCATTTCGTTTATCCATATCCAGATAGGAATTATACAA
>JAESRB010000103.1 GCA_016764855.1 Emcibacter sp.
AATTTATTATAATAAGTCATTTTTGAAATATTATTTCATAACCTTGAAATTTTTTTAGGGCTTTTATCTTTCTGTAATAGCGAGGCAGAGGTAATTTTATTGCTGGTTTGAATAGTAGATATTTGCAGATATTCCTAAAAATGCCGAAAAGACATTTTCCAGTTTTTAATGCTCAGGGGTAAGCTGCAAAAAACTTCTCGACAAAATAAAAAACGGCTACTACTCAGGTTATAAGAGTATTTTTGAAACTTTGGTTAAGAATAGAGACAGTAAAATGATGGACGTTAATCAGTTTAAAGATCATGAGCAGGTGATTTACCTGCAAGACAAGAAATCAGGCTTAAAGGCCTTTATTGCCGTTCATGATACATCGCTTGGCCCTGCTGCTGGCGGGTGCCGTATGTGGGATTATGAGAATGAGCTAGAGGCATTGAATGACGTTCTGCGCCTTTCCAGAGGAATGAGCTATAAAAATGCTATCGCGGGGCTTAAGCTTGGCGGGGGTAAGGCTGTAATTATCGGGAATTCTAGAACGGATAAATCAGAAAATTTGTTCCGAGCGCTTGGCCGCATGATTGACGGTCTTGGTGGGAAATATATTTCTGCTGAGGATGTGGGGATTTCTGTGGAAGATATGGAAATTGTTGCAGAAGAGACTAAATATGTTGCCGGACTTAACAAAGGCGAACATGCTAGCGGCGATCCATCTCCTTTCACGGCAACGGGGGTCTATTTTGGCATCAATGCAGCCGTAAAGCATAAGTTAGGCAAGGATAGCGTCCGGGGATTGACTATTGCCGTTCAAGGCGTTGGTCATGTGGGATATTATCTCTGTAAACATCTCCATGAGGCCGGGGCTAAATTATTGGTGTCTGATATTAATCAGGAAGCGCTTGATAAGGTAGTCCAGGAATTTGGCGCAAAGATTGTAGCTTTGGATAAAATTATTAGTGTTGATGCAGATATATTCTCTCCTTGCGCACTGGGTGCTGTGATAAATGATGATACAATTGATCATATCAAGGCAAAAATCATTGCCGGCGCTGCCAATAACCAATTGGCACGTGATGACCATGGTCAAGCTCTGAAAGACCGCGATATTCTTTATGCGCCGGACTACGTGATTAATGCAGGCGGGATCATTAATGTTGCTGCGGAAACACGCGGTGAATATGATGTGGTATGGGTGAATGCCAAGGTTGAAGGCATTTACAGTAATTTGGAGACTATTTTTGACAGGTCCGTAGTTGAGGATCGGCCAACTAATAAGATTGCTGATGAATTAGCCAATGAGATCATTGAAAAAGCCAGAACTGGAAAAAACTGACCAGATATATCGCTTGCAATTAAATGCTCTTGCATCTAAAACACTTTCATATTGAAAGGACTTTAGATGCAAGATAAAAACATTGAAACATCCGTGGATATTTCAGACGAGAAAATCCACTGGAAACAGGACATAAGTTACAGTCAGTATCTGGATCTGGATAATTTGTTGGGTGCGCAGAAACTTCGGTCGGACCAACATGATGAAATGATGTTTATCATAATACATCAGGCCTCGGAACTTTGGATGAAATTGTCAATTCACGAATTAACGGCTGCTATGACGTTGGTCAGGGAAGATAATTTAGGGGCCGCCATGAAGATGATTGCCCGTATCGCCCGTATACAGGAACAGATGATCCAGTCTTGGAAAGTCTTGGCGACCATGACGCCGATGGATTATTTAAGTTTCCGAGATAGTCTTGGGCAAAGCTCCGGTTTTCAATCGTATCAATATCGTATGATTGAGTTTTCATTGGGTAATAAGAACCGAGAAATGATCAAAGCTCATGAAGATCATCCTGAAATATATAATATGGTAAAACAGACATTAGAGGCCCCGAGCCTTTATGATCTGACTTTGCAATTGTTATCCCGTCGGGGCTTTGATGTGCCAAAAGAGTGTGTGGACCGGGATTGGAGTGAAGCCTATCAGGCAAACGATAAAATAGAGGCCATCTGGAAAGATATTTACCGTAATAACGACAAGCATTGGGAATTATACGACTGGGCTGAAAAACTTGTTGATCTGGAGCATCGGTTTCAGTCCTGGCGGTTTGAGCATATGAAAACGGTTGAGCGGATAATGGGTTTCCGTCATGGCACTGGTGGCACTAGCGGTGTGAATTATCTGGTGAAAGCACTGGACCTGCGATTCTTCCCTGAGCTTTGGACGGTACGCACGATATTATAGAATTTGAGCAAGGACAGCCTTGAACAGGGGGCTGTTCTTATTGTTCAGTTCCAGAATAATATCAAAATGGTTAAAGGCGGGCATTTGGACGTAGCTTGCCTGATGTCCGGCTTTTTGCCATGCGGCGCTATAGTCGTGCGTCTGACGCTTAAACTCATTTGTTTCATTGCCGCCAACACTAAATATCACCGGGCATGCGGATTCTGGAATATGAAATTGAGGGCTTAATGCGTTGGCGTCTTCTATGGTCATGTGAAGTGGATCATTGATATAAGTCTGCACGAGGGGGCGTAAATCATATATGCCGCTGACTTGGCACGTGCCTTTTATGGGGCAATGGTCATATCCTTGCGCCACCCAGTTCATAGCAAGAGTTTCGGCGACCAAATGCGCCCCGGCGGAGCTACCGGATAAGGTGATATTATGTTTATCGCCGCCGTAATGCGCAATGTTATCCAATATCCATAAAATGCCGTGCCTGACCTGATCAACGATTTGAAAAAGAGACGCTTCCGGGGCCAGCGTATAATCTAAAGCGATAAATATGATATCATGGTCAAGGAAGTTCGGGGCCGCAAAGCTGCTCTGCGCTTTGGACAACTCCTGCCAATATCCGCCATGTATAAAAACATGTACCGGGAAGGGGCCTTGGCCGCGCGGCATGAAAATATCCATATGAGCACGTTTTTCTGGGCCGTATTTTATGTCCCTATGGCATTGGGTGTCCAGTTTTTCATCTGCGGCACGGCTTTGTTCTTCATATTGCCGGATATAAACCATTACATCATCAATGCAGGAACTGGGGGAGTATTCTTTTGTCAGTGTTTCTTGATCCATAGCTATCTTATATCTCATTTTATCGATTGCACCAAAAAGAAAATAATTCTCTAATTAGGAAATACTATTCAATTAGAGAATTATATGATAAGGTTCGCCGTATAAAATGAAAGCAATAGAATATGGCATCCCTTACATCAAGCAATACGGATAGTGATTTGGAATATGGCCTTGGCGATCGTATTGCCGCGTTGAGGTCAGCCCGTGGCCTGACTCTCAAACAGCTTAGCGACTTGGTGGATATTCCAGTGTCTACATTATCAAAAGTCCAAAATCATCAAGCAACTTTGACCTATGGTAATTTACTCAAAGTTGCTCAGGGGCTTGATATTAACATTTCCGAATTATTTGATCAGACCCCACAGCCTCAAAAGGCTGGGCGGCGCACGATCATTCGGCGGGGCGAAGGTGTGATGAACAAGGTGGATGTTTATAACGTGGAAGTTCTGGGCAGTGACTTATTACATAAAACAATGCACCCCGGAATTCTTGAGGTGCCGCCTGCCAGTCCACAGGACATGGGAAAGCTTGCCCATCATCCAGGAGAGGAATTTGTTTATATCTTGGAGGGGGGGATCACGCTTTATACCGAAGATTACAAACCCGTTGAATTGAATGAGGGCGATAGTGCCTATTTGGATAGTACCTCAGGTCATCGTTTCGTGTCCAAAGATCAGCAGCCCGCGCGTATTTTGGTGGTTTGTTCCGATGTGGTCAGTGAAACGGCTGAAAGTGAGTGAAGGATATGTCTGAATATACCCGTGATTTTTTTCTGGACCTTGATACCCATGATGAACTGGCGTCTTTCCGCCGTGACTTTCAAATCCCCGAAGCCATGATTTATTTGGATGGTAATTCCCTTGGGGCTATGCCGGTGTCTGCCCAGAAACGCGCATTGGATGTTGTCTCGCGGGAATGGGGGCAGGATATGATCACAAGCTGGAACAAAAATGGCTGGTTTCATTTATCAGAAAGTCTGGGAGATAAAATCGCCGGGATCATTGGGGCCAAAGCGGGGGAGGTTATGGCCTGTGATGCCACAGGCATAAATCTTTATAAAGCGATGACCATGGCGTTAAAAATGCGTACAGACCGCAAAGTAATCCTTATGGAGGGTAGTAATTTTCCAACGGATAATTATATGGCTCAGGGCCTGATTAAGCAATTGGGGCAGGGGCATGAAATATTATTCGTAGAAGGTGAGGATATTCTGGCGGCCATAACGGATAAAGTGGCTGTGGTTTCTCTGACACAGGTTCATTATAAGACCGGTAAGCTGCTTGATATGAAGGCAATCACAGAAAAAGCCCATGCGGTTGGTGCTTTGGTTATCTGGGATCTGTGTCATAGCGCTGGGGCATTGCCGATTAAGTTGAACGATTGTAAGGCCGACTTTGCCGTGGGCTGTGGCTATAAATATCTCAATGGCGGGCCGGGAGCCCCTGCTTTTATTTTTGTGGCGAAACGTCATCAGGGTAAGGCGGCACAGCCGTTAACTGGATGGTGGAGCCATGCAGCCCCCTTTGCTTTTGAACAGGATTATCGCCCGGCTGACAATATCTGGCAATGTTTGACCGGCACACAACCGATCCTGTCTTTGTCCGTTTTGGAATGCGGGTTAGATATTTTCGGACGGGTCGATATGATTAAGCTGCGGGAAAAGTCCATGAACCTGTGCGATTATTTTATCGAACTGGCGGAAAGTCATTGTGCGGTTTTTGGTTTTTCTTTGGCGAGCCCACGGGAACGAGAACGTCGGGGCAGTCAGGTTTCTTTCACGCATGAGAATGGTTTTGCCGTCATGCAGGCATTGATTGCGCAGAATATTGTCGGCGATTTTCGGGCCCCGCATATTATACGTTTTGGTTTTACGCCGTTATATACACGTTATGTGGATGTTTGGGACGCCGTAATGGGTCTGAAAAATATCATGGAAAATGAAATTTGGCGAAAGCCTGAATATAATCAACGAACTGCTGTGACCTGATCCGTCGCGGCGTTTGATAACTGAGGCCGTTCTGGATAACCGGGCGGCCTCTTTTTTTTAAGAACTTGCATCAAGGTGTAATTGCGTCGTGTATTTAACGGCGGTCATGGCAATGGTGGAATTGATTTCCTGTACGCCTTCGATTTGGGACAGTTGGTGCCACCATAAATCCTCATATTCCTGAATGTCTTTGACCACTATTTTCAACAGAAAGTCCACATTCCCCATAAGGGTATAGCATTCCAGAATTTGCGGAATGTCTTTAATGATTTTAATGAAATGAGGCAAGCGCCGTCCGTGGGCGGACATTTTGACTTGGGCAAAAAGAATGATGTGCAGCCCTACCTTGTTATTATCAAGTAGCGCGACCCGGCTCTTTATGATTCCGTCATCCTGAAGCCTTTGAATCCTGCGCCAGCATACGGATTTTGACGAGCCCACTTTTTCGGCAATTTCGGCGACAGGCAGCATGGTGTCTTGTTGCAGCAGGTTTAATATTTTTTTATCTAACATATCCATAATGGAACAATATCCCGAAATTATTAAAAATATATAAAGTCTGTACCGAATTTGTAGGTTATTTATAGATCAATGGGAAGAAATTTCGCTTAAATAGTGGTAAAATGATCGGGAAGGAGAAGTAAATGGTTCCACGTAACGGTAAAAATCTTAATGTTCCAGCCCCACGCCATAGGCCGGGTGAAGAACCGGAATTTGACGATCTTGATATTCCAAATGCGGGGGCTATCCCGAAGCCAGACGTCATGACAGACCCAAAGGCGATGTTCGATTATGCCAATAGCATGATCCGGGTGTTGGATATGAAAAACAAAGCCGTTGGCGAATGGGACCCCAAAATGAGTGCAGATGATATGCGCCGGGGCCTGACCGATATGTTGACGACCCGTATCTATGACGACCGTATGCAGAATATGCAACGGGTTGGTAAAATGTCATTTTATATGAAATCACGGGGAGAAGAGGCCGTTGCAGTGGCACAGGCCATGGCGCTGGATGATAAAGATATGTTGTTTCCGTCTTATCGGCAGCAGGGTCTGTTGATTTCCAGAGGTCGGGATATGTTGGATATGATGAACCATTGTCTGTCCAATTCCAAAGATAATTGTAAGGGTCGGCAATTGCCGATCATGTATACTTGGCGTGAGGGGAATTTCTTTTCCATATCCGGCAATCTCGGGACACAATTTTGTCAGGCCGTGGGATGGGCTGTTGCTTCTGCTTATAAAGGGGAAGAGGCCATCGCCTCCACATGGATTGGCGAAGGGACGACCGCAGAATCCGATTTCCACCACGGGATGACATTCGCGGCGGTTTATAATGCGCCGGTTATATTGAATGTGGTTAATAATCAATGGGCAATTTCCAGCTTTCAAGGTATTGCGGGCGGTGAAAAAGCCACTTTCGCCAGTCGTGGTATTGGATATGGTATGCCGGGATTGCGGGTTGATGGTAATGACTTTCTGGCGGTTTATGCTGCGACCAAATGGGCAGCGGAACGGGCACGACGTGGGGGGGGGGCGACAATGATCGAGCTTTTCACTTACCGAGTGGGCGGGCATTCCACCAGTGACGATCCGGGAAAATACAGACCAGAAGATGAGTCAGAGGTATGGCCATTAGGAGATCCCATAGAAAGATTGAAATCTCATTTGATAGAAATTGATGAATGGTCCGAGCAACGCCATGAACAAGCCATTCAGGAGATTACGGCAGTGGTAACCAAAAAATACAAAGAAGCGGAATCTTACGGCACCTTGAATTCAGGTCCACGGCCAGAGGTGAGCAGTATGTTCGAAGATGTATTCAAGGAAATGCCAGATAATCTACGTCGTCAACGACAGAAGTTGGGGGTATAGAAAATGACAAAAATGAATATGGTACAGGCGATCAATTCAGCGCAGGATGTGATGCTGGAAAAAGATCCAGCGGTTGTTATTTTCGGCGAAGATGTGGGCTATTTTGGTGGTGTTTTTAACTGTACCGAAGGGTTGCAGAAAAAATATGGCATCCAGCGGGTTTTTGATACACCTATTGCGGAGGGCGGAATTATTGCGCTTGCCATTGGGATGGGCGTAAATGAAATGCGGCCAGTGACAGAAATTCAATTCTCAGATTATATTTATCCGGCTTTTGACCAAATTGTATCAGAAGCCTCCCGCCTGCGGTATCGCTCCGGGGGTGAATATTGGGCACCAATTACCATTCGTACCCCATGTGGTGGGGGTATTCGGGGCGGGCAGACTCATTCCCAGAGTCCCGAGGGGATATTTACTCACGTATCAGGTATTAAGACGATCATGCCGTCGAATCCTTATGACGCCAAAGGACTGTTGATCAGTGCCATCGAGGATGACGACCCGGTGGTGTTTTTTGAACCAAAACGGCTTTATAATGGGCCCTTTGCCGGTGATCCAAAGGCTCCGGCCCAGTCATGGGATGCGCATGCCAAGGGTGAGGTTCCCGATGGACATTACCGGATTCCCATTGGCAAAGCGGAAACGGTACGTGAAGGAAAAGACCTGACTATAGTGACATATGGTACCATGGTTCATGTATCTCTGGCGGCGGCAGAACGGTCCGGGTTTGATGTGGAAGTCATTGATTTGCGAACTTTAACGCCGCTTGATATTGACCATATTGCCACATCTGTATGTCGTACGGGCCGATGTGTTATCGTTCATGAAGCCACGAAAACTGGTGGATTTGGGGCTGAAATTCTTTCACAAATTCAGGAAAATTGTTTCTGGAAACTGGAGGCGCCCATTGAGCGTGTCGCGGGCTGGGATATTCCGTATCCTCATGCCTTTGAATGGGAATATTTTCCTGGGCAGGGGCGGGTTATGGACGCCATTAAAAAAGTTATGGAGGGCTAAAATATGGGAAAATATTACTTTAAACTCCCTGATCTGGGCGAGGGTATTGTCGAGGCAGAGGTCGTTGCGGTTCATGTTAAACTGGGTGAAATGGTCACAGAAGATCAGCCCTTGATTGATATGATGACAGATAAGGCAACGGTTGAAATTCCAAGCCCCGTTGACGGTAAAATTCTATCTATCAGTGGTAACCCTGGGGAAATGATAGCCGTTGGCTCTGATATGGTGATTTTTGAGGTCGAGGGTGTCGGAAACGCCGATGATGAGCCTGTTAAAGAGCTGGCCAAAGTAACGCAAGACGCCGCTGAACTTGTTGAAGAAAATGTCGTTGTAAAGAAGCCGGAACCAGTTAAAGCCAAGGCCGCTATGCGGCCCCTTGTGCAAGCTGCTGTGACCACACCAGATTTGCAGGATTTATCGGGTTCGGCCAATGATAAACCTTTGGCGTCACCATCTGTGCGTCGGCAAGCTCTGGATGAGAATATTGATCTTGCCCATGTGCCAGGCAGTGGCCCGGCTGGACGGATCAGTCACCGGGATGTGGATGACTTCATTGCGGCAGGAGGCCGGA
>JAESRB010000007.1 GCA_016764855.1 Emcibacter sp.
AAGAGCTACAGTATCAACTAAGAGGTATGGCAACTTTAAAAGCGTATCAAGGTTTTGGCGCCGGAAAATTAATGATGCAAGAAGCATTTTCCATATTAACAAATTTAAATGTTGATTATTTGTGGTGTAATGCTAGAATTATTGCCGTTAACTTTTATAAAAAGCAAGGATTGAAAATTAGAGGAGCATCATTTGAGATTCCATTTGTGGTAAGCACTTTTTAATGTTTAAAAAAATTGATTGATATGAGAAAAATAATTTTATTGTTTAGCTTCGTCTTATTTATAAATTGTTCAGAGTCTATTGATATTTCAAAAGATAGTAAAGAAATAAAAGAGGCCTTACACCAATCCGCAAAAGATTGGAGCAATGGAAATTTAGAAGGGTATATGGCAGTTTATTGGAAGTCTGATGAGACAAAGAAGATCGTCGACCGAATGCGGGTGTGGTTCAATGGTAGAACGAGAGCTTCCCAAGCTTTAGACGAGGGTTCGATTCCCTTCACCCGCTCCATCTTTTGAATGTTCCCGCTCCCCTTGGCCCCATGACTGTCATTAAGGCCGGTGTTGGGGGCCATGCTCACATGAAACGCGCTCAAGGCTGGGACGCTTAAAACCTTTCAACCAACAGCGACATCTTTTGAATGTTTCCGTTCCGCGTGGCCCCGTGACTGTCATTAAGACTGCTGTTGGGGCCATACTCACATAAAACACGCTCAAGCCTGGGACACTCAAAACCTTTCAACCAACAACGGTATCCTATAATTTTTCCGCTCCGCTATGTAAAACCGGAAAAATTATTTTTGTTATCCCTTGTCATTAATCAATTATTTCCCCTAAGCCATTATATATAGATACAGTTTAAGACCCTGAAATGCGGGGCTAAAGACGGAAAAGGACGGAAAGAAATTCAAAAGGCCTTAAACAATATCAACATTCTTGTTGTAGATGACGATGTCTATATTGCAAAAATTATGCGATCTATTCTGGAAAGCTTTGAAGTCAAGCAGGTCCAGTTGGTCACCACCTATGACGAAACCGCGCAAATATTAAAAAATCGTACTTTTGACTGCATCTTCATGGATAATATGATGAGCCCAAAGAATGGCCTGGAACTCACCACATATATTCGTCACCTGCAAGACCAAAAAAAACGCGCAATACCGATCATTCTCTGCACGGCTTTTACCGGACTAAAATCCATCATTCAGGCAAGAGATGCTGGCGTTACAGAGGTCTTGAGCAAGCCGGTGTCACCGGAACAAATCATGAGGAAAATGACCAACGCACTTTTTAATCAACGGACCTTCATTGATACTGGAATATATTCCGGTCCGGACCGAAGACGTCGCATTCGAGACTATAATGGGGACAAAGATAGACGTGGATCGCCTATTCCCCTGCCGTCCGTCAACCAAGACCCGCAGGAGGACCAATGAATGGCCACGAATGATTTTACCCCGGAACAACAACGATTGATCCTGAAAGCCCAGAAGGTCATCGACAAAGAAAGCGCCGGCTATGTTGAAATATTACAACAGCATCTTCAAGGGCTCCAAGAATCACTGAAGATTGAAAATACCCCCCAGGCAATTCATACCTGTTACCTCATTCAAAGTCAGGCCGGGACTTTCGGCTGGCCCCTTGCCAGTGAACTGGCCGGTTGGTTCAAAAGAATTCTACAAGCCCAGAAAAAAAATGGTCTAAACCCAAATATCAGCGCCTTATTTTGTCAAAGCTTTACCGCTATTCTACAGAATGAACTCAAAGCAGAATCAGATGAGGCCGTGAAAATCTTAAAACATATTGAGTCTGTGCTGAAAAAAGAGGGGGTTCGCTAACCGATAATAAGGGAAGGAAGTGGGGCGAGTGACCGGGATTGAACCGGCGACTTCCAGAATCACAATCTGGCGCTCTAACCAACTGAGCTACACCCGCCACAAGAGTTAAGTGTCGCCCTTTTACGTCCAGTTCTCCGCAGCGTCAAGAGAAGAATTAGCCTTTTTCATTTATCCCGTCCACAGGACCAAACTTCACCCCTCTCTCCTCGGCAACAGAAGTCACTAATTATGCGCCTATTTATTAATCATTCCATGCCTATATTTTAATCAAAGCCCCTCTTTTAAGCTTATTAGATAACCTGTCCACCTTGAATCCTCTATGTTTTTCTGATCATTTGTAATTGGCATGAAAAATGCTTTATAAGATGATGTACAATGCCAAGTGCAATTAGATTCACAAGCCAAAGGGCCCCAAGTGTTATGAAAAAAATTGAAGCAATTATTAAACCCTTTAAACTCGATGAAGTTAAGGAAGCCCTGCACGAAGTCGGCCTGTCCGGAATCACCGTCACCGAAGCAAAAGGCTTTGGCCGCCAAAAAGGCCATACGGAACTATACCGCGGCGCTGAGTATGTGGTAGACTTTCTGCCCAAGGTGAAAATTGAAATCGTACTGAGTGATGATCTTGTGGAAAATGCCGTTGAAGCCATCCAAAACGCCGCAAAAACCGGACGCATTGGCGACGGCAAGATTTTCATCAGCAATGTTGAAGAAGCCATTCGCATTCGGACCGGGGAAACCGGCGACGATGCTGTTTAATATATTTAAGTAAACTCTATTTGTTATCTAACCAATCAGGAAATAAGAAATATGTCAGATATTAATACTGTCCTTGAAATGATCAAAGAAAAAGATATTGCCTTTATCGATCTCCGTTTTACGGACCCCAAGGGCAAATGGCAGCATCTTACCATGGACTCCAGCGTCTTTGACGAAGAGATGCTGGAAGAAGGCGTTATGTTTGACGGCTCCTCCATTGCTGGCTGGAAAGCCATCAACGACTCAGACATGATCCTTATGCCAGATCCCGGCTATATCACTATGGACCCTTTCATGGACCAACCCACAATGGTTCTTTTCTGTTCCATTGTTGAGCCATCCACAGGCGAAGGCTATGTTCGTGATCCCCGCTCCACAGCCCAACGTGCCGAAGAATACCTCAAATATACTGGTATCGGTGACACCGCTTATTTCGGTCCCGAGCCTGAGTTCTTCATGTTTGATGATGTAAAGTTCAATGTGGATTACAACAGCGCATCCTACTCTTTGGATGATGTGGAAGGCCCTTATAACTCAAACCGTCAAGAAGAATTTGGCAACCAAGGCCATCGTCCCGGCGTTAAAGGTGGTTATTTCCCCGTTGCACCGGTTGATACCTGTTCAAACATTCGCGGTGAAATGGTCACCATCATGAAAGAACTTGGCCTGCCTATGGACAAGCATCATCATGAAGTTGCCCCATCTCAGCATGAATTGGGCATGATGTTCGGTACGCTGGTTCAAACCGCTGACCGGATACAGATCAATAAATATGTCACTCATCAAGTCGCCCATGAGCATGGTAAAACAGCAACCTTCATGCCAAAACCCATTGCGGAAGATAATGGTAGCGGCATGCATGTGCATCAATCCATCTGGAAAGATGGCGTGCCTCTGTTTGCGGGTAGCAGCTATGCGGATCTGTCCGACACAGCCTTATATTACATCGGCGGCATCATCAAACATGCCAAGGCCCTGAACGCCTTTACCAATGCCTCCACCAACAGTTACAAACGTTTGGTTCCCGGATTTGAAGCCCCTGTGTTGCTGGCCTATTCTGCCCGCAACCGGTCGGCGTCTTGTCGTATTCCTTTCAGCACAAGCCCAAAAGGCAAACGTATTGAAATCCGCTTCCCAGACCCAAGCGCCAACCCATATCTGGCGTTCTCTGCCATGCTGATGGCTGGCCTTGACGGGATCGAAAATAAGATTCATCCTGGTGAACCAATGGACAAAGATCTCTATGCTCTGCCACCGGAAGAATTGAAAGACGTACCAACCGTTGCTGCTTCCCTTGAAGAAGCATTGGCCGCTCTGGATGCTGACCGTGAATTCCTGAAAAAAGGCGATGTTTTCTCTGACGATCAGATCGATGCTTATATCACTCTGAAACAAGAAGATATTGATGTTGTAAGAGTGCTGCCTCATCCGGCAGAATTCAAACTTTATTATTCTGTATAATAAACTTACCGTTTTCTAATTGATATTTCCCCAGCCTTCCTGATAAAAAAGAGAAGGCTGGGGATTTTTATTAAGCATTTATATTGTCATAAGTTATTTGTTAATTTTTTGAGGACATACTCTATCCCTTAACAATAAGAAGAACTGATATTTTGACCGATTTTTTAAACTATCAGAGCAAAGTAAAGAATGAGAATATCAACTCTCAGACCCTACTTGCAACGGACTACATGAACCATTTTAACGAAGTACATATGTTAATGGACATGCTACCCTCAATGCCCGATTGCATAGAGGACATACGCGAGTGGGCGCCAAAAACCTATCAGGATCACTTTAAAGACAGCGTTTTTACCGCAAAAGAACTGGCCATCAACGCCTATAAACACTCCCCCGATGAACATCGGCTACCTTTTGAAGAAACCGTTGCTCAAATGGATGATCTTATTTTACAGACCATCGTCCAATTGGAAGAACAGATCACCCGCAACGACATGGGTGAACTGCAAAGAACCATTAAGGGCTATACCCCCAAAATGGTGTCCTTGATCGAGCAATGCGGCGCCATCATAAACGGCGAAAAACATATGACGCATCAGGATAGTATCGACCTGTATTTTGATGATGATGAAGAAAAGCTGGACGGAGAAGATCTGGATCAAAGCACCATTGATGATCTTTTCGGCTAGGCTCCTTTCCTGCTTAATACCCCATTTAACTGTTACAGTTCTTAGAAACCATCACAACAGAATTTAACCAACCGCTCCAGAATTTCCTCCCGCGATCCCCTCTTGCAAGCCTTATGAGACAAGATACTGATCCGGTCCAGATGATTGATTGTATGATGCATGACTCCCATCATAAAATGGATGCGCCAATAGATGTCTTCTTCCGATAACTCAGGATCTATTTTCTTGAAAAAAGGCACAAATCGATCAAAAACATCCACTTCCTGCCGCAAGACGTTATCCATGTCGCTGGCTTCTTCCAGATAGGCCCGTGCCAAAAATCGGATATATACTGAGAAACCTTTTTCCTCATCACAAAGCCAGAAAATAGGTGGCGTCAGCATAGCGCTGACCAGCTCCCGAAGAGAGACATTCCGCCCTTCCGCCTGTGCTTTCTCCTCTGCCTCATGCAATAAATGCACTCTTTCGTGATTCATTTGGGTCGCCCGACGGACATAAACCGCCTGAAACAATCCCTGTTTGGACCCGAAATAATAATTCACCGCCGACAGATTTACATCCGCCCGTGACGTAACAGACCGAACGGATACACTAGCGAAACTACCATTCGCAAATAATTCTTCAGACACATCCAGAATACGTTCTCTGGTATCCGGTCGTGTAGGTTTTTTCGATTTCATTATTATAATTCTGCGTTTATGACAAATACATCTATGCGTCCCGCACGCATTATGTTTAAAACATACGTTTAAAAACTTATCAGTACAAGATTATTTTATTTCTTATCCTGCTTATCCTTATCAGACGGACGCGACGGTTTGCCAAATTTACGTCTGTGATAGACACCGGCCATGGGAATAGTAATAATATACACCAAACCCACCACCGACATTGTGGCCCATATATTGGTCACAAGCATTGTGGCAAATATGGCAATCCCTAACAAATAGAATAAGACATATTCCCGTTTAATGCTCATTTTCTTGAAAGAGAATGTCGGCACATTGCTCACCGTCAGTCCCGCAATCACCCCCATATAAACAATACAAAAGACCGGATTTCTAAAGAACTCCATATCAGTCAAAAAGTATAAAATCATCGGCCATAACGCCAATGCTGCTGATGCCGGAGCCGGAATGCCGGAAAAATAATCCTGCCGTTCCTCTGCATTAATAGTCTCATCTGCGCTCATGGTATTAAACCGGGCAAGCCGCAGAGCCATCGCCGTTGTAAAGATGAGCGCCAACAGCCAACCAATGCCTTTGACATCCTTCAGCACCCAACTGTACATAATCACAGCCGGTGCCACGCCAAAGCTGACAATATCCGATAGAGAATCCAGCTCTGCGCCAAATTTAGATGTCCCCTTCAGCAATCTGGCTATTCGACCATCCAGCCCGTCCAACACCCCTGCGACCAGAACAGCAAGCACCGCTCCCTCCCAACGACCCAGAATAGCAAACCGCATGGCAGACATCCCGGCACAGATAGCTAACACCGTAATGCTGTTGGGCACCAAAGAGCGTATGGGGAAAATATGTCGCTTATTCAAATGAGGCATAACCCGCTTCCTGAATTATAGTCCCTTAACGGATTTCACCTTCACGGGACAGTTCTTTGGTTTTCTCGTTGGCGATCACTGTTTCCCCAGCCACCGCACGCTGGCCCACACAAACCAGTGCATGAACCCCAGAGGGCAGATAAACATCAACCCGGCTGCCAAAGCGGATCAAACCAAACCGTTCCCCGGCTTTATATTCTTTGCCATCTTCTGCCCAGCATAAAATCCGGCGAGCAATCAAACCCGCAATCTGAACAAAGGCATATTCACGGCCCGATGCGCTCTTCAGCAACAACGCGTGCCGTTCATTATCCACACTGGCCTTTTCCAGAGACGCATTGAGAAATTTCCCCGGCGTATAGGCCTGCCTCACGAGTGTTCCATCCACCGGCACCCTGTTCACATGGACATCAAAAACATTCATGAAAATGCTAACCCGAGTACGCATCTCATCGCCCAATCCAAGTTCCTGTGGCGGCACGGCCTCACAAACGGACTGGACAACGCCGTCCGCCGGACTGACCACCAATCCCTCTTTCAAGGGCGTAACCCGTTCTGGGTCACGAAAGAAATAGGCACACCAGATTGTTAAAATTAGGCCGACAACCCCCAAAAGGTCCATGCCCGATAAATAGAGAAGCACGGTCACCGCCCCAAATCCCAAAATAAATTTGTGACCTTCCTTGTGAAAATAGCTTAATATTGGTGGTAAATTATCCATGATCTTGTCCAAGTTGTTTGCACTCACTTGTAATGCAGTCCGTTACAGGCATCAAACCTTTTTATCCGGTTCCCTATTAAATTCATCCAGAGCCGCCAATTTTTGCATGACCTCTGTGGCTTCTTTCTGTTTCTGCCACATATCATAATAGGCTCCCCGCGATGATAAAAGAACATCATGCGTGCCCCGCTCAACAATTTCTCCGGCGTCCAGCACGATGATTTCATTGGCATTGACGATCGTTGACAGCCTGTGAGCAATGACAATCGTTGTCCGGTCTCGCGATATTTCCTCCAGCGCATTTTGAATACCCTGCTCCGTATGACTATGCAACGCCGATGTCGCCTCATCCAATAATAAAATAGCCGGATTTTTAAGGATCGTCCGGGCAATAGCAACCCGTTGCTTCTCGCCGCCGGATAATTTCAAGCCCCGTTCCCCGACCTCGCTGTCATACTGATCCGGTAATTCGCCAACAAATTTATGGATTTGCGCGTGTTTTGCGGCGGCCACGACCTCCTCATCGGTCGCATCGGGCCGGCCATATCGGATATTATATCGGATACTGTCGTTAAAAAGCACCGTATCTTGCGGCACGACCCCAATCTGACGGCGCAGGCTTTTTTGGGTAATCTGGCTGATATCCTGTCCATCAATAAGAATACGGCCCTTTGTCACATCATAAAAGCGGAATAAAATACGCGAGATCGTGGATTTTCCGGCCCCGCTGGCCCCGACGATGGCCGTGGTCGTTCCGGCGGCAACCTTAAAAGAGAGATTCTTCAGGATCGGCCTGTTTGCGGCGTAATGAAAAGACACATTATCAAATTCCACTTCCCCGCCATTGATCATAAGGTCCCCGGCATCCGTCACGTCAACAACATCTGATTCCGTCCGAATCATGGAGAACATTTTTTCCATATCCACAAGGGATTGTTTGATTTCACGGTACACCATGCCCAAAAAATTAAGCGGCATATAAATTTGTATCAGCAATGAATTGACCAGCACAAATTCACCAATCGTAATACGGCCATCCACGACACCCTGCCCCGCCATCAACAAAACAATCACCAGACCGATGGAAATGATGATGCTTTGTCCCACATTCAACAGTGCCAATGAGGTCTGACTGCGCACAGAAGCCACCTCATATTTGGCCAGTGCCACATCATAACGTTCCGCCTCATGATGTTCATTGGTGAAATATTTGACCGTCTCAAAGTTCAACAGACTATCGATGGCTTTTGTATTGGCCTCCGTATCCTGCTTGTTCATTTCCCGGCGATATTTCAAGCGCCAATCTGTAACCATAATCGTATAGAAAATATAGCTGCCCAGACAAATGAAGGTGACAAAAGCATAATAGAAACCAAATTTTGACCAGAAGACAAATGTAATCAACAATATTTCCAACAACGTCGGCAGGATATTAAACAACATGAAACGCAACAGGAAATCAATACCGCGAGTCCCCCGCTCAATCACCCGGCTCAGGCCACCGGTTTTACGCTCCATATGAAATTTCAGCGACAGACTATGCAAATGACGAAACGTTCTAAGCGCTATATTTCTCATAGCATTCTGACCAACACCGGCAAAAACCGCATCTCGAATTTGGCCAAAAAACAGACTAAGAACCCGTGCGGAGCCATAACCAAGAATGATCGCCATAGGGAAAACCAACGCGACTGTCGTCACATCCGGCTGAAGCCCCGGCGTCAGGGCATCCACGGCATCCTTGAATAAGAACGGAACATAGATGCCGATTAACTTCGCCATGATCAGGAAAATAACTGCCAGAACAACCCGCACCTTAAGATCCCACCGCTCTTTCATCCAAATGAAAGGCAACAAAGTCTTTATGGTCTGCCAATGATTCTCCGTATCGTGATTCTCAGCATCATTATTTCCCGTACTGTCATTAGATGAATGATGCGAACGCATGTGATGAGCCACAATGTCTCCCTGTGTGAAAATTTCAAGCTGATGTTTAAGTATACTGATATGGGAAATATTTACAGTATTTTAAGGCTCTGAACGTAATATTTCAACTTGGCTGACCTCTCATGAAACAGGAAATAATGTGCCCAATACAACAGAAGCCTTAAAAGAAAACGAATATATCCCCAAATCCCCACTGCTAGACACGGAAGCTATAGTGAATACTATGGCACAGCAAATCACGAAAAAAGGGCTGGAACTCCCCGCAACATTTCATTTTATTTGGCATGATATAAAATTTTCCGGGGAACTTCTTCAAGCGAAAGAAGATAATTTGTTTACCCTGATTCTGGTGGCCAAGCTCGGCCATATCCCTTTCAGCGCAGAAGATAAAAACCGCCGGAGAAATCTTCTGGAGACTCTCTCCCCCTTATTCATCGCGAAGGATTACAATCTATCCATCAACAGTCAGGTAGAAAAAACCCTGCATACGGATTTTTCCGGCCCCATAAGTGCCAAACGTCTGATGGAAGTTATCGCCTATGTTCTTCTGGATCAACAGGATGATCTGAAATCTGTTCAGACCTCTATCATCGGTTAGATTCCACAATCGTCAATGAGATCATTGTGTCGCAGGCGTCATCACCGGAGCCGAAGGTAAAGTAAATTGCTGTCCTGGATATATCAAGTCCGGGTCTTTAATCAGACTTTTGTTAGCTCCAAAAATCAACGTATAATAAAAACCTGAGCCGTAAAGCCGACGCGCAATATGCCACAGGCTATTCCCCGGACGAACGATCACTTCCCCCTTGGCCTTTGCTGTGTCAATGGCAGTACCCCGGATGAAAGGTTGCTCAATGCGCACCTCCACATTGTCTCCCTCCAGCAACTGGTCAACCCGAATGATATGTTCCTTGAAATCCAGTTCCCGAACAAAGGAATGGGACCATATCCCTGCCTCCGAAGAGGTTACTTCGGCAAGATATCCGTTATCCAGATATATTCTGATCCGGGCATTTTTCGAGGCTGTGCCCGAAATTATCGCATTTGAGTTTTCATCATAATCCAGACTGTCCAAAGACAAGCCTTTGGAAAGCGCCGAAAAATTCACCAACCGGGGTTTTTGCAGAACCCGCGTCGGCCCGCCCCCCATGCGCGGACTTAATATGGCAATAACACCGTTTGTTTCATCTTCATTAAATCGTTCTTCGTCGCGCTCCGGCACCGCAACGATGACCACTTCACTGGAAAAAACTTCAAATTTACCCGGCATCGCGGATTTCAGGCTAAGCTCCGTTGGTCCACTGGGCAGCGGATCATCATACAAAAGCACCCATTCACCATTACGGTCTGCCACCGCAGAACCAATGACCTTATCTCTGGCATAGATGTAAATATCACTATTGGGTTCAGCCCGCCCGGCAATAACGCCCGTACCATTGCGGCTGATCCGTACGATATCAAAGCTGGGTAATATGGACGAAGGTTTTTGCACATCCTGCAGCGATGCCGTCGTGTCGATTGATGCAACCACCGCTTCCACAGAAGTTTCCGGCAACGGTTCAGACGTGAAAAAATCGCTCCCACCATCCTCGGCAAAGAACAATATCCATGCAACGGCACCCATAGCCACCAAAGTTAACGATGTGATGCTTGCTTTCACGGCCCAATCCGAACCTTTTTTTTCCCTTTTTACAGGGGTTTTTGAATGCTGCTCTGTCAACTACTCACCAAATCCATTTAAGAAAGCACACAGGCTATATACTGCATAGGACGCTGAATGTCAGTATCATTCTATATGCAGCAATATTAAATAATATTTTCATTAACATACTTGTCATATAATCATGGCATAGATTACAGTGAAAAATTGTCAGAACTATGACCGTAAAACACTTTCAACAACATTTTACAAAAGACATAAATCAAAAAACAAAAAACAAAAAATTATAGAGGATAAAGTCTTAAACCAATGGCAAATATAAAATCTCTTTGCGTTTATTGCGGGTCCCGTATGGGCCGGAACAGCCACTTCAAAAAACTGGCGGAAAATTTTGGCACCATACTGGCCCAGGAACAAATCCGATTGGTCTATGGGGGGGGCAATGTGGGCCTCATGGGCGTCATCGCCAATAGGGTCATGCAGCAGGGGGGCAAAGTCACCGGCATCATTCCTCGCCATCTCAACGAAGAAGAAGCCGGCTGGAAAGAGGCCTCTGATTTCTTTGTGGTTGATAACATGCATGAACGTAAACGTATGATGTTTGACCATTCAGATGCCTTTGTCGCACTGCCCGGCAGCATCGGCACATTAGATGAAACCATTGAGGTAATTACCTGGAAACAACTTCAATTACACAATAAACCAATTGTCATCGTCAATGTGGATAATTACTGGCAACCCTTCATGGATCTGATTGATAATTTCATTCGGGAGGACTTCACGACGCCACGGGTTTTAGACCTGTTCCACGTGGTTGAAACTGTGGAGGATGTGGTCCCTCTGCTGAAATCATTGCCTGAAATCGAACAGATCGCGAAAAACACTCTTATTTAGATAGATTCTTTTGTTTCTACCCTTCACATCATCGGTCAGCACTGATAGTTTGCGCCTGTGTTTAACGTAGAATCACAACGGTGTAAAAACCTTTCCATGGTGTAAAAACCTCACCCGCACTGGCACAATGATTCAGTGCTCCTATTTTTAAAGGTTCATAATGGCTAAAATCAAAGTAGAAAACCCTGTCGTCGAGCTGGACGGCGATGAAATGACACGTATCATCTGGGCATGGATCAAAGAAAAACTCATCCACCCCTATTTGGATATTGATCTAAAATATTACGACCTCAGCGTTGAAAAACGTGATGAAACTGATGACCAGATCACCATTGATGCTGCCAATGCCATCATTAAATACGGTGTTGGTGTTAAATGTGCGACCATCACACCGGATGAAGAGCGGGTTAAGGAATTTAACCTCAAACAAATGTGGCGTTCCCCTAACGGTACGATTCGTAACATTCTGGGCGGCACCGTATTTCGTGAGCCAATCATTTGTTCAAATGTCCCCCGTCTGGTCCCTGGCTGGACTCACCCCATTGTTATTGGACGTCATGCGTTCGGTGATCAATATCGTGCTACTGACTTTTTGGTACCCGGTGCGGGCAAGCTGACCCTGAAATTTGAACCTGAAGATGGCGGAGAGGCTATCGTACGTGAAGTTTTTGACTTCCCTGGTCCCGGTGTTGCCATGGCCATGTATAATCTGGACGCAAGTATCCGTGACTTTGCCCGTGCCTGCATGAACTACGGCCTGAACCGCCGCTGGCCTGTGTATTTGAGCACAAAGAACACCATCCTGAAAGCCTATGATGGCCGTTTCAAGGATCTGTTCGAAGAAGTCTTTGAGAGTGAGTTTTCTGCTAAATTCGCCGAAGCTGGCATCACTTACGAACATCGCCTGATTGATGACATGGTTGCTTGTGCCATGAAATGGAATGGTGAATTTGTATGGGCTTGTAAAAACTATGACGGTGACGTGCAATCAGACACCGTGGCTCAGGGCTTTGGCTCACTTGGCCTGATGAAATCTATCCTGATGACACCCGATGGTTCCGTCGTTGAATCAGAAGCCGCTCACGGTACAGTGACGCGTCATTACCGCATGCATCAGCAAGGTAAAGAAACTTCCACAAACCCAATTGCTTCCATCTTTGCATGGACCGGTGGCCTTACTCACCGCGCCAAGCTGGACGACAACCAAGCCTTGAAAGAGTTTTCTGAAACACTTGAGCGGGTTTGTGTTGAAACCGTTGAAGAAGGTTATATGACCAAAGATTTGGCCCTGTTGGTTGGCCCGGATCAAGCATGGTTGACCTCCAGACAGTTCTTCGACAAGATTGACGAGAACCTGCAAAAAGCTATGGCATAAATTATTTATTCTAACATTATCCCGCGTCTTGAAATTTCAGGCGCGGGATTTTTTATGGACCAAGCCCTCCCCATAAGACCAAGCCATATTAAACCGATATTTTAAGGGGAAGGTGCCTGACCAAAATCCGCATGAGGAATGACCCGGTAAAATTCCTCTATCCTTTGTCGCAACATAGGATTTTCATTCATCAAATGATGGAACTCACGGGCATCTAATATGAAAAAATGACATTTCGAGGCCGTCACATAGCTGGACTGATATTCTTCTTTTTCCATCAATGATTTTGCACCGAAAAACCCCCCTTCGCCAAGAGTTATCTTCTCCCCCGCATTCTTTCGATCAACCTTGCCCGATACAATCAAATACATTTTATCGGCTAACTGGCCTTTCATGGCAACAAGCGTATTTTTTTCCACCACACTGGACCGGAGAAATGTGGCAATTGTTCGAATCAGATTGGCATCCAACCCCTTGAACAGCGGCACATTAGCCACCAGCCCCCAACGAATGACGAAATCCCTCTGATGAATTTCATTAGCAAAGCCCGAAGCAATGATTCCAATTGGCAGCGCATACATGCAAACGCCGAAAATCATCACCACCCCACCAAAAAGACGCCCCGCCCAAGTAATCGGCACGACGTCACCGTAACCAACCGTGGTCAAGGTGGCCAAGGCCCACCATAACGCATGGGGAATAGTACCAAAGGCTTCTGGCTGAAGATGCCGTTCCAGATAATACATGATGGTCGCCGCAAATGACGATAAACCCAGCATGATAATCAAGGTCGCAATCAAAGCCCGCCGTTCAGAATATAAAACACTGCCCAAGGAGGCCAACGCCGGAGAATATCTCATCAATTTAAAAAGCCGTAACAGCCGGAAAATTCGCAACAGCCTAAGGTCAATACCAAACGCAAATAACAAGGACGGTGCAATGGCCAGAAAATCGATGACCATCAGGGGGGAGGTCATGAAACGCAGGCGGAAGCCCAGTTTACCGTCTTCCTCGGCATTATGGCGGTATTCAACACACACCCAAACCCGCAACATATATTCAATGCAGAAGACCACTAGGGAAAAAGCTTCGAAAGCAATGAATTCCCGGTGATATGGGTCCCTAATATCTGGAACCGTTTCCAGCGAAACCGCCACAACGTTCAAAAGAATAAGGCCAACCATAAAACCATCGAACAGGGCCGATGTGCGGTCACCGCTCAGGCCCATTTCAATCACTTCAAATAATTTCCGACGTTGTGTTTTTCCGACGCTTGTCAACGGACCCCCTAACCTTATATTTACAGTTTCTCCAAAATTTCTTCAATGGCCAGAATGGCCTGATCTGCCTTGCTACCATCCGGGCCACCGGCCTGCGCCATATCCGGACGACCACCGCCGCCCTTGCCGCCAACGGCTCCAGCACCCGCCCGTACCAGATCAACCGCATTGATGGTATCTTTCAGATCGGCGGTAACGGCGGTCAGCACACCGGCCTTGCCATCATTCACCGCGATCAACGCAATAACACCTGAACCGATTTGAGCCTTGGCCTCATCAGCAATGCCCCGCAGGTCTTTGGCCTGCACACCGTCAAGCACCCGGCCAATAAATTTAATCTTTCCGATCGTCTTGATATCGGAACCGCCCCCGGAGCTACCGCTCCCCATGGCGACTTTCTTACGCAGTTCCGCAATTTCTTTTTCCGCAGACTTGCGCTCCTCCAACAAAGAACGGAGCCGTTCCGTCAATTGTGCCGGCGTTGATTTTATCAACGCGACAGCCTCTTGCAGATAAGATTCCTGCTGACGGTTATAGTCGGTTGCCGCATCACCCGTAACCGCTTCCACCCGCCTTACTCCAGCAGCAACTGCGCTTTCCGCAATGATTTTAAACGTACCAATGTCACCGGTTCTCTTTACATGAGTACCGCCGCAAAGCTCCACAGAATATTTCTCCAACCCCATGGAAACAACCCGTACCTCATCGCCGTATTTTTCGCCGAACAGTGCCATCGCACCAGATTCAACCGCTTCGTCGGGAGTCATCAATTGTGTCGCCACATCGCTGTTTTGACGGATGATGGCGTTAACTTCTTTTTCAATGGCCGCCTTGTCTTCACTGGTCAGCGCCTTGTTATGGCTAAAATCAAAGCGAAGACGATCCGCCGCCACCATAGAGCCCTTTTGCGTCACATGCTCGCCGAGCCGTTTCCGCAACACCGCATGAAGAATATGGGTCACCGAATGATTGGCTCGCACCTGATCCCGCAGATTCACATCCACTTTCATGTCTACGATGTCTGATACAGCAAATTTCCCCTTGGTAATTTTTGCCATATGCACGTGCAATTTACCCAGCTTCTTTTCCGTATCCGAAATAATCGCCATGGCCCCATCAGCCATATTTAATGTCCCAATATCCCCGGCCTGTCCGCCGGATTCACCGTAAAACGGCGTTTGATTGGTTAATATGGCCACTTCGTCACCCACATTTGCCACGTTAATCTGCTTCCCATCCTTGAGAATTGACAGGATTTTTCCCTCGGTATGGACAGTGGCATAACCAAGAAATTCCGTCGCACCAAAGGCGGCATTGGCCTCGAACCAAACTTCCTCGGTCGCGGCACTGCCGGAACCTTTCCAGGCGGCCCGAGCCTCAGCTTTTTGTTTTTCCATGGCCACCTTAAAACCGGCCTCGTCAACGGTCAGATCTTGGCTACGCAATACATCCTGCGTCAGATCAAGGGGGAAGCCATAAGTATCATACAGACGGAATGCCACATCGCCGGCAAGCTCACCAACCTCTGACAATTTTGCAACTTCATCGTCCAAAAGCCGCAGCCCACGTTCCAATGTTTTCTTGAACCGTAATTCTTCGAGCTTCAGCGTTTCTGAGATCAAAGCCTCTGCCCGTTTAAGTTCCGGGAAGGCCTGTGCCATTTCCTGTAACAATGTTGGAACCAAACGATACATCAACGGTTCTTTACAGCCCAAAAGATGGGCATGACGCATGCCCCGGCGCATAATCCGCCGCAACACATAACCGCGTCCCTCATTGGAAGGCAGAACGCCGTCCGCAATCAGAAAACAAGAGGAGCGCAAATGGTCGGCAATCACCCGGTGGGAAATATTCTTCGGACCGTAAGGTTCAACGCCGCTATATTGGGCGGAGGCCTCTATCAGTTTCTTAAACAGGTCAATTTCATAATTGTCATGGGTGCCTTGCAAGACTGCCACAAGACGTTCCAGCCCCATTCCGGTATCGATACAAGGTTTGGGCAACGGCAGACGCGTACCATCGGCCTGTTGATCATATTGCATGAAAACCAGATTCCAGATTTCAACATATCTGTCCCCATCTTCATCGGGACTACCGGGCGGTCCGCCCATTATATGATCACCGTGATCGTAAAAAATCTCAGAACAGGGACCACAGGGACCTGTTTCGCCCATTGACCAGAAATTATCATTCGTGGCAATGCGGATTATCCGCTCCTCAGGCAGGCCAGATATTTTCCGCCACAGGTCGAAAGCCTCGTCATCATCATGATATACCGTGACCAGCAAACGGTCCGCATCAAGGCCATATTCCCGGGTCAGCAAAGTCCAGGCATGGTAAATGGCCTGTTCCTTAAAATAATCCCCAAAGGAGAAATTGCCGAGCATTTCAAAAAAAGTATGGTGGCGGGCGGTATAGCCCACATTGTCCAGGTCATTATGCTTGCCCCCGGCTCGAACGCACTTTTGACTGGAAGCAGCCCGAACATAAGAACGGCTTTCCGCCCCGGTAAAGATATTTTTAAAGGGCACCATGCCGGCGTTGGTAAACATCAACGTCGGATCATTTTGCGGCACTAATGGCCCACTGGCCACAAGCTCATGACCCTGCCCGGCAAAATAATCCAGAAATATCTTTCGGATTTCGTTAGTGCCCTTCATCTAAACATACCTTTTCAATAATCACGCATTAATATTTAGAGTTTTAGCGATTGCACCTGTCCCTGTCCAGTTCTGCGTATCTTTACCGCAAAAAAAGGACGCCCAGTGGGGCGTCCAGTGACAGTTGGGATATGATTTAGAACCCTATTTAAGATTCCATAATAGAGTCGTTCTCAGAATTCTGAATTTTGAGATCAGCTATCGTCTTCATCAGAGGAAGTTTTTAAGCCGCCTTTCAGCATTGCCTCATCCAAAATACTAACGCTCTTGCGAATTTGAAGTTCCAGCTTATCCGCCATTTCTGTATGTTCTCTCAGGTAACGCTTGGCATTCTCACGGCCCTGACCGATACGCTGACTATCATAAGAATACCAGGAACCTGATTTCTCCACCACACCGGCTTTCACCCCAAGGTCAATCAATTCACCATTCTTGGAAATACCTTGACCATACATGATGTCAAATTCAACCATTTTAAAGGGTGGCGCCACCTTGTTCTTGACCACTTTCACCCGTGTCAGATTGCCCACGATTTCATCTTTTTCCTTGATCGCACCAATCCGACGAATATCCAAACGGACAGAGGCATAGAATTTCAGTGCATTACCACCAGATGTTGTTTCCGGACTACCATACATCACACCGATTTTCATGCGGATCTGGTTAATGAAAATCACCATACATTTTGATTTGGCAATGGAACTGGTCAACTTACGCAGGGCCTGTGACATCAAACGGGCCTGCAGACCCACATGAGTGTCCCCCATTTCGCCCTCAAGCTCTGCCCGAGGAACCAATGCGGCCACACTATCCACCACCAGAACTTCAACAGCCCCGGACCGAACCAGCGTATCAGCGATTTCAAGGGCCTGCTCCCCCGTATCAGGCTGTGAAATCAACAGCTCATCAATATTAATGCCCAAGGCTTTAGCATAAATCGGGTCCAACGCATGTTCCGCGTCCACGAACGCCGCGATGCCACCGCCCTTTTGAACTTCTGCGATCACATGGAGAGCCAATGTGGTTTTACCAGAACTTTCCGGCCCATAAATTTCAATGACACGACCTCTTGGCAAGCCCCCTATGCCCAAGGCAATATCAAGCCCCAGAGAACCCGTAGAGACCGCTTCCACCTCCAACGCGTTTCCCTTACCGAGCTTCATGATTGATCCCTTGCCGAAAGCTCTTTCAATTTGGCTTAATGCGGCATCCAATGCCTTTTGTTTATCCATATTTCCACGTTCCACGATTTTTAATTGTGCTGATGCCATTATACTTCTCCTCTATATCCCATAGCCCGTTGAAGGTTTCAATCACGGACATTTGTACATATTTTGTTCTTTTTAGCAAGAACATTTTTAATACTCTGATATATAAAGGATAATTTTACTTTATTTATAGTTTGTTCTCTTAAATTTTTATTACAGGACGTTTTTGAACGGGACGTGATTCACCTGAATCATGTCTTTTCCAGAACCTCTTTAACCTGCTCGGCCAGCTGTTTCAGACTGAAGGGT
>JAESRB010000104.1 GCA_016764855.1 Emcibacter sp.
GCCTATCGCTACGGCGAAGCCACCGCCATATCACCTTTCGAATATATTCGGATCATCTTCATCGCCCTCGCCGGTTTCATCATCTTTGGTGAGGTTCCAGACCAGTGGACAATCGCTGGCTCGATCATCATTTGTGCCTCCACCCTGTTCATTGCCCTGCGGGCTGCTCGAAAAAAACGACAGGCCCGTGCAGTTTAATCTCGACAGAGGGCCGCTCGTAGGGTTATATGTTACCAATCAGTAACAAATAACCTATTTAAAAAGAGCGAGTAAGATCATGGAAATTCAAGGATTATCAGCCATTGTCACTGGCGGAGCATCAGGTTTAGGCGAAGCAACAGCACGGCGTCTGGCCAAGGCTGGAGCCAAAGTAACCATTTTTGATATGAATGCAGAACGCGGCACAAAAGTCGCTGCGGACATCGGCGGACATTTTGAAAATGTTAATGTCTCTTCGGAAAGCAATGTCAGTGAAGCTCTGGAAGCCAGCGCAAAAATTCACGGGGAAGCCCGCATTGTCATCAATTGCGCCGGGATTGCCATTGGCGAGAAAACTGTTGGCCGGGATAACGTTCCCCACAGCCTTGACAGTTTCAAAAAGGTCATTGAAGTTAACCTGATCGGGACATTCAACGTCCTGCGTCTGGCCACGGCCCGCATGGCCGCTCTTGAACCTATGGCCACCAAGGAACGCGGCATTGTCATCAATACCGCTTCTGTCGCCGCCCTCGAAGGGCAGGTTGGACAAGTTGCCTATGCGGCGTCCAAAGGCGCCATCGCGGCCATGGCTGTTCCCATCGCCCGTGATCTGGCCGGACTTGGCATACGAATTTGCACCATTGCACCGGGTCTATTCCTGACGCCGATGTTGGAAGGCCTGCCTCAGGAAGTACAGGAGTCTCTTGGTAAGACGGTTCCCTTCCCCAGTCGTCTGGGCAATCCCGATGAGTATGCGCATCTTGCTCAACATATTTGTGAAAATGCCATGCTGAACGGCGAACTTATCCGCCTTGATGGTGCCATCCGTATGGCTCCCCGGTAGGAAGACCTCTTTCAAGCATTAAAAAAAGGAGCCTCATGAAGGCTCCTTTTCTATTTGTGACTATTTCTATTGTGAAAATCAGTTCAAGACCATCACATCCCGGTTGAGCTTACGGATAATTTCCTCGCTCTTATTACCGCGCATGGCCGCCATGATGCCGCGCCGGGACAAGGTTCCGATGACCACCACATCCGCGTTAATATTATCGGCTACCTCTGAAATAATATTGACGGGATTGCCTTGTTGAACATGAGTATTTTCCTGCTTGCTGTCCGTATCCCGCAACAGTTTTGCCCGATCGGGGAATTGCATTGAATCCTCATAGGCATTGACGATATGCTTCTCTGCGCCATAAGTTCCAGCCATCAAACGGGTCATTTTGAGAATTTTCTCGTTTAATTCCACATAACGCGGGTTATCTGTCTGCATATTAACTGCGGCGAGAATCGTCTGCCTCTCCATTTTTGCCTCAGGATGAACAATAAGAACCGGACAATCAGATACCCGAAGCAAGGACCATTTTGCCGCAGACAAGTCATTGTGGTTAGTTCCCGTTGTATAGTCAGACATCACAATCAAATCTACATCGTGGCGCCGGACACATTTCAGAATGGATTGATGCCAATCTGCCGTCCAGAAAACTTCCGCACTATATTCAATGCCATCATCCACCAATGGTTTGACCAATTCCCCAAACCAATTGTGATCACAAACAAATTCGAATTTATTCTGGGTTTTATTTAACTCATCCATCTCAAAAGAAATAAACAAATGGATATTCACCCCGCCGTCCAGAAGCTCATTCATCTTCAAAGCCCGTTTTAACGCATATTGCGTCTCTTTAGCCGGATCAATAACCACCAGGATATTATGAAAGGCCTTTTTTTCTTTTGACATTATCTTAACTTTCTATTTTTCAGTTATGGCGTTACAGAACCCGAATAATTCATAGAGATACATTATCTCAACAAAGCCATCCGGCATTTCCGAAACATTAAATTACATAACTGAAATATACAGATTAAATGCCACAAGAAATTGACCTAGGATAAGCATTTATCATTAATAAGCTTATTAATAAATTTGGCCAGATCCACATCTTTGGCTGTCACGCCGCCCGCACTATGAGTGGTTAAAATAATATCCACCCGATTATATACATTGAACCATTCCGGGTGATGATCCATCTTCTCTGCCTTCATGGCAACCGCCGTCATAAAGGAAAAGGCCGCGTTAAAGTCTGCGAATGTCACATGGCATTCTATGGCATTCCTATCATCACAAACCGCCCAACCGGACAGGCCACTCACAACCTCGGCCCTTTCATTCTTTGTCAATTTGACCAACAAAATTCTCCTTCACATTTCATCCTGCCGGACCAATTCGGCAATATAGTCCGGGACAACCTCTGTCGCCCGACCATAACAGCCCGTGGCAAATAAATTTTTCCCATCGGAAGGCACCAGATTAAGCTCCACCGTTTCCGCGCCATATTCCGTCGCAATCTGAACGAAACCCGCCGCCGGATAGACACTGCCCGATGTGCCAATTGAAATGAAAAGGTCGCATTGCTGCAACAGACCATCAATCTCATCCATATGGAACGGCACTTCCCCGAACCAAACAATATGAGGCCGTAAATGCTTTGCCTGACCACAGCACGGACAAACACTTGCCCGTGATAAATCATCAGACCAAAAACGAACCGCCCCACAGGCACCACAACGCACCTTGTTCAATTCACCGTGCATATGCAGCATATTCTTACTGCCCGCCCTTTCATGCAGCCCATCCACATTTTGGGTAACAACTGTGATTTCACCGGAATATTTTTCTTCTAATCTGGCAAGAGCATAATGAGCTGCATTGGGATCAACTTTTTTAACCCCTGCCCGGCGCAGGTTATAAAATTCATGTACTAAATCAGGATTCTGGGCAAAGGCTTCCGGTGTCGCCAGTTCCATCAGGTCATATTTCTCCCAAATACCACCCTTATCCCGAAAGGTATCAAGGCCGGATTCCGCAGAAATGCCCGCGCCTGTTAAAATCACGACATTACGATAAACTGTCATCGTCCCTCACCGGAAATTAGTGTATATATTGCAATCATAATCGAAACCGTAAAAATTTAGCAGTATAAAATGATAAAAATTCTATTTGTATGTTTGGGAAATATCTGTCGTTCCCCCACGGCAGAAGGTATTTTTCGCCATAAATTAAATCAGGCCGGGATCAAAGACGGCTATCTTGAAAATATTTTTCTCGATTCTGCTGGCACCGGAGCCTACCACGTGGGGAAAAATCCTGATCCGCGCTCCTGTGACATCGCCCGGAAATACGGGGTCAACCTTGAGGACCTCCGTGCCCGCAGACTCACTCGGCAGGATTTTTCTGATTATGACTATATTCTGGGCATGGATCAGGAAAATATCAATCATATGAAAGATATGTGTCCGCCAATGCATCAACATAAGATAAATCTTTTCATGACATATGCCGAGAATTGCCCCGGCATTACCGAGGTCCCCGACCCCTATACCGGTGGACTGGACGGCTTTGAACAGGTTTACGATATCATTGACCGGGGCAGCAGCGGCCTTCTGAAGCATCTCTACGTCAATGACCTGTTGCCAAATAAGATGAATTTTCCCGGAAAGACTTGAAAATTTCCTTGATCCTGCCAATATATGGACCATATAACCCAGAGAATAAAAGGATAAATTTTAATGGTTGAAGACTATAAATCCCGTTACGGCGCCCCCTCAGGCGTTCGCACGGCCGCCGAAATTGATGAAGGCCTACGGGCTTATATGCTTACCGTATATAATTACATGGCCTCTGCTTTGGTCCTCACCGGACTGATGGCCTATGTCACAGCCAATGTTCCGGCGCTCTACTCCTTGCTTTATACCTTTGCCGCCGCACCAGATGGAACCGTTCACCTGACCGGACAGACCATGTTGGGAATGATCGTCATGTTCGCTCCGCTCGGCCTGGTATTCTTCCTTAGCTTCCGGATCAATAAGATGCAGGCCTCTACGGCCCAAATGGTCTTCTGGTTCTATGCCGGACTTGTTGGCGTGTCCATTGCGTCGATCCTGTTTGTCTATACCGGCACCAGCATCGCCAAGACATTCTTTGTCACAGCGGCGGCCTTTGGCTCCCTCAGCCTGTATGGCTATACCACGAAGCGCA
>JAESRB010000105.1 GCA_016764855.1 Emcibacter sp.
TCAATTTCCAGCCCGTGAAAAATCATCATGCGGGCGATATTCATATCCCAGCCCTCGGGGGTTTTTCGAATATGGCTGATACGGCTGAAACTGCCGTCTTCGGTGGCCAGATGACAGCCGGAACAATTATCGGAAAGTAACGTGCGTCCGGCCTGCATGTCCGCTTGGGAAACGTTGGAGACCGTTTTGGGGGCCTCGGAACAGGAAGACAAGCTGATCAGCAAAAGAAAGCTCGACAAAATGGCAGTAATGGATTTCATATTCTGTCCCAATAATGACGTAAAAAAGAGAGGCTCTGGAGTTAAGAAAGTCTTTTGAAAGTAGGGCGGACCTTTGACAAAGCCCGCCCCAGTTATGTTATGGGTTTAGAAACGTGTCCGTACGTCAATACCAATGGTCCGGGGACGGTTGGTCACAAGACGTTGACGACCGGGTGTTTCCGCCGCAATGGACCGACTATCGGCCAGATTGGCATGTTCATTGGTCACATTATCCACGAACAGAGTGATTTCCCAATCATCCCGGATCACACCAGCCCGAAGGTTAAGCGCGGTCCATGAGGAGCGTGTGCGTTGATCCCCATTATTGGTGCTGAAACTGCGGCCATAATGGTTGAAGTCAGCGCGGAGAATACCGTCCATTTCACTGGAAACAGGGAAGATATATTCGCTAGACGCCGCAACAGTCCAGTTAGGCACGCCCTGAATATGGTCGCCTACTTCGGCGACACCGCCCGCACCTTTTTCGGTAATTTTGGCATCGGCATAGCCCAGAGCAAAGGTAAGGGTTAGGCCGTCAATCGGGGCAGCCATCAGCTCAATTTCTAAGCCTTTGATTTCTGCGGAACCGGAGTTCAATTGAACTTGGAAACCACAACCCAAACGATTTTGCTGAATGATGTTGTCCCATTTGATGAAATAAGCCGCGGCATTCACAGAAACGCGGTTATCTGCTAACGAAGATTTGAAACCAACTTCATAGCTCCATAGAGAATCAGATTCATATGTTCTATGAGCTGTTCTATAGGCTTCATGGGCGGCCAATCCTGTGCCAGCAAGATCATCCAGTTCATCGGTACAGAGGTCTTCTGGTAAAGCGCCGTTCACACCACCAATACGATATCCTTTGGAGGCAGAAGCATAGACATCAAAATCTTCGGTAAGATTGGCCTGAACAAGAATCTTGGGGTTAAAGCCATTCTCTGATGTTGTGCCCTGCGCATGGGTCGTTCCGCTATTGGCAAAACCAGTTGAATCAATCACCGCGTCCGTATCTGTTTTGAAATAACGTCCGCCAGCGGTGATAGATATGGCTTCGGTAATATCATAGGTGATTTCACCAAAAACAGCATATTCCTTGGTATTAAAGAAGTTGTCCGTTTGGAAAATCAAATCGCCGGGGGCAATATCTATAGGCCCGCCAATTTCTGGAATCCCAGTCGTGATGACATTGACGGCATCATTTAAGCCAATCTGAAAGGAAGGGGGGTATTGCAAATGATTTTTGGTCCGTTGGTAATATATACCTGCGGTGAATTGGAGCGGGCCATCTAAATCAGAACTGTACCGGGTTTCATGTGAAAACGATGTATATTTTTCATTCTCGTCAATGGGAGATTCTAAAGGATCAACGGGAAAGCCAATAACTTGATTTAAGAGATTATGAAGGAAACTATGCTCTTCTTCCCTTTCATCAATGTAGCGATCAAAATATGACGTGGTGGAGACAATGGTGCCACCCTCCATGTCCCAGTTTAAGGTGCCGCTGAATAACCACCAGCGATCAGAACCTGCTTCTTCAGTGTCAAAGAAGCGGGCCTGGATAAAATTATCTGGTGAAACATCGGCGAAGGGGAGGCCATCTGCTTCAATTCTCTGATACATAACTTTTGGGGTGAATGTTACATTTTCCGCAATTTGTGCTTTTGCAACAAGCTGGAAACCACCATAAGTTTCATCATCAACATTTTCGTTTTTTTCAAACGCTGGCGCTGGGTTTTGTTCCGTCGCAGAGGTTACGGCATTCACCCAGGTTGGGAGATATGTCCGGTCAAAGATACCTGAGTTCTGACCAAAATAAGCCGTTGCCCTTACCGCGAGCTTGTCTTCAATAATGGGCAGGTTAACGGAGGTGTCTATTGACCAGTTGATATCACCTTCTTTGACAGTTGATAAGGTGGCATGGGCCGAACCGCCAACACCATCGAAATCAGGCTGTTTCGTGATCAGCCGGATTGTGCCGCCCATGGAACGGGCACCATAAAGAGAGCCTTGTGGTCCGCGCAGAACTTCAATGCGGGCGACATCAATGACCCGTGGCTGAATAGAGGCCGGTAAGGGGGTGTCATCAATGTAAAAGCCAGTGGTGTTATCACCAAATACGCCGCGGATTGCCGGGGAGTTTGAGTTAAAGCGGCCATCAGATTCATTACCAAAGCCAAGGTTTGGCACCCGGACAGCAAAATCGGCAAAACCAGTGGCACCCATTCTTTCTAGGTCCTGTGCGCCGATGGCGGTCACGGCCATGCCGGCTTCTTGCAGGGTTTGTTCTCTTTTTGATGCCGTGATGACAATTTCTTCAAGGCCCTTAAAGGCTCTTTCGTTTTCTTGTGCACTTGTTGGTACCACTGATCCTGCAATCAGGAAGGTTGCAAAACAGGTGGTGCCTGTTAGTTTCCGCCACAATGGGGATTGTGTTGTTTTCCGCATGGTCGTCTCCTAGATAAGGGTTAAATTATATTAATAGTCTTTTTTTTATCTTTGCATATTAGCATCACCTCCGCTGACGTCTCTTGTCTGAGCGCGCCAGCGTATGTGTATCAGAGTGACAAAATCGTTATTTTTCCACTCATTACTAATGCTAAATCTCCAAAAATTAACTTTTACAGACGCTTTTCGGACAGTCTGTATTGTCTGGGCGACAGGCCGAATTCCTGTCGAAAACTACGGCTGAAATGGGCCGCATCATTAAACCCCCAATGAAAGGCAATTTGGATAATGCTTTGATCTGCGAAATGTTTGTTGGCCAGTTGCCGACGGGCCTCGGACAGGCGGCGCTTGCGTACCCATTGACCAAAGGAGGCACCGTCACCTTTCAGCAAACGATGCAGATGTCGGGTGGACATACCGCTTAACTTTGCCACCATGCTCGGGGACAAATCCGGGTCCGTTAAGTTTTGCTCGATAATTTTGCGGATATTGATAAGTTGTCGTGACTTAACATCCATCACTTCTTCCAGCTTGTCCCCCCGAAGGGTTGCGGCCAGAAAATTGAGCAAGGCCTCACGTACAGCCGGGTAATCTTGTTCTTTTATGTAGGCGGCTTCGTGATAGGTGGATGATAGAAAGTCCCGGATGACAGCCCCCATACCGGACAGGCCAGAAATTGTACGGGCTTCGTTTATCCGCCGGTAAGGCAGACAGGACTCAAGCGTTTCCCGGGGGATATGCAATGATATCTGCCGGATATAGCCGTCATAGGAGAATTCCGAAGGATAGCCAGAATCGATCAAGGCCATATCGCCCGGCTCCAGAAAGGCTTCGTTGTTTTTCTGTGATAATACGGCCCGGCCTTGTATCTGCATGATCAGGAAACAATATTTGTCATCGCCTTGAGCAATCTGTTTGCGGGAACGAATGATCTTGTCCGCATTGACGGAAATCCCGGCAACATCAAAGCCCCCGATATTGCGAAGTTCGATACTGCCGCTGAATTTGGACCAGTCATTAGAAATTGTTTCAAAGCCGCCGCATATATTCATCAGGGATTCCGTCCAGCGGTCCGCGCGGTCCGCTGGCGCAAGCATTTCTATAGGATTGTTAATGTCCATATGCTCCCTAATGTAATGTGGCCTTAAGGCGATATTTTGATGGTATTATATTATATTTTCAACTGTCGCCATTGCCATAATTCAAAACTCAAAACTTATATTTAATCGGAATATTACCAAATGAAAGTAAGTTCGTCAATTAGAGGTCGCAAATCTAAATGGAGGCCATAACATTGCGTGAATGCCAAAATCAAGCCCGTTGCCATGTTACACACAAAAAGGGTAGGATCATGATAATGAAATGGCACTGGTTTTCACGGCACAGGCGGAAAAATAATTGTTTTGTTGAGAAGGTATTTTTGAAAAAGAGCGAATTATCTGTAACGTTTCCTGTCCGGCCCCGTCATTGCTCCATGAGCCCAATCGCGGTGATGATATATTCTGAGGAAGAGACTTTAAGAGATGCATGAAATAGTTCAAGATTATTACGGTAACCAATTGCAGTCGACCAGCGACCTGAAAACCGATGCTTGTTGTGATACTTCCAGTGTCCCGAATTGGTTAAAAGGGTTGCTGAAGAAAATTCATCCTGATGTATTGTCCCGTTATTATGGCTGTGGTTTGGTCTGTCCACCGCTTCTTGAAGGCTGTCGGGTGCTGGATTTGGGCAGCGGTTCGGGCCGGGATGTTTATGCGCTGGCGCAATTGGTTGGTCCTACAGGATCGGTTGTGGGCGTGGATATGACAGACGCGCAATTGGCCGTGGCGGAGGAAACCCGTCAATTTCATATTGAGGCCTTCGGTTATGACAATGTCCGTTTCCTGAAGGGCTATATTGAAAAGCTGGATGAATTGGATCTTGAGCCGGAAAGTTTTGACGTCATTGTGTCAAATTGCGTGATTAACTTATCCCCGGACAAGGCCGCCGTTCTGGAAGGCGTGCGCCGTCTGTTGAAGGCCGGCGGCGAATTTTATTTCTCTGATGTTTATGCGGATAAGAGGGTTCCCGAGGCAGTGCGTCAGGACCCGGTGCTTTACGGCGAATGTCTGGGCGGGGCGCTTTACTGGAATGACTTTATCACGTTGAGCAAGGCCGCTGGCTTTGCCGACCCGCGCCTTGTGGAGGATCGGCCGCTAGAGATTACCGACCCGAAATTGTCACCACGCGTGGGAAACTTGGGTTTTTATTCGGCGACGTACCGCCTGTTCAAACTGGATGATTTGGAGAGTGATTGCGAGGATTACGGTCAGGCGGTGATGTATCAGGGCAGTATCCCCGATCATAAAGATCATTTCATTCTGGATAAACATCACCGCATCGAAACGGGCCGTGTCTTCACCGTATGCGGCAATACATGGCGCATGTTACAGGATACGCGCTTTAAGGATCATTTTAGCTTTATGGGCGATTTCTCCCGTCATTTCGGTATTTTTGATGGTTGTGGCGTCAGCCTGCCCTTTGATGAGGAGGGACCCGGCGGTGCAGAGGATTCAGGTGCATGCTGTTAGAGACCAAACAAAAATATCGCCCGTCGCCCCGATTTAATCTCTTGGTGCTTTGTACGGGAAATTCGGCCCGCAGCATCATTGCCGAGGCGCTATTCAATGCCATTGGCGGAAGGTATTTCAAGGCCTATAGCGCGGGCAGTCACCCCACGGGAAAGGTCAACCCTTTTGCCGTGGAGCAGATCGGCACGTTGGATGATACGCTGGCATTGCGCAGTAAGAGTTGGGACGAATTTGGTGGTCCTATGGCGCCGAACCTAGATTTTGTGATCACTGTTTGCGGCAACGCGGCACAGGAAATTTGTCCGTGTTTTTCTGGCAGTCCGCTGCATATTCATTGGGGCTTGCCGGACCCGGCGGCTGTCACAGGGCCGGATGATGATATTCGCCGGGCCTTTACGGATTGTTTTGAACTGTTGCAAGGCCGTATCAAAATGCTGATTCAGCAAATGACTGCCGAGACCAATATGACGCAGGTTAATGGCCTGATGCAGCGTTTGGCTGTGGGAACTGTGACCGCACCAATAGGAGGCGGGTTATGAAAGGTATCCTGAAAATTGGGGCTATTATCGCGCTTCTGATTGGGGCGAGTATCATCTGGCCAGTCCATGAGTGGATGCAGGCGCTCATTATCTGGGTCAAGGCCAGTGGCGCGTGGGGCGTGGTGATTTTTGGGGCCATTTATATCGTTGCCGTTGTGCTGCTTATTCCGGGATCGTTGCTGACCCTTGGGGCCGGATTTATTTATGGCCCTTTTTGGGGTACGCTTTTGGTGTCGCCCGTCAGCGTGATGGGGGCGTTCCTTGCTTTCAGTCTGGCGCGGGGGCGTATGCGGCCTTGGGTCATGAAAAAGATCGGCAGCAACCCCCGATTTTCCGTGGTGGATAAAGCTGTGGGGGATCAGGGCTTTAAAATTGTGATGCTGATGCGTTTGTCGCCGGTTTTTCCGTTTACCTTTCTCAATTACGCCTTGGGGCTGACCGGGGTGACGGCGCGCAGCTATCTTTTGGCCTCTTTCATAGGCATGTTGCCTGCGACATTTCTTTATACCTATTTAGGCTCTCTGGTGACCAGTGTGACGGAACTGGCTAGCGCCCCAAAACAGGGGGCCGAAGATGCCCAGAGTATTTTCCTGTGGCTTGGTTTCGCGGTGACAGTGGCGGTAACAGCCTATGTTACCATGCTTGCGCGCCGGGCTTTGCGGGAGACGATATCAGATAAAGAAGGGAACGTGTGATGCCCGTAATCGTTCAGCCCGAGGATCAGCATAACAAGGAATTGGTGGACAAGCTTCATCCGGCCGATTGGCAAAACCCACAGCCCAAAGGCCGTTATAATCTGGTGGTCATTGGGGCGGGACCTGCGGGGTTGGTGGCGGCGGCTGGGGCGGCGGGCCTTGGGGCCAAAGTCGCCCTTGTGGAGCGGCATTTGATGGGTGGCGATTGCCTGAATTATGGGTGCGTGCCGTCCAAAGCGCTTTTAAAAGCGGCCCATACAGCTTATGTGAGCGGCGTGAAACCGGATTTTTCTGAGGTCATGTCTGGCCTGCGCCAGAAACGCAATGATCTGGCCGCCCATGACAGCGTGGCGCGGTTTACTTCGCTCGGCATTGATGTGTTTTTGGGTGACGGGCATTTTGTCTCGCCCCATTGTGTGGAGGTTGAGGGACAGAAGCTGAATTTCCACCGGGCCGTTATTGCCACTGGCGCACGGGCGGCTTTGCCGCCTATCCCCGGTTTGGCAGAGGCCACCCCGTTGACCAATGAAACCCTGTTTTCGTTAGAGGAACTGCCCCGGCGACTGATTGTGATTGGTGCGGGGCCCATTGGCTGTGAAATGGCACAGGCTTTCCGGCGGTTCGGGGCCGAGGTGACGGTGATCGAAATGGCCGACCGTCTGGTGCCCATCGAAGACCCGGACGCCAGCGCCGTACTGAAACAGCAGTTCGAAGAAGAAGGTATCGAGATGTTGTTAGGGGCAAAAATTATTACGGTCCATAAGGCTGACAGTTATAAAAGCGTGACGATTGTCGACGGCGATCAAGAACATACTATCGTTGCGGACGAAATTCTGGTCGCCGCCGGACGGGTCCCCAATATAGAAGGACTTGATCTGGAAGCCGCCGGGGTCGACTATCACCGCCGGGGGGTTACGGTGAATGATCATTTACGAACTACCAGCCCGAAAATATACGCCGCTGGGGATATTTGCTCGCCCTATCAATTCACCCATAGCGCCGACGCCATGGCAAAGGTCGTGATTCAGAATGCGCTGTTCTTTGGCCGGAAAAAAGTCAGTGGTCTGGTGATGCCGTGGGCGACCTATTGTTTCCCGGAAATTGCCCATGTTGGTATGACAGCAGCAGAGGCAGCAGAACAGGGCGAGGGCATTATCACCCTAACCGCACAGATGTCAGAGGTGGACCGGGCGATTTTAGAAGAAGAAACCAAGGGCTTTGCCCGTGTTTATGTGACCCGGAAATCTGGCCGCATACGCGGAGCCACGATGGTATCGTCCCATGCGGGGGAGTCCATTACGCAAATGGCCCTTGCGATCACATCGGGCTTGAAAATATCGGCAGTGGGGGCCACGATACATCCTTACCCGACGCAGGCGGAAATCTGGAAAAAGCTGGCTAATTTATACCTGAAACAGAGCTTTACCCCGGCCATCGCCCGAATTTTTAGAATTTTTCTGAAGTTATTTTCACGGAAATAGAAGGCGCGCAAGGGTTATGGATCACATCATATCACAAAAAAGTTATGGGACATTGTCCGAGGGTTCACTTATGGTCCTCCCCAATTCTTATGGGGTATGGAGTAGCATAATATGCACGGTCAGAACCGGCATCATACAGAACCACTTACCGAGGCGGCACAGGTCAAAGCTCTCAAAGCAGGCGATGCTGTGGCGTGGCGGGATTTGCTGTCCCGTTATGGGCCATCTCTGCTCAATTATGCCAGTTCTTTACTGGGCGACCGGGGAGCTGCGGAAGAAATTCTGCAGGATAGTCTGGTGAATATATACCGTACCATAGACCGGTTCGAGGGTCGCTGTAGCCTCAAAAGTTGGCTATATCGGGGCGTTCATAACCGGGCCATCGACGAAATTCGCCGCCGCAAGCGTTATGTGGAGGTGAGTGCGGATGGCCTTGAGGATTATTTTAATGAGCAGGGACATTGGAAGCATGACTGTCCCGGTTGGGATGGCCTCGCCGCCAAACAACTGGATGAAAAACGGGTGTTGTCCGTTGTCCGGCAAGAGATGGACCGCTTGCCCCATATGCACCGGGAAGTGTTGTTGATGAAAGATGTCGAGGGGCTGAAAACCTCGGAAATCTGCGCTGCGCTAGAGATCAGCGCCGGAAATTTACGTATCCGTATTCACCGCGCACGGGTCGCCCTCAGGACGGCCCTTAGCATCACGCTTAGTGTCCCGCTTAGGGCCGCTGTGGTGGGATAGGTTATGATGTATCTTCAATGCGCCAAAGTGGTGGATAAAATTTCAGATATCATGGATGGTCATGCCAGTATTTTGGTGCGCATGCGCTTTCATGGGCATTTGCTGTTATGTAAAAATTGCCGCCGTTATTATGATCAGTTAAGAACCGTTCGGACGCTTTCCGGACAGGTTAAATCTGTTGACCTGCTGACTGAATTGCCGGATGATTTTGGACAAGTGATGGATTTTGTAATGGCCGAAATTGAGCCAGAAATTGAGCCAGAAAAAGGGGAAAAGGATGCCTGAACAGGTTCTAAAGGCCCCCTGTCTGGTCCTTTTTTGTAAACGCCCGGCTTTGCATCAGGGCAAGCAACGTCTGGCGGCGACAATTGGCGCGGAACAGGCCCATGTTTTTGCGCGGGCCTTGCTGGACTGTGCGTTGGAAGATTTGCAGAGCTGGCCCGGTCCGGTGGTTCTGTCTCCGGCTACGGCCGAGGACGGGCCTTGGGCCTCGACCCTTTTGGCGCGACCGCATCAGGTTATCCCCCAACCAGAAGGGGGGCTGGGGGATCGGCTCTGGACCGTTGATCGGGATTTGCGGGCGACAGGATTGAACAGAATTATCTTCATGGGTAGCGACGCTCCCATGTTGACCCCGGATCATTTTGACGCGGCGCGGAAAGCATTGACGGACAGTGACGTTATATTGTCCCCGGCCTTGGACGGGGGCGTGACGTTGATGGGCACGGACAAGGGCTGGCCGGATATGACGGATTTGCCGTGGAGTACGGAGAAATTAGGAGCCGAGTTGGAAAAATTATGTGGGGAGCGGGGCGACCAAGTAAAGCATATCATGCCCAGCTATGATATTGACGTGGAGGCGGATTTATTAAGGCTCTATCAGGACCTGTCCTGTGACCTGCGGCCGGCGCGTCAAAATCTTTATGGCCTGTTGGATGTTTTCCTGAACCGGGAAGGGACAAAATATGGCTGAGGCTTTACCCCAGGAGAACGGCCTGTATAAATCGGCGGCCTGGTATAAAACCCCCCTTGGCGATGCGCGGGGCTATATTGATAGCGGTGATTTGCGGGAATTATGGTTCCATACGGGAACAGCCTGTAATCTTGCCTGTGATTTTTGCCTCGAAGGCTCAAAACCGGGCGATACCCGGCTGGATCTGGTTAAATTACAGGATGTGGCACCGCATATTGAACAGGCCCTAACCATGGGCGTGGCGCAATTTTCTTTCACCGGCGGCGAGCCTTTTCTGGCCAAGGATATGGTCAAGATTTTGATGCTAGCAGCTTCTCACCGTCCTTGTCTGGTGCTGACCAACGGCACAGAGGCTGTGCAACGGCGGTATAAGGAACTCTTGCCGCTTTTAACGCGTCCCCATGACGTTTCTTTTCGGGTCAGTCTGGACCATTATGAGGCGGAAATTCATGATTTGGGTCGGGGAGAAGGCAATTTCACCAAGGCGCTTGTCGGCTTAAAGATGCTTCATGATATGGGGTTTGCGGTTTCTGTCGCGCGCCATATTTGGCCCGATGAGGATAAGGCTGTGACGGACGCGGCCTTTGCCGATCTGTTCCGGCAGTATGGCTTGCCGCCTGACCTGACCCTTGTGGCCTTTCCGGATTTTGCCAAGCCGGGGTCTTTGCCAGATGTCCCCCATGTGACCACCGATTGCATGACCCGTTATCAGGATGTGGAAAGCCGTAAGGATTTTATGTGTGCCTTTTCCCGCATGATCGTAAAAAAAGAGGGCGCCATGCGGGTCTATGCCTGTACTTTGGTGGATGATGACCCGGAATATGATTTGGGGCCGTCCTTGCGGGATAGCATGACCGCGCGGGTCAGTCTGAAACATCACCGTTGCTATAGCTGTTTTGCCTATGGCTCATCCTGTAGCGAATTATAAGGAGCGACTACTTACATGTTAGCAATTATTGGCGGGTCCGGCGTTTATGATCTTTTCCAGATAAATGGGGCCGAGATCACAAAAACAGAGGAACGGATTATTGAAACGCCGTACGGGATGCCGTCAGCCCCCATTGTGATGGGCCGTTACGGCGGCGATATGCCCGTTGCATTTTTGGCCCGTCATGGGAAAAATCATGATTTTTTGCCTCATGAGGTGAATTATCGGGCCAATATATGGGCCTTAAAAGAACTGGGCGTGACCCAAGTGATCGGTATATCTGCTGTGGGCAGTTTGCGCCATGATCTGGCGCCCGGCGATCTGTGTTTGGCGGATCAATATTTTGATTTTGTAAAAGGTGCCCGTGAAAAAAGCTTTTTTGGCGGTGGGCTTGTGGCGCATGTATCGACGGCGGAACCCACGTGCCCCAGCCTGTCAAAAGGGCTGTCAGAGGCCGCAGGCGGATTGGATATGCCACTTCATACGGGAGCGACATATGGCTGTGTGGATGGGCCGCGCCTTGGCACACGGGCGGAGAGCTTTTTTCTGCAAAATGCGGCCGGTTGCGATTTGGTGGGCATGACCAATGTCCCCGAGGCTTTTTTAGCGCGGGAGGCACAGATATGTTATTGCACCATTTGTGTTGTTACGGATTATGATTGTTGGCTTGATGATCCGGCACAGCATGTGAGCGTCGAACAGGTTATTTCCCGTTACGGGGCCAGCCTTGAAAAAGCCAAAGGGCTTTTGGTCAAATATTTATCAGAGCGTCAGGTTCATGGAGCGAGTGCATCACCGGAATGTGGTTGCCGCAGGAGTCTCGACTCTGCGATCCTCAGCCGGGAAGAAAACCTGAGTGATGACAAAAAAGCCTTGCTGGACCTGTTGAGAAAATGAATCTGGGAAAATGAATTTAGGAAATCTGTCGATCATCATCCCCCTTGGCCCCTATGAGGACCAACTGCCCGCGCTATTGGATGATTTGTCTGTATTAGGGCCGGACACGGAGATTATTCTGGTGTCCTGTGGGGATAAACCACTGGCCCCGATACGTGAGACAGGTTTGCGCTGTATTATGGCGGCTCAGGGACGGGCCATTCAGCAAAATGCCGGGGCAAAGGCCGCGCGGTATGATCTGCTCTGGTTCCTTCATGCGGATTCACGGGTCACGGCAGAGATGTTGATCATGCTTGAACATTCCCTAGCTGAGGCGCCGGAGGCCCTGCATTATTTTCACCTGAAGTTTCGAAAGGATGGCCCTCGGGGGATGTGGTTGAATGAATGGGGTACGCGTTTCCGGTCGCAAATCCTGAAAATTCCCTTTGGGGATCAGGGCTTTTGTCTGTCTAAGAAACAGTTTGAGCGTATTGGAGGCTTTCCAGAAGACGCGCCTTATGGTGAAGATCATCTTTTGGTCTGGTATGCTAGGCAAGCAGGCATTTCTCTACGCTGTACCGGCACAGCGTTACAGACCAGCGCCCGGAAATACCGGGAGCAGGGTTGGGGCGCATTGACCCTGAAATACCAATGGTTATGGTTTAAACAGGCCTTGCCGGAAATGGTTAAGCTGATCCGGGGAAAAGACGCTAATCCTCTTTGAAATCAAGGGACGCGGAATTGATGCAATAGCGTTCCCCCGTGGGTGCCGGACCGTCCGGGAAACGGTGGCCCAGATGAGCCTCGCAAGTGGAGCAGACAACTTCTTCCCGCACCATACCAAGGGAGCCATCCCGGTTTATGGTGATCTTTTCCGGGGTGATCACATCATAAAAGCTGGGCCAGCCACTACCGCTATCGTATTTGGTTGCGGAGGTAAAAAGCGGACCTTTGCAACAGGCACAGTTATAGGTGCCGACTTTTTTATTGTCCCAATATTTTCCGGTGAAGGCTGGTTCTGTCCCGCCGCAGCGGGTGATGTTATAGGCGTTGTCATCAAGGCTATCCCGCCATTCCTGATCGGTTTTTTTGCTCATGGGATGAAGTCTCCTTTAAATACTATTACTCTTAATATGATCGTTTATAAATCAAATATTTTGCCGGGGTTCAGGATATTTTTCGGATCTAAGGCCGTTTTTATGGTCTTCATAATATCCAGTGCGGGGCCATGTTCCAGCGCCATATATTTCTTTTTGCCAAGCCCAATGCCATGTTCCCCGGTGCAGGTGCCGTCCATTTCAATGGCGCGGGTGACAAGTCGTGTGTTGATCTGCTCAATATGCGCCACATCCTGCGGGTCATCTTTGTCATAGGGGATGGTCAGGTGGAAATTCCCGTCTCCTACGTGGCCGACCAAGGGCGCGATAATACCGGCCTTGTCAATGTCCTTGCGGGTTTCATCAATGCATTCCGCCAGCCGGGATAGGGGAACGCAAACATCAGTTATCCAAAAATCCTTGCCGGGAAAGGCGGCGCGGACAGATAGAAAACCGTCATGGCGGGCCTGCCATAATTTGGTGCGGTCTTCGGTGCGGGTGGCCCATTGGAAGGCATGGCCACCGTGGGATTTTGCAATTTCCTCGACCATTTCCGCCTGTTCCTGAACCGAAGCCGTGCTGCCATGAAATTCCATGAATAGAGTGGGTTCCTGCGGGTAATTCAGATCGGAAAAACGGTTAATAATACGGATAAAATTGACGTCGACCAATTCGATGCGCGCAATGGGAATGCCCATCTGGATGACATCAACAACCGTATTTACGGCCCCTTCCAGACTTTCAAAGGGGCAAACAGCGGCGGACATGGCCTCAGGGATACCATAAAGCCGGAGGGTGATTTCCGTGATAACGCCCAGCGTGCCTTCGGACCCGACCAGCAATCGGGTCAAATCATACCCTGCGGCGGATTTTTTCGCGCGGCTGCTGGTGGTAATAATCGTGCCATCGGCCATAACCGCTTTGAGGCAGATGACATTTTCCCGCATGGTGCCGTAACGGACCGCATTGGTTCCTGATGCCCGTGTTGCGGCCATACCGCCAAGGGTCGCATTGGCGCCGGGATCAACGGGGAAAAACAAGCCCGTGTCGCGAATATGTTGGTTGAGCTGGTGTCGTGTGACCCCGGCTTCTACCGTGCAGTCCATATCTTGCGTATTAAGGCGTGTGATGCTGTTCATGTTGCTGAAATCGAGCGTAATCCCGCCGTGGGTCGCCAGAAAATGCCCTTCGAGCGCGGTGCCAGCCCCATAAGGGATTACCGGAATTTCATACTCATGACAGAGTTTGACAATCTGACTTACCTCATGGGTGCTTTCCGGGAAGGCCACCGCATCGGGAAGGCAGATGTCATAATGGGTCATTTCTTCGCCGTGATGCTGCCGTATGGATTCCGACAGGCTGAACCGGTCCCCAAGCAGGGCCGCAAGTTTGGTCAGAAGTGCCGTAAGTTTTAGAGTATCATTCATACTTTGCAGCATATCTCATTACAATATTCTATGCTATATACAAATTAGAAGGGGAAAGAATGAGCCACAAAATTATCCAGATTCATATCCGCAAGGGAACCGGAGATCTGTCGCAGAAGGTCAAATTGATCCCTAAGACCATCGACAGTTGGCCGGTGGGGCCAGATGGTTTGAGCTTCTCCTTGGGATTGGTCTGGGGAACCTATTGGCCGGAGGAGCTGAATGGCCCGGAATTGCTGTCTCGAACGGTGGTTGGCTATGACAGTATTGCGTTGGCGCTGGTGTCCGGGGCGGCGGCGGTTTTGTCACTGGCCAGTGGTATTTCAAGCGTGTTGGTTGGGGTCATGGTGGCGGTGGCTCTGCTGCCGCCGGGGGCGACCATTGGGATTATGCTCGGCGCTGGACGCTATGATATGGCATTGGGGGCGGCTTTGTTGCTGGCAGTGAATATTGTGTGTGTGAATCTATCGGCCAAGCTGGTTTTTCTGTTTAAAGGTGTGCAGCCGCGCACATGGTTTGAGAAGAAGAAGGCCCGAAAGGCCATGATCTTCTATATGGTTTTCTGGCTGCTGAGTTTGATGGTGCTGGGTTATATCATCATGCTCAGGGCTTAGAACTTGGGCCTATATTTTTAGGACTTCACCGTTCAAGAGAATGTTTGAGCTTTTTTTTCAGGTTAACCTCAAGCGCAACCTGAAGACTGTCGCCATTCTGACAGGGGAAGAGGGTGATAATGCCTTTCAGGGATGGTAAGGTGGCCTTATGGGCCTCAATAATATCCTGAGGCAGGGACAATATATAGCTGTTGTCTTGGGCCTGAAAACGGGCGTCTGACCCCGGAGGCAGGCGAATGAGAGTATAGCTCAGGCTGTCTTTGGGCAGCGGTGTCTGACCATGAATTTCTCCTTTATCCAAGAGCTGCTCTAATTCGCTGAGATCAATGCGAAAGCTTATTTTATCGGGGTCAATACGCAGTTTCATGACAGGTTTCCTGAAAACGGGGGCATCGTTACTCGCCAGTGTTTTAAGCCAGTGTTTTAAGCCAGTGTTTTAAGCTAGCGTTACCCGCCTGTGGATGACAAATTAGGGAGCAGGCCAGTGAGGCCTTGGTCAAGGAAGTGAGACGACTTTTTATAATTGAGTTGCTTCAAAACACGGGTCTGTAATTCCTGTATCTGGTCATCTCGCTGTAATAGGTCTCGCAGGGGGATGCCGATCTCGCCGAACAGGCACAGGCGCAGGTCACCGGTGGAGGTAATTCGCAGACGGTTGCAGCCCAGACAGAAATCCTTGGAATAGGGGGCGATGAGGCCGATGCTGCCCTGATAATCCGGGTGGGTAAAATTCACCGCCGGACCCGCGCCGTTCACATGGATATTTTCAACCCAGCCTTTTTGTAAAAGCTGTTCCCGCAATATGTCAGCCGACAGGTGGCGTTTCTTGAAATATTCAAGGTTATCCCCGGTCTGCATCAATTCAATGAAGCGGACCGTTACTGGCCGTTGCTTGACATAATCCAGAAAACTGTCTAGGGCGTCGTCATTCAGGCCGCGCAATAGAACCACATTGATTTTCACGGCCTCATAACCGATGGTCAGGGCCTTTTCAACGCCGGCGAGGACATCGTCCAGTCTGTCATGATCGGTGATTTTATGGAACATCTCCCGATTCAGGCTGTCGATGCTGACATTAAGGTTCCGCATGCCCTCATCATACCATTTTTGCGCATTGGCCAAAAGCCGGTAGCCATTGGTGGTAAAGGCCATATTCTCAATGCCCGGTATTTGGGATACTAGGTTAATGATCTCGGGGAAATCTTTACGTACGCTTGGTTCGCCGCCCGTTAGACGTATTTTCCACACGCCCAGTCCGGCAAAAGCCGTCACCAGTCGGCGGATTTCATCAAGGGTCAGGAATTTTGGTTTGCTGTCACAGCTATAGCCATTGGGTAAGCAATATTCACAACGGAAATTACATACATCAGTGATTGACAGACGCAGGTAGGGAAACGCGCGTTCATAACTGTCAACCAACGTCGTTGGTTCTGCATTCATTCATAGTCTCCTTTCCAAACACGGGAGGCTATAGCGTTTTCACCACAACCCGGCGGGCCTATTTCAGCCTGCGGCCAGAGAATCATGCCCATAGAAAGGGGTTTAGATCCAAAGGCTTCGGAGTAGAACATCATCATTTGGACAATGTCCTAACGCGGATCAGTATACAGAGAGTAAAAAAAAAATCCAGCGCTGATATATATATCAACAATTGAAAACCTGTACTCAATATGACTTTATTTGAAGGTTGGCGCGATGCCTTGACTGCAATCAGGACTCGGGCATTCCGGCGTACCATGTTTGCTACAGATGGTGGCTAGACCCGGATCGCAAAAGCCACAAAGGGCGGCAATGTCGGGCAATATCACCGAGCTTTTGTTGATCTGAAAGCCTTTTTCCTTAAAATGTTTCAACGTGCGGGAAAATGTCTCGGGCTTCATATCCAGATAAGAGGCAATTAGAGATTTGTCATAGGGCAGCTCAATAAGGTCCGGTACTTGCCCCTGTTCCAGCAGAAGTTTCAGCAGGAACCAGCCGACCCTTTCTGTGGCAGGTTTCAGGCGGATATTCTCAAATTCCAGGATCAGGTTATGGGAATGTTTGGAGATGCCATCCAGAACCTTGAGCGCCAGTTCGTTATGCTCTTTGATTCTTTCCCGAATGATCGGGGCGGGTAGGGTCAGAATAACAGCATTTTTTGCCACCTGTGCGCTGACCGGATAATTGGCGTTCAGGAACACAGCCGATTCGGCAATCATGTCGCCGCTGGAGAGCATTTGCAGGACTGTTTCTTCGCCGCTGGAGGTGCCTTTGAATAATTTCACCCAACCGCTGAGCATGATATGCAGACGGCTTGGCAGTTCCCCTTCCAGAAAGAGAAGCTTGCCTTTTTTATATTCCCGCACCTGTGCATGTTGGAGCAGGCCGGATATGATATTTTCTGGCAGATTGATGAAAAACGGCAGTTCTTCGATGAATTCCCGTTGTGTCGCGGTGATCCCTTCCACCGAGCGGGTTACTTTAATCTGTGAAGATTTGGCCGGTGTGTTTTGTGATGGTGTATTCTTGAGTAAACTATCGGCCAGTTTTTCTTCTACTTCTTTCATCAGATTCATTTTTTCTGATGTCAGCACGAACCATTCGGTGGGGTCAAATGTCGGCATGTTGATATTATGACCCCGTTTCAGGTCAAGATGTACATCGGCAAGCTTGCGAATGGCATTGCCTTGCATGATGCTGTTGTAAATATTTTTCTGGTTCTCATCTGCCATGGCAAAAAAGGTGCGTTTAAAGCTGTCCTGTTCGGAAATCAGGAAGCGGAAACGGTCCAGAAATTCTTTGTTATCAAATGATTTGGTTGTTAAACCGCGCAGGCCCAAGGCTCTTTCCCGGCCAAATTTTTCCTTCAATTGCAGGAAATAAGAATAGGCACTGACCTTTGTCGGGTCGTTATTTTTATCAAATAGGGCCGCTAGAACCATGATGTCCATCAAGGGGCTGATGACATTATGGCTGTATCCACTGATGATTTCAGTGGCATTGAATTCAAAATTAAGGATTTTATCCTGACGGGATTTGGCGGTTTCGGAATTATCCAGAACGATTTTCATTTTATTGAGAAATTCATCGTCAAAGGAATGACTTTCCTGCCATTTCTTTAATCTTTGGCGGATTTTCTCAAAGGCAATATGGGATGTTTCAAAAACAGCCAGCAATTCTTTTTTAAACAGTTTGCCATTGCTGCTGACATACAGAATGGCACAGCCACGTTCTGTTTGCATTTCATGCAAGGCATTACTGAGATAAAGAAGTGTATTATTCATTTATATATTTGTTCATTCGTTATTTTATACCCAAGCCAACTTTAGGGCAGTTTCCCTAAAGCCACAAGGTTTCTTGTAAAAAAACGTTTGATATAATGCGGGATGTTAAGGCGGGTAATAGAGGAAGTTTTTTTAAATCTACTTTTGGTTATTTGACCTCGGTCAAATTCAACTGTTGCGCTTTTCCTTAGTCTCCTACCAATCAAGAAGCGTCAGGTATTTCGTTATGGTGTCGTCAATGTAATCGATGGGAGAAGAATCGGACATTGACCGCGTGTATGTTTAAGGCCTGACCAGAAAATAAAACGGTAGTAGGGACTGTTGGACCCGGTCGGTTATGAACCGGGTTTGGAAGAGGTAATGTGGAGCTGGTTTTCTGAATATAGGCAGGGGTTTATGCTCTGGCCTGTTTGGGAAAGCCTTCAACAGATTTCAATGCCGATTGAAAGAATATAGATATGAGCCATTTTCTGGACAAATTAATTTATTTCACCAGAGAGCACCCGGAAGTCTTTTCTGACGGACAGGATATTACGGCCACGGAGGATCATCCGGTGGTTACGGCTCTCGCGAGCTCCTTGCGATTAAAATATCCTTTGATTCGCAGCAGGCTGTTGAAGCTGTGGCGAGAAACGAAAAATGTCTATATGGACCCGGTTGCGGCTTGGGGGGATATTGTGGAAAATTCCTTAAAGGCCGAATCCTATAAACAGATGCGCGGTGGGGGCGGTCTGGTGCGGGCCAATTGGGATGAAATTAATGAGATTATTGCCGCAGCCAATATCTATACGGCCAA
>JAESRB010000008.1 GCA_016764855.1 Emcibacter sp.
ACCAATAACGGCAGCAATAATGGAAAGAATTCCCCCGGCGGCTGAAATCAGGCCTGCCGTTCTGAAGATGTGAGGGGCGTAAGCTTCATAGGCATACCACCATTCAAACAACCGCCAGGGGAAATAGACCGGCCAGTCACTTATCATGAACCAGGCCGGTCCAAGTTGAGGCTGAAAACCGAGAGAATAGGCTGCCCACTGGGTTGCCGTCCACATTGCTCCAATAATGAGTGTGAACACGATGACGATCTGGCCAATAAGCAGCTTTGAGGGAGAATTAGTAACTGACATGTAATCTCCTTTCTCTAAAATAATTCAGCCAACAACTGACTTAGAAAAGGGCAGGAAAGGATCAGACCGTCAAGCAAATAATTCGACATAACATATTGATAAATATAAGTTAATACAATTACACCCATACAGGTAAATTTTAAGGAAACCCATTAGAATGGTCAGCAAACATAAAAATAATTCACTTATTTTTTAGAAAATGCCGAAGAAAGAGCTTCAATCACGTCAAAGCTGTTCAAAATGACGAATCACTGTCATTAAAATGAGCGTCGGGGCCTAATGGCCCCAGACGATATAATGAGTGTTCATGATTTCTACTTCTGTAATATCGCCACCAAGAACCATGTCGCGGGCAAAGGCTTCTACATCAAAGTAATAGCGTAAATTCTCTGGCAGTTCTGAAAGTAGGCCACAATCATTGATATATTCTTCAGCAAATTCAGTGGCAGTCCCCTCAAAGAGAGATACATCGTCAAGATTATCTAAAATATCCGACATATCTGCACCGGTATATTCAGCTAAATATACGGCTTTGATGAAGTCATCGCCGTCGAGCTGCTCAAATCTGTTGAACCATTGTTCCAGGTTGGCCTGATTAATACCAAGGGCGTTAAACAGCTGGTAGTTGTCGCCATCGATAAATTGAATTTCAACCTCATCAATGACATCACCATAATCGTTCTTATGGTTTTTTGCTTTGGCTATATATTCTTCATAATTGCTGAAGTAAAATCCTGAAGCTGAAACATCGTATGGGGTGGCATGGTATGTGTTGGTCATTTTCTTTTCTCCTGTTTGAATACAGGAAAGCCCGTAACTGCATGGGCCAGAAACATCCATAATCTTCACGGTAATTTGGTGCGGAAGACTTATTGTGTTTGAGGGCCGCAGGCACAAGGATATGTATTTAAAAAAGCAGGAGACGTAAATGACCAAACCTACTATCAATCTATGGCCCAACCAGAAATAAGCTTTACAGCTTTTACAGAGTATGGAAAAAAAACCTGCCAAACCCCCAAACAATTTTACCAATTCAGTTTGCTATCGATATATATTTGATACATTACCCTGTTCGCAGTTTGGAAACTTAAAACACCATGCATGATAATGATATTAAAGACCTTGCCCGCCTGTTGGACCCTGATCATCTTCGCCATCTGGCAGGAGAGGTTTTCTTTGGACGTGGTCAAGAATATTTTACCAATGGCGCTGTCCGCTCCCTGCGGCACCTTGATGCTGGCATTGACGCCCGCGTTTTGGGAACAGAAACTTACCGGGTACGCATGAAAGTCCAGGAAGGGGAACTTGAGTATGACTGTGACTGCCCCGTGGGACGGGATGCTTTATTTTGCAAACATTGCGTTGCCGCCGGACTGGCCTGGAACAACCAGATATTATGCGGTAGTTTGACCATAACGCCGGAAGGCACGGTTGTATCTGAATATGGTTCAGACGAAGAACTCCTCAGCTACCTTGAGGGTTTGGGAAAAGACGCTTTGCTTGCCCTGCTTCTTGAGCATATGGAAGAAGATGAAGCGTTACACCGCAAACTTACACTCTGTGCGGCACAGGCACGAGGGTCCGTAACAGATATTTCCCCGTGGAAAGATGCTTTTATGACGGTAGTTCGCAAAGGAGAATATATCTCTTACCATGAGGCCTATGGTCATGTCCGGGAAATCGAGGATGTCATTGACAGCTTCGATGACCTGCTGAAACAGAAACATGCGGATGCTGTGATTAAACTTACCGAATATGCCTTGTCTGAACTCGAGGAGGCTATCGGATATATGGATGATTCTGATGGTATGACCGGCGAACTTCTCTGCAGGCTTCAGGATTTACACTTAAGAGCCTGCCAGCTTGCCCGGCCCGATCCTCTGGAACTGGCCGGTAAATTATTTATAATGGAAAGTGAAGCCGATTATGACATTTTTTATCAAGCTATTGAAACTTACGCCGATGTCCTTGGTAAAACCGGACGGGCAGCATACCGGCGGCTCGCAGAAACAGAATGGGCAAAAATTCTACCCCTCAAGCCCAATGATAAAGATCCTGATCGCTATGGTAAACGTTTTCGAATTACCTCAATCATGGAAACGCTGGCCCGCACAGACCATGATATAGAGGCGTTAATCAAAATCAAGGCACATGATCTATCGCATTCCTACAGTTTTTTAAAGATTGCGGAAACATACCAAGAGGCCCATATGCCGGATCAGGCCCTTGAATGGGCGGAAAAAGGATGGACCGCCTTTCCGGCCCCGGCACAGGATGAACGTCTGCGAAAGTTTATTGTGGAAGCATACCAGAATCAGGGACAACATGATAAAGCCCTGGAACTTGGCTGGCAGGGCTTTACAGTTTCACCGGATATGGAGGGTTATCAATTATTGGAGAAATACGCCGGAAAAGCTATACAATGGCCCCAATGGCGAGAAAAAGCCCTGGCCCATATCCGGGAGCAGATTGATAAATTCCGTCCCTCTCCAAAATCCCGGTGGTCGCGCCCATTTGATGATCATTCGCTGTTAGTGGAATTATTCCTTCACGAGGGCGATCCGGATACGGCCTGGGAAGAAGCAGAGACCGGCGGGTGTTCAGATTATCTCTGGCTTGCACTGGCCAAATACCGGGGAGAGCAGTATCCTGCCGACGCCATCAGGGTTTATCGGAATCATATCGCACGACTACTGCAGGCTACGGGCGACAGAATATATCAGGAGAGCGTATCTTATCTGGAAAAAATCAAAACGCTCAGCGCACGTCTGGATGAGGAACGGACTTTTCATGAAATCTTAAACGACATCCGGGCAGAACAAAAACGAAAACGAAACCTCATGAAAATGCTGGATCAAAAAGGGTGGGGTTAGCACCCGTTAATATTTATTCTGATAACTGTTCATCCACATATTCTATATCATGGCTTTTCAGGAATTTTGCGGCAATATCTTTAAGAGCGTCATTTTTAAAGTTAAACCAGTCGTCACGGACCCCAAGCAGGCTGATCTGGTCTTTGAAACGCCTGAAGGCCCCCTTTCCGCTAATGGCCTGGCGCAAAGTATCCTTGATCCGTCCCTCTGCCAGGGAAGCACAAAAACTTTCCATAATCAAATATTCATCAATATCATATTGATCCGGCAAACTGATAAAATCATCATCATTTAATACGCGCTTTGCATCAGCAACAATTTCCTTTTGCCAATCGGGGAGACATAAATCATCCGCATCGTCTTCCGCACAGAAAATATCCTCCCCACTAAAGGTCAGCATCTCTCCGGTTTTACAATTGATGTACGCCACCATTTCACCACTAAGAACACTCATTTCATCAACTACGGCCTGTAAATTTACAGGTATTGGCATGATCGCATGGGCCTTTCAATTATGCTCTCTGAATATAAAATAATATACGTAAATCAAAATCGACATAGCAGTTAAACAACGGATTAAATTTCACTGATATTTCCAAAGCGAATGCTACTATATATAGATCCTTCAAAGTAATTATTTACGATTATTCACCTCCCCACGCCTTTACTTCTGCCAAATTGCCAACTGATGCTGTTACCTCGAATGATACCGGAGATCATTTTACCTCTGGCCTGCTCCATAACGGGGCGCCAAGGAACAAGTGTAAATTCTTTGGCTTTTGTCAGGACAGCGTATTTACCGCTGGCCAATATGATCGAATGTTTATATGTACCAGTCACCTGTCTTTGATGATCTGTAACGGGTCTGTATTTTAACGCCAGTTTATCTTGCATAGCACGGGCTTTCTGAAGCAACTCAATTTGCCGTAGCTGGGCCAACATCTTTTTATGGGGTACAAACTGATCACCCTTAAATTCAGCCAATTCATTCTGCACCAGATATTGCTGACGTTGTTGCAAAGATACGGACAGTTTCTTTCCAAAACCTCCTGACATATTCGGGGTCTGTTGCTTGCCTACCAGAATCTGATCCAGCCATGTGACACCGTCATATGTAGCAAGTTGATTAAGGGGCAGATTGGATAGCGTTTCAATATTCACAGACTGAACTTGTTTTTGTGTTGACTGCAAAAAATCACCCGGAATCTTAAAGCGCCCATCCGGCGATCTCTGAACCATATTTTGCATACGCAATGCTTCCAATCTTCTAATATGGGCCTGAATGAACTCAGGACTGTCTTTCGGATTAAATCTGTTGTGAATATCTGGGCTGTAATAACCCCCATTTTGCGCAGAAATTTCTGCAATAAGTTTATCCGCCGGTTTTATTCCTGGAGAAGATGATGTGATTGAGACAATGCCATGAACGGGGACATCCTGAATATCTTTGCTATTTCCCACATCCACATACCAAAGCTGACCTTCAATGCCATCTATGGTGATATAATAGCGGTCATTCAGTTCGTCTGATAGGCCCTTGTCAATCACCTGCCCCACCAACCGGTTATTTTCTGAATTGGTGACGTCATAAATACGAAGGTTATAGGGATTTTTATTTTTCATGGACCGATGAAGCCGTTTAATTATATCACCGCGCTCGCCCATTTGTTTTAAGCGTGAAGGCATATCATCTGACAGCAACCATTTCTGGGATGATATTTTCTCTGCCAGTTTTAGTTTCTGCAGATGATTTAACCGCTGTGCTAGGAACGGCGCGTCACCCTGTTCCTGTTTCAAATTCTCAACAGTGATCTGACCCTCCTCTGACAGGGTCAGAAGTTTCCGGTCAAGGCTGGTCAATCTATCCTTGGTAATTTCCTGCTTTATCGCTTTCGTAATTTCATATTCAGACTTTGGGCCAAGTTCCAGGGTCAGCATTTCCTCTGCCCGTTTCCGCATGCCGTAAGACAAATAATCCCGCGAGATAATCAAATCCTTACCCAGTTCATCTTTGCCCCGGATGATAATATGGCTGTGAGGATAGACCGTATTGTAATGATCCACAGCCACCCATTCCAGATTAGTCCCAAGGTCTTCCGAAAATTCATCCATAATGCCACGCACGTAAGATTTTAAATCTCTCAGTTCATGGGCATCCTCCGGAGAGACAATCAATCGGAATTGATGGCGGTCACCGTTGCAAAGATCATTGAATTTCTCTGCCTCAATATTATCACCCGTCACGTCATACATTAAACCGGCTTCGCCCTCCCGGGTCACACCATCCCGCTGGATATAATCCATATGCATTTTGGCTTTCTGTACACCAGAGCCTACCAACTTAATCAAGCGGGTTTTGATGATCACCCTTCGGCTATCTGATCTTTGTTTGATCTTCAAAGAATAAGACGCGGTTTTCCCTCTACCAATTTTGAGCTTCTTGCCAGACCGAATTGACGACCTCATGCGATCCAGAAAGTTGCGGCCCATGCGAGAGGTTTGGGTACGCGGTTTTCCCATACGGACGCGAAAATCATCTTCATTGCTTTTACGGGCCATTTAAGCGCTTTCATGTTGAATGAGGGAAGTTTGAGAAACTTTGAGAAAACTGGCACCAGCTCTATGGCTAATGTGTTATGGGTTTCACCAATGTGCCAGTGTTATGGCCTCCTTCAATAACACTAAAAAAAAGATGTGCAGACGGGGAATTAGGGGCAATTGGTGCCACGCCTTTTATCTTGCCCTCAATTTTTAATAGAATTAACACCATTTTTCCTATCCAGTTCAACCTTTTCAATAGACCGATAACTGCTAATTTTTATTATCAGAAACCCATAAGGGGATAGCTTTCCCTATGATCAATTTACGTGTCACGGGACCAAAGTATCGACTGTCATAGGAGAGGTGCGTATAGGTGGATAACAGAAATAATTCATTTTCATAAAGCACTCGACACCCTGTCCACGGCACAAGTTTCCTGCCTTTGGAATCTTGTTTAAGAAGCATTGCAATAGACTTGCCGTTGATAAAAAGTCGACCATTTTTGATGCAAATATGATCCCATGGCCCTGCCACCATAGGCTTCAATATGGGAATATTCTCGGGCAAATACCTCCGTTTTTCGGCCAAAATTCTGGCCTGTTCAGGAATATTAGACAGCACATAATCCCCCTTTTGTATGGTAGAGTTTACGATCAGATGGGTGCCTTTTGGGGCACTTGTCGAGGGGTTATAAATGACTTTGACGGGAAATTTCACGAATAAACTTATGCTCAAGATTGTTACTGAAGCCACTGTAATGAATAAATAACGCGGTTTCATAGTTTCCCCTCCGGCATTTTCTGAATGGCTCTATGCTGTTCAAAACTATAGATATGAGGGACTTTTCCGATCATGAGACACTGGCCCAAATACCGATAATAATGTGGAGATACATCCTCCAGATCAATGCCCCGGTCTTCTATCTGATCAAGGATAACGAATAGTCTTTTGACGTATGTTTTGCCTTTAACCTTTAATAACAGTTCCGCATCAAGATGAATGCCGGGGTATTTCTGCAGACTATCTATTCTATTCATATGTTCTGGAGAAGAGCGTAATATGGCTAATGTCCAACTCTGGGTGCCATAGTCATTGGCCCACCAGCGGATGTAACAGAATACCTGGTACGGCTTAAACCAGACAAAGGCTCGCCTCCGGTCAATGTTCTTTTCATAAGAATAATGACCAAAGCGGAGCCAATAGTTCACATGGTCTTCCAGATAGAACAACTCTACCCGTGTTAATTTCTCACGCATCAGACGTCGAACTATGTCTATGACCCAGCGACCATTGGTTCAACTCATCCCTTTGATATCGCACGTAACGGCCATGTTTGCGGTACTGTGGACCTGTGCCATACACCCTCATTTTAGCCAGTGTATTGGGCCGAAGACCCAAATACTCTGCCGCCTCTTTTGTATTTAAAAATACCTTTTGGGGTACCTGTTCCATATTTTATCTCCTGTGGTTTCCAATGTCAGAAACCATTGTGAGATAATTTAAAACAACAGAGGAGTGCCGAAAGTGACACCTTCAAATACGGCACAGGGAATGTATTTATTTCTTGAGCAGGTCCAGATAGCCCCCGTTCATGTAATAATGACCCCGAGCAACATAACGACGTACCCGGTTCTTAAGATGTCCTTGCCCTCCATTCCAGTCTTCAATTACTAGACTTTCACCCCATAACCTTATAGCAATTTCTCTATAGGATAACCCTGCTAAGTCAGCATCCAAAGCAATCAGGTACTCTTGTAATCTCTTCTGCCTAACACGATTGGTCTTGAACTTACGGGTTTTAAAAATTATCTGGTACAAATCACGTATCATAGATGCATTTATCCCTAGGGATAAATTAAGTGGAACTTGTAAATTTAGATATAGCGGCCCTGTTAAATCTATATCGACAGGGCAATTAAATTGCATGAGGAAACCAGTTTTACATAATTGAATAAAAACATTTGTGGAAGTGCGGAGAAGATATTTTTCACATGGTATATCCCATAGAGAGATATGTTCAGAGCCAATTATATTAGCCACCTCAGCGTCAATAGTCCAACTTGTATTTTGAGGCCCCCAAAATGGAACAGGGCCAGCTTCACAACAAACAGTACAAATTAATGGAGAATAACTATTATACTCTGACAACAACTCCCAAGCACTTACGGCCTCAGGCAACCCTGATAAAGATCGCAAGTCCCATTGTGTTTCATTAAATATAATTTATGATAATTAACTTTCGATCGTTTATAAAAATGCCACGCCAGTCTTGAATAAAATAAACCCATTATATGTCCCCTAAAATTATTCACCAATCAATTGCATTAGCAACAAATTTAAAAGGTTTTCCCCTAACGCTATATGGTAAGAACCGGACCCGCTGATACAGACCATATTCAGATGCCAGCTCTCTTGCCGTGACGGAAATTCCCCTATTATTCTGTTAAAAAAATAGAACTACATTGCTAACTTTGAATCATACTCTATGCTAAATCACTTATTTGTTCTCGGGAACCAGAAGAATATCTCCATTATTTAGACCGGAAAAAATTTCTATATTGTCATAAGTAGCTTTGCCAATCTCAACATTTTTTTTAAAAGAACCATTTTCAGATAGCGTTTTTACCAAAACATATGGACCATTGCCATCATCCTGCACGGCTTCAATTGGAATAAATATTGCGTTATCTGTCGTTTGCATTTTAATAAAAATTGTTGCCGACAAGCCAAAACGGAGCCTATTGCCAAGTTCTTTTGGATCAACTTCGACGAGAAATTCAAAACGAGGGAATGATTTATCAGAGGAAGAGTTCACCCGTGAAATCGCGGTTACTTTACCAGATATATTGACGCTTTCTCCACCTATATCCTTGATCAGGACAGATTGGCCAATGATGACATGATTTACATCTTTTTCCCCAATATAAGCCTGTATCAGGAGACGGTCGGTAGCAAGAATTGTAAAAACGGGTTTTCCAGTGGTTGATTGATAGCCGTTAGGGTCAGTTTGTGTATTTCTTCCCTGTTGAGGCGGTCTGCCAACATAACCTGTTATAGGTGCACGAATAGAGGCGTCAGGATAGTTCTTTTGAAAATACAGCCATGTACTCTTTGCTGACTTATAACGAAGTTCAGCAATCTCAAGATTTTCTTTGCTAGTGGCAAGGCGCATGTTTAATTCGTTTCGGGAATTTTCTAAAGCCAATTCATCCCGCAAAACAGCTAATTTGTTGGCATCATACTCTTGTCTGGGAATCAGACCCTTATCCAATAAATTTTTGACACTTTCTAAGGTTTTTCTGGATTGCTCAAGGCGCAACTTTATTTCTTCAAGACTATTTTTCATTCGAGTGACTTCGGGGCTGGTTTTCCAATTTTTTGCCCGATTATAGTTCTTTAATTGTTCAAGGTAGGTTGCTTTGGTATTTCCAATAATGGCAGAATACGATATTTCATCAAGTTGAACCAGCTTCTCTCCAGCGTTAACATGCTCCCCGATTGCGACAAGAATTTTATCAATATGAATATTAGATGGAATAAGAACAGTTTCTTCTTGTTTGGGTGCTGTAATACCGGTCAGTGAGATGCCATTCGAAAACTTTTGGTACGTCACCGGGTATTCTTGGTAAGTAATACTGGAATTTAAAGAGCTTCTTTGATTGCTTGAGGTCGTATTTACAGCATTATTTACAGAGAAATAGAAAATCAAACTTCCTCCCCCAACAAAGAGAAACAGCACCAGTATGTATCGCCAATATTTAGCTGGCATTTGCAACCTCCCACCCGTCTAGTATCGTTCCTTTGAGCAGTTCAATTTGGACGACGGCTTTTAAAAATTCAACTGTATCCCTGATTTTATTCTGTTGGGCAGCATTCAAACTATTTTCAAGTAAAAGAACTTGAAAATTTGACGATCGACCCGCTTGAAACTTTTCATTCTCCGCGTCAACCGCTCTTTTAGAATATTCGACGCCCCTGCGTGATATACTCATTTGATATTTAAGGCTTTTAAGGTTAGCGATGCCGCGTTGGATTTCAGACTGCACTTTTTGATCAAATAAAATGAGATCATTTCGGGCAATGCCCTCGGTGACTTTTGCTGATAGGGTTCGTCTTTTTCTGTTAAGGTCATTTAAGGGAAACGACAGTCTTAATCCGACTCTCCAATCGGATTGTGATTGATGTGTATCAAAGTCTGAGATTGAATCTTTAAAACCGGATACATCGTTAAAATTATATCCTCCAACCAAAGATAAATCCGGTAGAAGATTGTTTGTCGCGAGGGTGATGTTTTCATGGGCAATATCAATCCCAAGATGAGCAATCGAATATCCTGGGTTTGATTGACGACTAATAGCTATAGTTTGAACGGCAGAAGGAATATTATAATCTTCCTCCTGTAATAGTGTGACGAAATTAACTTTTGTCTCGGGTGCAATATTGAGCAGCAGAAGCAATCTTCTCGTGGCCTCATCATATTGTCTGTTAACATCAAGCAAAGCCCGATTTTGCACGGCTACATCTGCTTTGGCCTGTTCCAATTCTGTTTGGGCCAGCCGACCCGCTTTAATCAGAACTTTGTTGTTTTCAACTAATTGGATCGAGCGTTCAAGGGAGCGTTTGGCAATATCACGTTGCCTTTCTGCAAGAATAGCATCGTAATATGATTGAATAATCGTAACGGCCATTTGATTATAAAGCGATTTCAGGGTTTGTCGGGAAATGTCATCTGTTTTTTGTGCGATTAATATGGGAAGCTCATTTAAATGTAATCCATTGCCCCGCAGAAGTGGTTGGTCAAATTCTATGCTGGCGCCCCATGTCTTTGTTCCCGTGACAGTCGTTCCCTTTCTGAGTTGCCCGTTCATGCGGGCTGTAACCCGTGCGCCTGTGGGGGACATCACCGAAACCCGTGGACCTATGGATGCGATTGAAAGTTTATCTGTGTTGGTAGAGGAACCGCTATTCCGCGCCGTATTTAATTCGCTGTCTAAAGTGAATATAGGGACAAAGCGTCTTTCCGCTAATCTAAGATCAAATTTTTGCAGTGTCCGGCGTGCTTGCGCATTAAGAAGAGTGAGGTTGTTTTTAAGTCCTATATCAATGGCATTCTCAATGGATAGATTGAAAGGCTTACCGGGTACTGGGTGAGGGTTGCCCAACGGGTATGCTTCGTAAGATAAAGAATGGGGGATGTGCCCTAAGAAGCCGTAAAAAATACTGATTAACGCCAATGAAAGTTTTATGATCATTTTTAACGTCCTTTCAATCCATTCGCAAAGCGGAAATGGGTTTGATCCATGCGGCCTTTAAAGCCGGATATAATCCAAATATGATTCCAGACAAGATAATAGCACCAATTCCAAATAAAATAATGGTTCCATCCATTGTTACGGGAATATCCTGATAAAATGAAATAAAATATAGGGCTAATACGCCAATTATAAGGCCTGCTAAACCGCCAGATAGACAAATAATGAGGGCTTCAGTTAGAAACAGGAAAACAATATGTTCCGGTTGTGCGCCAATGGCAAGGCGGACGCCGATTTCATGAATGCGCTCATTAAGAGAGGTCATTAGGCTGTTCATAACGCCGATCCCCGCCACTCCGAAAACAATTAGGCCAATCACAATAAGAAATGTTGCAAATAATTTGCTTTGTGCTGTCATAGTTTCAATTAACTGTTCCGCACTGACAATACCCACTTTATTCTTTTCGGTAAATTGGCTGTAGCTGTTTTTAATGATCTTTTGGGTTTTGGAAAAAAGATCAACCGAAGATAATCGTGCTGCTGCTATGCTTGGTTCACTGGATTTGAGAAAACGCCCCATTGCCTCTGGCCGGATCAATATCATATTGCTCACCTGAAAGGGAAGGATGAGGTTTTCTGGTTGAGATTTTAAAATACCGACAATCACAAAGCCCGTATTGCCAATGATAACTTCATCACCGGGAATAAGATGTCGGCCCCCGTTTGACTGCGCAATATGAACGGCAAGATCTGACCCTATAACCGCATGGGCAGTTGTCTTATCTAGTGCCGTTAACAGCCGTCCGTTATCTGATGTAAGGTTCAAAATAGAATAAAGAGATTGCTCCGCAGCAACAACAGAAACAGATTGTCTAAAATTTCCTTTTTTGATGTTCATACTGCCCATGGTAATAAAGGTTAAATCTTCAATATTTCCTGAAAGCCGTGTCGCATTTATAAGGGCGGCTCTGTCCAGACGTTGTTTCCTTGCCTCAGGGGTTCGTTCTGGGGAGAAAGTTACAATATCAACCCCGACGGCGGCGAATTGCTGCATTGACTTTTCTATTACAGACAGGCCAATGTTGAGCAGGATAATAAAAGCGGCACTGCCAATAGCCACGCCGAAGCTGACCTGAAAAAACCGCATTTTTCGGGAGACCAGATTCCGCCAGGCATCAAGGATAATTTCAAGCCACATTACAATTGATTTCCTTCCATAAGAAGAAGGCGACCATCTTGAAGCCGGTAAGTATGATCCGCGTAAGAGGTAATGGAGGTATCATGGGTGACAATGATAATGGTAGTATTGTGTTTTTGATTAATTTCTCTGAGCAGGCCTAAAACCATTTTAGCGGTTTCCTGATCCAGATTGCCCGTTGGCTCATCAGCCAAAATGATTGGCGGATTATTTGCCAAAGCCCGGGCAATCGCCACACGTTGTGGTTGCCCACCTGATAGCTGCTTGGGAAGGCGTGCCGAAAGGTCACCAATTTCAAGAGAAGTCAGTATTTCCTGCGCAGCACGGTGACTGGCGGATCTTCCTTTACCATTATAGAGCAGAGATAGGGCCACATTATCCAAAACAGACAGGTGAGGAAGGAGCTGATAATTCTGGAAAATGAACCCTATATTCTGGCGGCGAAATATGGAGAGTTCTTTCGGGGTAAGATGATTCAGGGGTTGACCGTTAATAACGCAACTTCCCTGATCCGGCAGATCAAGAAGCCCGAGTAGATTGAGTAGCGTGGTTTTACCGGAGCCGGACTTGCCAATAATGCAGCAGAATTCTCCTGCTGAAATAGATAATGCTAATTTAAATATCACAGGTGGTTGTCCAAGGTCGGCTTTATATCCTTTGTTTATGTTATTTAAATTAATCATTGAAAAATCAAATTAAGCCTCATAATTTATTATTCAAGCAGTATAGAATTTTTATGATAAATTAGAAATTCCCCCGGCAAAAGAAAAGCCGAGGGAAAAATAACTATATTTTAATCATGTGCACCAAAATGCACAGTATTTCGGTAACCACTAGTCTGAACATCAATTCTACATTTAGCCCCAACAGTACGACGAGATGCTGCAACTAAAGACAAATTTCCTGTGCTATTTTTAACATTAAAAGTAAAATAACATTTTTCACCATTTCGTGCATCTCCAGGAGCGTTTATTGTTGTGTAAAATGTAAAACCGCTATGTCCATAATCAAATCCGGTCCTTAAGTCACCAGTCACATTTGCATCATCTACAACGGTCGATGTGCTGAATTGTGGCCAATACGAACCAGACCACGATACACCTGATATATCAACTGTTAAGCCAGTAGTATTTGTGAATTTGATGTCTGTATAGTCGTTAGCAGCCTGAGCTTGAACCGTTATGGCAAAGATGGAGAAGATTGCTGCAATAAAAGTTAATGATAATTTTCTTATGATATTCATTTTCATGATTTTTCCTAAAGGTTAGAGTTATGTTTGAAATATGCTTCTGAAGGGTGAGCCGCAACTCCCCCAATGAAGCGATTTTTACATACATGCAACTATAGGTTAAGAACTGACTTTTATTTAACCACAAAAATTGGTTCAACAATATTGTTAATATGGCCTAGCCCGCAATAACTAAAAAGAGTTATTATTTTTAAAATACAATTTAGGGATGAATTATTATTGTGGCTTTTTTGCCCAATAAATGAGGTAAAATATAATAAAATGTAATGTATCAATTGAATTGCCCCCAGTTTACTAGACACCTTTAAGCTTCCATTTTTGTTGTTGTTCA
>JAESRB010000106.1 GCA_016764855.1 Emcibacter sp.
CGTGCTCGCATCATATGAAGAGACGCATAATTTTTCCAGCGCTTCATCTCTAGTCATTTGCCCTGTGAGGATTAAACTTGAATATTGAACTTTTCTAGTATCATATCCGAATTTCTTAGGCAACCAATAACCTTCGTAGAAACGAGTAAAACGAGACTCAAAATGTTTCTGAGGATACGGCTGCCAGCCAAACTTGTTAACCAAAAGGCTGACAGCATCCTCTTTGATATAAGGCATGTAGTTTAAGGGACTTACAACTTTTATGCCTTTGACATAAGCCGGGATGGTAAAGAGCTTTATGTCTATCAATTGTCCACACAAATCAAACTGTCAGAATATAAACAGTTGCCGACCCGCATTGCCGTTTACGACACCTCTTCCGGGATAGAGGCACAGCCCATCCGCACATTCTATGCCCCGCGCCGTATCCATATGCTCATGAAGTCAAAAGACGATAAATGGCTTTATGCAATCGGGTTTGATATCTATAAAATGAACCCTGAAAATGGCGAAATTGTTGAAACATTGCCGCTGCGCAACTGGACCCTGGAAAATCGTTCCCTGCCGGATGTGCTTGACTTCTGGCCTCTGTGGGATCAGACGGATATATTCTCGACACCGGTTTATTCCGTAAAAACTGATATGCCTGCTGATGATCCAGCGGCCTATAAAACCGGCCTGTTGACCCTTGATCTGGACACGGGAAAATATGAAATCAATGACTTTGAAAATACGTCCGTCCTGATTTTCTCCACCGTGGTCAGCCCCAATGGCAAACATGCCTTTGGCACCTATACCCAATTGAGCAAGATTGATCTGGAAAACCACACATTAGCCGCTCGCGTTGATCAGGATCATACCTATTATGCCGTTAATGTGTCCCATGACGGCGCACATGTCTATGTGGGGGGCGCGGCCTGTGATGTAGCCACCTATGATCCCGACACATTAGAAAAAACCGGACAGATCTATCTACCCAAGGGCTGTGGCGATCAAAGCACCGCATCATTGCGGATGATGCAGAGGGATACCTTAAAGTAACGAATGTTCGATCACGCTTCTATATTAATCTGCGGCGGTTGTTCACCATCGGCCCCGTCTTCGCTTTCCTCCTGAGGCTCTCCTTTCAGGGCGGAAAGCAAGTCGGTGGACCTCAAGATAAATTCCCGTAACGTTTCAAGCTTAGCGACCAATTTGATAAAATTCGTCAAATTTTCATCGACCAGATATCCGCTATGTTTTTCTTTGAAGAAGTCATTTATCCGCTGACGTGCGGTGCGGACCTCCTGCCGATCTTCTTTATTAAAATCGCCCAGTTTTTTATCTGTTCCCCGCGCCACATTCAGACTTCCTACCAGTTTAAAGAGCCTTTTGGCGACTTTTGCGGTCAGGCCATCATTCTCTTTAAGTTCTTTAATCAAGGCCTGAAGGCTATTTTCGATGCCCTTTTCTCTGGGTTGCCCCTTATCCGGGACTGACACCGCCCCGTCATCTATGCCTTTTTCCGTCGCCAAAAAATCTGTTGTCACATGAATGGCACTGATGGAAATTGATAGGGTCACCGCAGAACTATAACTGCTGGTTTGCTGATCATGACCATTGGTGGTCTGGCTTTGGCTGACGTTAACATAGCTGAAATTAGCTTGAAAATTATATGCCTGTGCGAAACTAGTCTCACTGGACTGCGCACGATTATCGGCTCCTGACAAGTGCATGTTCTGGTCTCCTGCTTTCTGCAAGTTAGCTGTGTATTTTACACAATCTTAAAACAATAGAACATAATGGTTAAATATATATAAATTAATCGCCTTAATAACAATAGATACTTGTAAAATACCCCAGCCTACCCACATGAATAATGACAGAAGATAGCTATGAAAGTCACTTCAACAGAGGAAAATGAAATGAGAAAGATTGTATATCTGGTCGCCGTTGATGGCAGTGAGTGGAGCGATAGAGCCGCTGAACGCGCTATAGATCTTGCACAGAAAACGGATGCTGAAGTTCATTTTGTCACCGCCATCCAATGGTCAAAATATCAACCCATGTATATGGCTGATTTTTCGGCCCCTCCCCGTGATACGGAACAAGAGGAAAAAATTGAACGTGAAACTATTCTTGATCCTCTGGACAAACGTTACGCCGATTCCGGGGTCGAGATCAGTAGCACACTTCTTTGGGGCCACCCCGTAGATATCATTCAGGAATTGGCAAAGAAAGAACATGCCAATATGATCTTTGTTGGACGCAGAGGACGGTCAAAAGTCGCCGACTTGCTTTTGGGCAGTGTGGCAAACTCTCTGGCTCATACCGCAGGCATACCTGTTGTACTGGTGCCATAACCTCCAAGTCTTATCAGAGAACGACGAGCAGCCTTCCTTGCCCACAGCGCCGCCCGTGGAAGATACACCCATCACCGAATAGATTGCGTTTGACATTGAAGCATTAAAGCATAAAGATAGTAATCGATTACTATCTTTTGGAAATGCAATGCCCTTAAACCGTAAAAATATGTCGGCGGATATGCGCCGCGCCGTAACTGTCAAAGCCGTTATCGAACTGGCCGCCATACAAAATCCAAGCGACATAACAACTGCGGCTATTGCCCGGCATATGAATGTCACCCAGGGCGCCCTATTCCGTCATTTTGCCAATAAAGAAGCCATCTGGCAAGCCGTGATAGAATGGGTAACGGATCATTTACTTAAACAGATCGACAATTCAGCTAATGCTGCCGACACCCCTATATCCGCATTGCGCGCCATCTTCATGACCCATATTGACTTTGTCACGTCCCACCCCGGCGTTCCCCGGATGATGTTTGGTGAAATGCAACATTCCGAAGATACAGCCCCCAAAAAAAGTGTCTGCAAACTGATAAAAAAATATGGCCAGCGGGTGATATCCTTGATTGAACAGGGCAAGCATCTGGGAGAAATAGATCCCACCGTTGACCCTATGGCCGCGCAAACCATGTTTATGGGCTGCATTCAAGGTTTAGTCATACAATCTCTCTTAGTTGGGGAAATGGAAAATATGACTGAGAGAGCCCCGAAAGTTTTTGACATCTACATCCGTGGGATAGAAAATAAATGATAAAAAGATTTATGAAAAAGGTAATTATTCTGCCGCTAATTTTTATGACTGCGGTACTTATTGTAATTATAACCGTAATATCCAAACCCGCTGTTAAATATAAAGAACTGCAATTTCCCGTTAAAACAGTTGAGGTTATTACCGCCCGAAAACTGCCTTTTAGAGCGCAAGCAACGGCCTATGGCAATGTGAAACCCGTGGTTATGTTAAAAGCCAGAACCGAGATCAGCGGTAAAATCATCTATATCCATCCGTCCTTGAAAAAAGGGGCCAGTCTAGCCAAGGGCACCGTCGTGATACGCATTGAGCCCACTACCTTTGAATTTTCTCTGGACCAAAGCAAGGCCGGGTTAACCAGTAGCCAGTCCTCCCTGAAGCAATTGGAAGTCGAAGAGAACAGTACCAGACGGTCTTTGAAAATTGCCCATAAGAATCTGGAAATTGGCCAAAAAGAACTGGACCGTTTCCTCATTCTCTGGGAAAAGCGCGTTATCACCCGTTCAACCATTGATGCGGAACAGCAAAAACAATTACAGCTAAGCCAGCAAGTAGAAGACCTTGAAGGCCGTCTGGCCACTTATGCCAGCCGCAAAGCCGCCACCAAAGCACAAATCAAGAAATCAAGAACCCTTCTTGCTCAGAGCCAGGATACTTTGGGACGAACAACAATATCCCTCCCCTTTGATGCCCGGATTGGAACGGTATCCGTTGAAAAGGGCGAATATGTCACCGTAAGCAATCTCTTATTTGAAGCATTGGGCACCCAAGCCGTTGAAATCAGCGCACAACTCCCCATTAGCCAATTTTCTGCGCTGATTTCGGGCTATGGCAATGAAGCTATAAATCTGCAAAGGCCAGAAGACCTGAGAATGGCCATATCCCAATTGCACCTTGGCGCGAATGTCAGCTTGGTCGGCGATGATCAGAGTCTGGCAAGATGGCAGGGCAAACTCCTCCGTATCGGGGAATCCATTGACCCTACACGGGACACCATCAGCATGGTTGTTGTGGTGAACAACCCCTACACAGACATCATACCTGGTCAACGCCCCGCTCTGATAAAAGGCATGTATGCCGCAGTTCAATTTTACACCCCAATCCGACAGGCTATGGTCCTGCCACGAAGGGCCTTACATCAAGGACGTGTTTATGTGGCAACCAAAGAGAACACTCTGGAAATTCGGCCCGTAAAAATTCTGCGCAAACAAGGCCCATTGATCATTATCGATACGGGCATCAATGAGGGAGAGCGGATCATTATCACCGATGTTATCCCGGTTATTGAAGGATTGCCCCTGAATCCCCTCCCCGCACTCGATGATGAAAGGCAACTGGCCCGTGATGCTTTAGGGGAAAATCTGGATAACATTGCAAATCATGACATCAAAAATGATGCCATAAAAATCGGAGAGAACGAGAAATGATCCGCTATTTCGCGTCCCATCCCACCATCGGCAATATCCTTATGATGGCCATCATTGCCCTTGGCTTTAATTCCCTCCGCAGCCTGAATAAAGAATCCTTCCCCCTCCTGAAACCAAGCAAGGTACAGATCACAGTTGCCTATCCCGGGGCCAGCCCATCAGACGTCGAAGATGGCATTTGCAATCCGCTGGAAGACGCCACGGATGGCATCAGCTTTCTGAAAGAACAGGAATGCGACGCCCGTGATAATATGGCTATTTTCACATTGGAAATGCAGGAAGAAGGGAATATCCGCGAATTTACCGATGACATCAAAACAGAAGTCGATGCCATTCAAAATTTCCCGGACAATATCGAAGACCCGGTGATAAAACAATTGGGCCGGATAAACCCGGTTGCAAATATTGCCATCACCTCCGAGAATTTAACGAAGAGTGAACTAAAGGCCTTAGCGGAATATTACCGGGACCGCCTGATAGCCATGCCAGAAATTCCCATCGTAAAGATGTCCGGCTTCTCCACCCACCAATTACAGGTATTGATCCATCCCGATACCCAGAAAAAATACAACCTGAGCATTCAGGATATTGCCAACCTGATTAATGCGCAGGCGCTGGAATTACCGGCCGGAATATTAGAAGCCACCGATACGTCCTATCAGATCAAATTCGACAATGTGCGTAAGACAATTGATGAACTGGCCAATCTGATCATCCTGAATACCCCAGCGGGCGGGGAAATCAGACTGGGAGATATTGCCACCATCGTGGATAAATTCGAAAACCCGGAAGACCGCATTGAATTGAATGGTCAAATGGCCGCTGTCCTTAAAATCAGCAAAAACATACGAGATGATACCCTGACCGTCGCCGATGCTCTGACCTCTTTTGTTGATAGAGAAAATAAAATATTACCTACTGGAACCCAGCTCACCATCGTTAATAATGCCTCTACATCTGTGCGGGACCGTCTACAGTTATTATTAAAAAATGGTTGGCAGGGACTTATTCTGGCGACCCTGATGCTACTGCTGTTTTTCTCCAGACGCTATACCTTTTGGATTGCTCTGGGGCTGCCAATTTCATTTCTGGGCGGCCTTGCCATGATGGCCGTCTTTGGCGTTAGCATCAATATGATATCCATGGTTGCCCTGCTCATGGCCATTGGTATTTTAATGGATGATGCCATCGTATTATCGGAAAATATCGACCATGAATACCGCAAAGGAAAATCACCATTAGATGCAACCGTGGACGGCACAAAAAAGGTCTTTCGCGGGGTTCTATCCTCTTACCTCACATCGGCCATGCTGTTTGGAAGCTTGCTGATGATGAAGGGCGACATGGGCCAGATACTAGGCATATTGCCTGTGGTTCTGCTCTCGGTACTGACCATCAGCTTGATTGAGGCATTCCTGATATTGCCCCACCATTTGAAAAAGTCTCTGGAACATGCCCATCACAAGGAACCACCAAAATGGCGGCAGGCTTTTGAGGCCAAATTCAGCCTATTACGTCATGCCGCCGCCAATGCGGCCCAAATGGCCATGCACTTTCGATATGCCACTGTCGGCATCGCACTAGCCCTGTTTGTTTTATCCATTGGCATGATGATCAGCGGCATCGTTAAATTCAAGGCCTTCCCCGATCTGGAGGGAAATATATTAGAAGCCCGCATCCTTTTGCCTCAAGGAACCCCCCTGTCCAAAACCGAAGAACTCGTGGATATATTGCTCGCAGCCCTGACAAAAACCAATAAAACCCTAAGTCAGGATGAAACAGAAGAGTTGGTCAAAAACATCCAGATTTCTTACGGTGTCCACGGAGATGTGCCGGAAAATGGCCCTCATCTGGCGACCTTGGCCATTGATTTACTCAATACTGAGAAGCGTAATACGCGGATGAATGACCTCATCAAGCTTTGGAAGGACAACACCGGGCCGCTACCGGATGTCCTCAATATTCAATATAAAGAACCCCGCCTCGGCCCTGCTGGACGCGCCATCCATATTCGCCTGAGCGGACATAATATGAATGACCTGTCACGAGCCTCTTGGGAGATACAAAACCGGCTGCGGGGCTATGACGGGGTCCATAATCTTCTGGACGACCTTCGCGCGGGGAAACCCCAATATAGCCTTAAGCTAAAACCGGGTGCATTGGCCGCGGGCGTTACCTCCCGTACCATCGCCACCCAACTTCGCGCCGCCTATCTGCATGTTAAAATTTCCGAGGTTTACAAGGGCCGCGAATCCTTTGAAATTATTGCAAAACTGGACAGTCTGCCTAGTCAGGCATTACAGGACTTTGATAATTTCACCATATTCTCAACAACCGGACAAGCCATTCCCCTCTCCAGCGTCGCCACCATTACCGAAAAGCGCGAATTTTCACGCATCGGCCATATCAATCACCAACGCACCATTAATATATATGGCAATGTGGATGCGGATATTGCTAATACCTCTGAAATCATGGAAAGCGTAAAAATCTATTCGGCAACACTGGAAAAAAAATACCCCGACATCAGTTTTAATTATAAAGGCGAAGTTGAGAATGGCAACGAAACAAGCTCCTCTATCCTATCAGGCTTTGGGTTGGGCATATTTGGGGTATTTCTACTGCTGAGCCTACAATTCAAGAATTACCGTGAGCCTTTAATTGTTATGATCAACATCCCTCTGGCCTTAATCGGGGCCATATGGGGGCATTTCATCATGGGACTGGACTTCACCCTGCCCAGTATGATCGGCTTTGTCTCTTTGGCCGGGATTGTGGTCAATGATTCCATCCTGTTGGTGGAATTTGTCAAATACCGCGTAGAAGAAGGTATGGCCTTTCACGATGCTGCACGTCAGGCAGTCTATGACCGTTTCCGGGCCATCTTCCTCACCTCTGTCACCACCATTGCCGGCATGGCACCACTGCTATTTGAAACCAGCACACAGGCGTTGGTCCTTGTTCCATTGGTGACCAGCATCGTATTCGGCATGGTGACATCCACCGTCTTGATCCTTATGGTTCTGCCGGCGCTATATTCTATCATGGAAGACATTGGTTTTATAAAGTTAGCCCCGAACACGCAGGAAAGCGCCCTTTAAAGTCTTTAGCTCTCTAAGATAAAGGGCTAAAGACAAAGAAAGGTAAAACTGACAATCAATGGGCTAAGAAGGGCAAATGGGCAAAGAAGGGCGTTTTAACGCGGCCCTGATTTTGCCGGGCGACCCTTACGTTGATTGCCCCCAGATTTATTACCTGGTTTGTTACCTGAATTTCCGCCATTGGATTTCGGTTGATTCACCCGGCGGTTTGGCTTGTGCTTACCGGAATTAAAACGCCGTTTCGGCGCATTTCTTCGTGAGCCGCCCCGTCCGTCATCATCACCGCCATCGTCGCCACCGCCTCGTATAGGCGCTTCAACACCTTCAAAGTGATAGGGATGTTCCACCATCAAAGGGATTTTCTGACGAATGATCTTTTCAATATCCCGCAAGTATCCCCGTTCTTCATGATCACAGAATGACAATGATATTCCCTCGGCCCCGGCCCGCGCCGTACGGCCAATGCGATGAACATAACTTTCCGGCTCATTGGGAAGGTCGAAATTGATCACATGTGTCACCCCCTCCACATCGATACCGCGCGCGGCCACGTCGGTGGCAACCAAGGCCCGAATTCCACCGGAACGAAATTCATTCAGCGCCTTCTGACGGGCATTCTGTGATTTATTACCATGAATAGCCCCGGACGCAATACCCACTTTTTCAAGATGTTTGGAAACCCGGTTGGCCCCGTGCTTTGTACGGGTAAAAACCAATACCCGTTTAATACTCTCATCTTTCAACATATGAATAAGCAGGTCACGCTTACGCGTTTTTGGCACCATCAATACGTGCTGCTCAACCTTTTCAGCAGTTGTAGACTCTTGTGCTACCTGTACCCGAACTGGTTTGTACAGCATACCTGACGCCAATTTTTCCACGCTCGCCGGCATTGTGGCAGAGAAGAAAAGCGTCTGACGTTTTTTCGGAAGATAGGCCAGAATTTTTTTAATATCCCGAATAAAACCCATGTCCAGCATGCGGTCTGCTTCATCCAACACCAGATATTCCACCTGACTCAAATCAATATGACGCTGATTGGTCAGATCAAGAAGCCGACCCGGTGTCGCAATCAGAATATCAACGCCCGGAAGCATGGATTTAATTTGTGGCTTGGAAGACGCACCACCATACACCAATGCAATCCGCAAATGCAGATATTTGGCATAATTACGGATGTTATCGGCAATCTGAACCGCCAATTCGCGGGTTGGCGCCAAAATCAAGGAACGGGCGGCCTTGCTATTACGCTTGCCCTCAGCCTTCAGCAGCATCTGGATCAGCGGCAGAGAAAAGGCCGCGGTTTTACCCGTACCTGTCTGTGCCACCGCAATCAAGTCCTTGCCATCCAAAACATTGGGGATCGCCTGAGACTGGATGGGCGTCATATTCTCATACCCGCCTTCTTCCACTGCACGAAGAATAGCTTCCCGCAGCCCGAGTTCCGCAAATTTACGCATTATATTTTATATTCCTGTAACCAGAAGGTGTTTCATATCAAAGTCACGACCTAACACCCGACGATAGAAGAGTCAATCAGCCATATGGACTCCATCCTTTAAACCTGAGATTATAATAACAGAATAAGAATAAATCTTCCATAGCGTTTGAGAGATGCCTATAATCACAGATTGTTCTGATATTCAATATTTTATCAGACTATCAAAGACCAAATGAGACAGGCTTTATGAGTTTAAGACCAGATACAGTGATTGTGGTTATTTTATTAACCATGCTAACAGCCCTCGGGCCAATCACAACAGATTTATACTTGCCGGCCCTGCCTGCGATTCAGGCCTTCTTCCACACAGATGTGCCGACCGTACAGCTTACTCTCAGCCTTTATCTGATGGTATTTGCTATATGCCAGCTTTTTTACGGCCCCTTGTCCGACCGTTTCGGTCGCAAACCAATCATTCTTGTTGGCACATTGATATATCTCGCAGGTTCTCTTGTCTGCGTTCAGGCCACGGAAATAGAGATATTGATCGCAGGGCGCGTTCTACAGGCTCTTGGAGGCTGCGCTGGTATTATACTGGCTCGCAGCATGGTACGGGATATATATGGGCAGGCACGTTCCGCGAAAGTCCTGTCCTATATGGGAACCGCAATGTCCTTGGCTCCGGCTATTGGCCCGATCATCGGCGGCTATTTAACAATCATATATGGATGGCAGGCCAGCTTTGTCCTTCTGGCAATCTTTGGCGCATTATGCATTATTGGTATCATTTTTATTTTGAAGGAAACCAACCAGCATAAAGACCCCCATGCCATTCACCCAAAACAGGTCTTGCGCAATTACATCTCTCTGTTGCGAGACAGCAACTACAGCGGTTACCTATTGGTTGTGGCCTTCAGTTACAGCGGCCTTTTCGCCTTCATCTCCGGTTCGTCCTTTGTCTTCATGGACGTCTTGGGCCTAAGCGCGGACCAATACGGATATTGCTTTGCCGTTGCTGTTTTAGGTTACATGGCCGGAACACAGATCAGCGGACGTATTGTTGGCAATCTTGGCATATATCTTACGGTTGGCACTGGGGCAACGATCTGTGCTGTATCCGGCATTTCAATGCTGTTACTAGCGCTCCTGAACCTGAACCATGTGGCCGCTATTCTGGGTCCTATGACATTTTATATGGTCGGCATGGGCATGACCCTCCCCTCTGCTCTGGCTGGTCTTCTTGGGCCGTTTCCCAGAATGGTCGGTGCGGCATCTTCCCTCGCCGGGTTTGGGCAATATTTTTTTGCCGCGCTGGTTGGCTATATAGTAGGCCACAGCTTCAACATGACCCAGATCCCCATGGCAATCGCCATTTGCCTGATGGGAGCTGCCGCTTGGGCCAGTTTCCGGCTTCGCATTGTTAAACACCCTTGATCAACTGCTGTTGTCGCGGCTATAAGTAAGTTACGGAGGTTATTTTATGAATATTTCGACCCGTATATTCTTTATTTTTCTGATTATCCTCAGTCTGCTCAGTGCCATTATCCTTTCAATGGGCCAACTGGCAAACAGCAGAAAACAATCTGCCGAAATAATTTTACTGCAATATCAGTATCATACCCTGGTCGAGCATCTCCAGCAGAAATCAGATGACTTGACCAAAATGGCCCGGACATATGTCATGACCGGAAATAATATATACAAGCAATATTATGACGATATTTGGGCTATTCAAGATGGTCAAGCCTCTCACCCCATACAATACAAAACGTCATACTGGGGCTTTGAGGTTATCAACCAACCAAATATGCAAGCTCAAGGGGCGATGACTCCTCTTATAAATCTGATGGATAATGCCGGATTAACGCTTCAGGAACTGCTCATCCTGAGAAAGATCATAAAATATACCAAAGAACTGAGCAAAATGGAAAAAGTCGCCTTTTCTGCCATGGAGGGGATTTTTCCCGATGACAATGGAAAGCTCGTCATTACGGGTGATCCCGACCCGGCCCTTGCCCGTAATCTGCTTTATAACGCGCAATACCTTGAATCCCGAGCAAAAATCATGCAGCCCATCCGGGAATTCAATGACCTTATCAACGAACGGATCAGCCTCAATGCTATAAAAAACAAAGAGCAAGGCGACCTATACTGGAATATCACCACCCTATTGGTAGTGATCACCATATTATTTTCCTTGCTGGCCTTCTTTTATTTCAGAACCAAAGTCGTGGCCCCCATTGTTGCTTTATCCAATATTGCCCAACGCATCCTGTCCGGCGCATTGGGCGAACGGGCGATAGTCGGTTCCCATGACGAGATCGGCGACCTGAACGATGCCTTTAACAAAATGATCGAGGCCCGAATACAGATTGAATTTGAATTACAGAATAATGAACAAAGCCTCCGCACCACATTGAACTCTATCGGGGATGCGCTGATTGCGACGGACATCTATGGCTGTGTTATCCGCATGAACCCGGTCGCCGAAAAACTGACCGGCTGGAATATGGACGAAGCACAAGGGAAGCCTCTGACCGAAGTATTCCATATCATTAATGCCACCACCAGAAAAACTGTTATGGACCCGGCCAATAAAGTATTGGGAAGCGGTAAGGTCGTTGACCTTGCCAGCCATACCATTCTGATTTCAAAGGACGGAACCGAGCATCAAATATCAGACTCTGCGGCTCCCATTCGGGACGATGACAATGATGTCACCGGCGTGGTATTAGTTTTTCGTGACATAACAGCAGAACATACCGTTCAGCAAGAACTGCACAAAAGCAAAGAACGCTTTCAACGCCTCTTCGAAAATGCTGAAGTCTCCATCTGGAATGAAGATATGTCGGCCGTGCTGTCCTCTATGAATACACTACGTGAAGAAGGCGTTACAGACCTACGTCAATATCTGATAGACAACCCGCAAGCCGCGTGGGATATGCTGGACAAGCTCAGGGTCATTCAAGTGAACAAGGCGACCCTCAAGCTCTTTAAAGCCAAGACCCATGATTGCTTCCTGCACACGATCCACAAAACTTTTGGCCCCAATACCATTCAGACTTTCATCGAAGAATTATGTGCCATTTGGGACAAAAAGAAAATTTATCGTTCCGAGGCGGATTTCCTGACATTTGATGGAGAGACAATTAACACGATTATCTCGTTTCAAATACCCGAAACAGACGAAGAATTCAAAAGCATCCCGGTCAGTATCATTGACATCACTGAACTCAAGCTGGCTGAGATGGCCCAAAAAGAAAGCGAAGAACGTCTATCCCTGCATCAGGAAAGCTCCCCCCTTGGCGTGATCTCATGGGATAAGAGTATGACGTGCACTCAATGGAACCCTGCCGCCGAAAAAATCTTTGGTTATACTGAAGACGAAGTTCTGGGTCATCATTGTATGGAAATGCTTGTCCCACCAAACTTCAACGATGAAATGGCTGAACTACGCAAAAAAATAATCCAAAACACCCGCAGCACCCATAGCATTAATGAGAATATCACCAAAGATGGCCGTATAATCGTTTGTGAATGGTTTAACACCCCCTTAATCAACGAAAAAGGTGTGACCATCGGCATCACGACTATTGTGCAGGATATTACCAAGCATAAAATAATTGAAGATAAATTACGCATTTTGTCCAGGGCCGTAGAACAAAGCCCCGCCTCCATCATCATCACAAATACAGATGGCGCCATCGAATATGTCAATCCAAAATTTGAAGACAGCACAGGCTATTCAGCCAAAGAAGTCATGGGCAAGAACCCTCGCTTCTTGAGCTCAGGCCATACATCTCAAGAAGAATATGCCGCCCTCTGGAATAATATTGTTTCTGGTAAAAAGTGGCATGGCGAATTCCATAACAAACGCAAAGACGGCAGTCTTTTTTGGGAATTTACTTCTATTTCATGCATCACAGACAAGAAAGGGACCACCACTCACTTTCTGGCCGTTAATGAAGACATTACGGAACGCAAGAAAATAGAAGAACATCTTCGCAGATCACAAAAAATGGAAGCTGTCGGCGAATTGGCCGGTGGCATTGCTCATGACTTCAACAATTTGCTGGGCGTCATCATCGGCAATATTGACCTCATGAAACGTAAGGTAGAGGAGGGCAGCAAACTACAACAGCATATGGAAAAAGCTCAAAATGCGGCCCTGCGCGGGTCTTCCCTGACCCAGCGCCTTCTTAATTTTGCCCACCAGAGACCCGAAATTGGCAAGCTGGCAAATGTGAATAAAACCATCCTGAATCTGGAAGACCTGGTCGGCAAATCAATGACCAGTAAAATCAGCCTTGAGACTAATCTGGCCGATGACCTGTGGATGGTTGAGCTCAATACCGGTGATTTTGAGGACATGTTAATAAATCTCTCGTTAAATGCCCGCGACGCCATGCCCAACGGCGGACGGTTAATCATTGAAACCCACAATAAGCTTATCGACCTGAACAGTTCCGATCATACGGAAAAACTTGAGCCAGGCGAATATGTGGAAATTACCGTCAGCGATACGGGCACTGGTATCCCTAAAGACATAACAACTAAAATCTTTGACCCCTTTTTCACGACAAAAGAAAAAGATAAAGGCACCGGCCTTGGGCTGGCCATGGTTTATGGATTTATCCAAAGAACAAAGGGGCGTATTACCGTTTATTCCGAAGTAGGGATCGGAACCACATTCAAAATCCACCTCCCCCGTTCACATGCCACGGCAGAACCCATTTTAAAGCCCGTCAAGACCGATATAGCCCTACCAGAGGGTACAGAAAGCATTTTGATTGTTGATGATGAAAAAGAGCTCACCGTGATTGCCAGCAACATACTGGAAAAATTGGGATATAAAACCATATGCGTTTATAATGCTGATGAAGCCCTACACATACTTGAAACCAAGAAAATCGACCTCTTGTTCTCTGATATTGTCATGACAGGTCCGCTCAATGGCTTTGATCTGGCCAATATCGCTTCGAAAGAATACCCGAAATTAAACATATTACTCACCTCCGGATTTGTCGGTAAAATGCAAGATTCTGAAGAAATAGAAAAATGGGGAAGCAAGATAATTGCCAAACCCTACCGGAACAGCGAACTTGCTATTCGCATCCGGGAAACACTGGATAAAAGGATGTAATCATGAATGACATAAAGCTTTTGGTTGTTGATGATGAAACGGATTTCGCCGAGTTTGTCGCCGAAGTCGCCATGGGGATGGGCTTTGACGTTTCCTTAACGGACAATTCCACAAAATTCACGACCCTCTACACCCCCGACACCAACATCATCATACTTGATTTATTCATGCCCGGCGTTGATGGTATTGAACTACTGCGCTTCCTCTATAATAATGCAAGTAAGGCTTCCCTTATTTTCATGAGCGGCAAAGATCAATATGTACTTCATTCTGCACAGAAACTTGCTCTGGAACAGGGCATATCCGTACTTGGCATCCTTCAAAAACCCTTCCGCGCAGAAGAACTGGAGTACGTCCTCGCCAAATATGACCGTCAATCTGCCCCACAGGCCGTACGAAAACATGAAACACCCTCATTGGATGAAATACGGCAGGCCATTGCACAGAATGAAGTGTACCTTGAATACCAGCCACAAATAAACATTGCCGACCAGAAAGTCATCGGTGTTGAAGCTCTGCTCCGCTGGACGCATCCCACAAAAGGGGAAATACCCCCCAGTTTTTTTATTCCCATTGCCGAAGAAAACGGCATGATATCAGATATTTCCGAATTTGTAACAAAGACCGCCATCCAACAATTAGGCATATGGAATAGTAACGGCCATGATTTTCGCATGTCCATCAACTTTTCTCCCAAAATACTCGATGACTTGGATATGCCGGAAAAACTGGCCCAACATGCCACAAATTGCGGGGCCAACATATCCAAAATCATGGTCGAAGTTACCGAAACCAGCCTCATGTCCGATGTTACCCAATATATGGATATCCTGGCGCGGTTGCGCATGAAAGGCTTCCGTCTTGCCATTGATGATTTCGGGACGGGATTTTCCTCGCTCCAACAACTTGTCCGCGCCCCTTTCTCCGAACTTAAAATTGATCAGGTATTCGTGCGAAAGATGATAACAGATAAAGATTGCCGCACAATTGTGGAAATATCTATTCTGCTCGCTCATAAAATGGGCATGAAAGTCATTGCCGAGGGCATCCAAGATGAAAATATATGGAAACTCCTGAAAAATCTAGGTTGTGATGAAGGTCAGGGCTTCTGGATAAGCAAAGCCTTGCCTGCCAAAGAAGTAATCCAGTGGATAGATAACTGGTCATCTAAATAAAGATTCCCGCGAGAATCATCTCGACCGCATCTTCACACCTACTTCTGGTATATATCCACGAAAATATCATCTACCTCCAAGTGATTCTGAGGAAAAGTCCTTCAACCAGCGTCATAATACACAATTTAAATCCTTATTATGGCACTAGAAAACCTATAAAAACCCGATTTCTACAACAATTTCAAAATATTAGATTGATTTTTTAGGACATCTAACATAAAAGCATATATTGAGTTACGTTAATTCTCCTTTTTGAGGATATAAATTAGAATCTCACGCAGAGCCTCTTTGAGGTGATGGACCCATTCATACTGGTTCCTCCTGTCTGTTTCTAGAGCTTCAATTCCGGACTGACACGAACTCTAATAACACCCCCGTTTTTTTCGGGACAATTATATACAGACACTAAGGAAGCTTAAAAAAATGGCAACTGGTACAGTTAAATGGTTTAACACCAATAAGGTTATGGCTTTATCGCACCGGACGATGGCGGCAAAGACGTATTTGTACATATTACAGAATTAGAAAAATCCGGCATTCGTCAA
>JAESRB010000107.1 GCA_016764855.1 Emcibacter sp.
TGCGCAGGGAAATACTATTGCCTGGTCAACTGCAGGTGTTATGGGCTTTAAAGGGTCTCGTAAATCTACACCTTATGCGGCGCAGATGGCAGCGGAAGATGCTGGTAAGAAAGCACAAGAACATGGTATGAAGACACTGGAAGTAGAAGTGAAAGGCCCCGGCTCCGGTCGTGAGTCAGCCCTTCGTGCTTTGCAGGCGATCGGATTTACCATTACGACTATTCGTGATGTGACACCTATTCCCCATAACGGTTGTCGTCCACCGAAACGTCGCAGAGTATAATATTCAAGGCATTTGGGACCAATAATTTAAAGTAAGGGTTTGAACAGTGATCCAGAAGAATTGGCAAGAACTCATTAAGCCATCTACGCTCGATATCAATCAGGTTGGTGAAGAGCGCCGGAAGGTGACTATCGTTGCAGAACCGCTGGAACGCGGATATGGCATGACTTTGGGCAATTCATTGCGCCGGGTGTTGTTGTCATCGCTTCAGGGTGCGGCGGTAACGTCCATTCATATTGACAATGTTCTGCATGAATTTTCTTCTATTCCAGGTGTTCGGGAAGACGTTACAGACGTTGTCTTGAACATTAAGAAGATTGCCGTTGAAATGGAAGGTACGGATAAAAGCCGCCTGACACTTCAGGCAACTGGTCCCGGCGAAGTATTGGCTGGACAGATCAGTGAAGTGACTGGTGTAACTATCCATAATCCAGATTTTGTTATCTGTACTTTGGATGATGGTGCAGAGCTTCGCATGGAACTTACCGTTGAAACGGGTAAGGGTTATGTGGCGGCTGTGAATAACCGCCCTGACGATGCACCGATTGGGCTTATCCCTATCGACAGTCTGTTCAGTCCGGTTAGCAAAGTCAGCTATCGTGTGGAAAACACCCGTGAGGGAAAGATTCTGGACTATGATAAGCTGATCATGACCATCGAAACAGATGGTACGATTACACCGGAAGATGCTTTGGCTTTTTCTGCACGTATTTTGCAGGACCAGCTTCAGACATTCATCAACTTTGATGAGCCTGAAGATGCTGCGGTTGAGAAAGAATCAGACGAGCCAGACTTCAACCGCAATCTATTGCGCCGTGTTGATGAGCTTGAACTTTCCGTTCGTTCAGCAAATTGCCTTAAAAACGATAATATCGTTTATATTGGTGATCTGGTACGCAAGACAGAGGCAGAAATGCTTCGCACACCGAACTTTGGTCGTAAGTCACTAAATGAAATTAAAGAAGTCCTTTCCACCATGGGTTTACGTCTTGGTATGGATAATCCGGGATGGCCACCAGAGAATATTGAAGAGCTGGTCAAGAAAATGGAACAGGAATTTTAATTTTTAGATTTTTAATTGGGTAGGGTCTTTAGTTAAGGATACCCCCTCAAGGAGTAAGAGATATGCGCCATCGCAAAGCTGGGCGTAAGCTGAATAAAACAAGTTCACATCGTAAAGCGATGTTTGCTAACATGGCAAGTGCCCTATTAAAGCATGAGCAAATTGTAACAACATTGCCAAAAGCAAAAGAACTGCGCCCGGTTGTCGAGCGTTTGATCACTTTGGGCAAGCGCGGTTCCCTTCATGCCCGTCGTCAAGCAGTTTCAAAACTGCCGGCATCGGACAAAGAAATCGTACAAAAATTATTTGATACATTGGCCGAGCGTTATAAAGATCGTTCCGGTGGATATACGCGCATTCTTAAAGCTGGTTTCCGTCATGGTGACTCCGCGCCCGTAGCAGTTATCGAACTGGTTGACCGGGATGTTAATGCCAAAGGCCAAAATAGTGGTCCGGTTATTGAAGTCGTATCAGAGGAAGCAGAAGCCGTATAGGCCACTCTGCTGACAGAATTAAAAGAACAGCCCCTAGGTTATGCCTCGGGGCTGTTTTTTGTTGCCTTTTGCCTTGCGATAGAAATGACAACTTCTATAATCGGCTTAAATTTCTTTAAAATAAAAATCAAGGACGAATCGAATGGCTATCAAAGCAGGCGTCGTAAGCGGCGAAGACTATAATGAACTTGTGAATGCTTGTAAGGAGGGCGGTTATGCCCTTGCAGCCGTGAATTGTGTTGGTACTGATAGTGTCAATGCCGTTATGGAAGTAGCGGCCCGGAACAAGAGTGACGTGATCATTCAGTTTTCCAACGGCGGGGCGCAGTTTTATGCGGGTCAAGGCATGGAAGATAGTTTTAAAGCCAAGGTTTTGGGTGCCGTTGCTGCGGCCCATCATGTCCATCTTTTGGCTGAGCATTATGGAATCTGTGTTGTGCTGCATACGGATCACGCGAACCGTAAACTTGTTCCTTGGGTTGATGCGCTGATTGATCATTCCGAAACATATTTTAAGGCGCATGGTCGTCCGCTTTATACGTCTCACATGCTTGACCTGTCGGAAGAAGATATTGATGTGAACTTAAGCGAATGTGCGCGGGTGCTGAAACGTATGGCTCCCTTGAATATGAGCTTGGAAATTGAGCTGGGCATAACGGGCGGCGAGGAAGACGGCGTTGGTCATGAAATTGATGAGGATGCGGATAACTCCCATCTCTATACCCAGCCAGAAGATGTATTGAAAGCCTTTGAACTTTTGACACCTATTGGTCATTTCTCAGTCGCGGCGTCATTTGGTAATGTGCATGGGGTATATAAACCTGGAAACGTACAATTGCGTCCAGAAATTCTACGGAACAGCCAAGCTTTGGTGACAACCACCCATGATACAGCTAAAAATCCATTGAACCTTGTGTTTCATGGTGGTTCTGGTTCGGAAAAAGCCAAAATTTCCGAAGCATTGACCTATGGTGTGTTCAAAATGAATATTGATACGGATACGCAGTTTGCCTTTTCGGAAGCGGTTGGTAAATATGTTGAGACCCACGCCAAAGCCTTCAAATATCAGATCGATCCAGAAGATGGTACGCCTTACAAGAAACACTATGACCCACGTAAATGGCTTCGTGCTGGGGAAGAAGGTTTCATGGCGCGTTTGGATGAGGCCTTTGCGGATCTGGGTTCTGTCGGGAAATCACTGGCGCAATAAGTAGCCTTTAAACGAATTGCTAATTTGTGATTTAAAGATATAGACTTTCATATGAACCCTGCTTCTTACAAGACGCAGGGTTTATTTTTTTGGGAGAAGGCTCGCTATAACCCGCTAACAGGACCTTGTTGAAAGCTTTGGATGAGGCTGCCGGCGATCAGATGCCAGCCATCGACCAGAACGAAAAAGATCAGCTTGAACGGCAAGGAAATCATTACGGGCGGTAACATCATCATGCCCATGGACATCAACACGGATGCGACAACAAGGTCAATGATGATAAAGGGGATAAATATCAAAAAACCGATTTCGAAGGCGCGGCGTAACTCGCTGATAATAAAGGCCGGAACCAAAATCTGAAACGGCGTATCTGCTTTGGTTTGGGGTGGGTCAAGTTTCGATAAATCCAGAAAGAGCAAAAGATCGGCTTCCCTAACATGGGTCATCATAAAGGCATGAAAGGGGGCTGTGGTTTTATCAAAGGCGACCTCTTCGCTGATTTGTTCGGCGATTAGCGGTGCGATGCCATTGTCATAGGCGTCCTTCATGGTGGGGGCCATGATAAAGGATGTCATGAACAGAGCGAGACTGATCAATACGACGTTGGGCGGTGTTTGCTGAGTCCCCATGGCGCTCCGCAGAAGGGAGAAGACGATGACGATTCGGGTGAAAGATGTGACAACAATGATGATCGCCGGAGCCAGACTGAGGACTGTCATGAGCATGAGAAGCTGAATGATTCGGCCAGAAAGGCTTCCTTCTTCTCCCATATTCAGGGACAGTTCCTGAGCGAAGAGACTCTGAGCGCTTAAGATCACCATGAAACTGGTTAAAGACAGAGTGAGCAAGCCTAACGTGAGTTTATGATTCTTTAGGCGCGAGAACGTATGTTTGTTGAGAAAAGTCATGATGGATTTTCCATAGTGCCTGCTTTGGTTTTGATATTTTGTTCGATGACCATATCCCGGTCAAGGCCGAGCATGATCAGATGTTCCACATTATCCCGCCGGATGAGCATGAGTTTTCTTCGGGCATCAATGGGCAGTATCTCAACAATATTCAAGCGTTTGTCTTTGGTCTTTGGCGAATGAACCGTGACCCGGGCCATAAGGCCGAATTTTTTGGCGCCGTACGCAAGGAGTAAAATCAGAGCAAGGACAAATAACAATGCCATGATGAACTGGAAATAGGCGCTGGTTTCCATATTACAGCTTCTTTCTTTGGTCGATTTCAGTCAGGGCCTTGTTTTCGCTCAGACGAATATTTTCATTATAGAGATAGCTTAATATCTCGGAGACCGGTTGTAAGGCTTCTAAAGGAATATAACTGTCCACATCAAAGGCGGATAAAATTTCCACTAGATCTTCATCGGTTCGGACCTTCACCCCACTGTCAAAAGCAATCTTAAGAATTTTTTCCGCATTCTTGCCCACGCCACTGGCCGTGATGCGTGGAATATCAGCCCTGCCCCTGTTTTGCTTCAGGGCAACCGCTTTTTGTCGGATGTCTTTTTTCTGTAGGGTCATGGGCTGTGGCATAATCCGGTTAAGTATAATATTTTATTTTGTGATAATAATCACAGCTACCCCACTTTGTCAGCCTAAATTATAAGGCATTGAGTTTATTTGTTTATTCGGGATAATTTAAATTGTTGATAATCTTAATAAATTGTTAATTTTCTGGCTCCACAATGGTCAGGTTATGGTGTATGCTTAACCACTATAATGTATTCTGCTAAAATTTTATCAATAGTCCCATAGGGTAAATGATATTTAGGATAAAATAAGATGGACCTGAAATCTATTTCACTTTTCAGTTCCCTGAGTCAGAAAATGAATTGGCTCACGGAACGGCAAAAGGTCCTGGCACAAAATATTGCCAACGCCAATACACCGGGGTATGTCCCCAAGGATCTGAAGAAAGTCAGTTTCAAGGCACGTTTGGACCAGATAAATAATACCGGCGGACTGCATATGCAGACCACGGCCAAAGGTCATATGGCCGTGCCGGGTGGGCAAGAAGGTCATTATGAGATCGCAGTGCAAGAGTCAAAATTTGCTTTGAGCACACCGGACGGTAATGCGGTGAGCCTTGAAGATGAATTAATCAAAATGTCTGAAACACAATTAGAATATGCTATGGCTACAAACCTGTATCGTAAGCATGTTGGTATGATTAAAACGGCCCTTGGGCGAAACCGTTAACGGTAAAACGTAAAGCGGTAGAAAAAAGATAAAGGGAGTAATCTCCATGGATTTGTCCAAAGCAATGATGATTTCCGCGGCAGGAATGAAGGCGCAAAGCACCCGTATGAGGGTGATTGCAGAAAACCTTGCCAATGCGAGTTCTGTCGCCATGGCGCCGGGGGTTGATCCTTATCGTCGTAAGGTTGTCACCTTTACCAATACGTTGGATAGAGAATTGGGTGTTACGCGGGTGAAGGTTAATAATGTAAAATATGACCAGTCGGATTTCGGTCTGCGTTTTGAGCCGGGCCACCCCGCAGCGGATGAGAATGGTTATATCAAGACGCCTAATGTGAATGGCCTGATCGAAGCCATGGACATGAAACAATCCCAACGCTCTTATGAGGCTAATCTCAGTTCCATTGAGGTGTCAAAGAGCATGATGATGCGGACCCTTGATCTGTTAAGATAAGCTGATGGGGCCTTTAGCCTCGTGAAATGTACAGGATGAGACAATGAATATCAAAGCCATGGATGCGGCCAATGCCTATGCGAATGTTCTGAAAAATCAGGGCGGCGGCAGTGGTATGGACAAGGTGGGTAGTATTTCCGGTGTAGGGGGGCTGTCAGGCAATATGAACGGAGAAGGTACATCGACGTTTTCCGATGTTCTGAAATCCGCGATTACCAATACAGCCGATTCCGTTGGTACCAGTGCCAATACCGGGATTCAGGCACTCAACGGCAAAGCCGATCTGGTGGATTTGGTGACATCCGTACAGAATGCTGAAATGGTACTTGAAACGGTTGTCGCAGTACGGGATAAGGTGATTGCTGCCTATCAAGATATTATCAAAATGCCCATATAGAACGCGCTTTTTTAAAGGCCATTTCGTGGTAGGCCAGATAAAATGGCAGGCCTGTGGAGATCGGCTCTAGATAGTAGCTAGCGACACCAAGTTCAAACTCAAATACAAATACTGGCATCAGCCATATAGAACGGCCATAGAGATAAGCCAAGAAGGACTAAACCAATGAATGGGGCGGACGTATTAGACATTGCACAGGAAGGCATTTGGGTCCTGATCAAAGTGGCTGGGCCGGTCATGCTGGTGGCATTGTCTGTGGGTTTAATCATTGCCTTATTTCAGGCGTTGACACAAATTCAGGAAATGACACTGACATTTGTTCCAAAAATCATTGCCATATTTTTTGCTCTATTTATCTTTTTGCCTTTCATGGGGGAAACATTGGCGGACTTTATGGGGCTTATCGCAGAACGGATTGTGAATCTTGGCTGATCTGCTGCCTGAGGAGATTTTCGCATTTTTCCTGGTATTTTCCCGGCTGGGCGCCATGGTGATGTTGATGCCGGCTTTGGGTGAAACGGCAATCCCGCAGCGGGTGCGTCTTGTTATGGCCTTGTCGGTTTCTTTCTTGATATATACGGCGGTTCGGACCACGCTGCCCGCGATGCCTGGTTCGCCTTATATGCTGGGGATATTGATTATTTTCGAAATATTGATTGGATTGCTGATTGGTTCGGCCATCCGATTATTGATGAGTGCGTTGCATACTGCGGGTACGATCATTGCCATGCAAACCGGTCTAGCGATGGCACAGGCCTTTGATCCGGCACAAGGCGCGCAAAGTGCGTTGATGTCCACCTTCCTGACCCTGATGGCCGTAGTGTTGATCTTTGTAACCAATATGCACCATATGATGATTGCTGCCATGTATGACAGCTATACGCTGTTTCCCGTTGGGGCAGATTTCAGGATGGCGGACTTTGCAGAGATTGTGGTGAATACGGTATCAAAATCTTTTTTACTGGGGGTGCAGATTGCATCGCCGTTTATTGTTTATGGTTTGATATTCAATATTAGTCTGGGCATTCTGGCCCGTCTGATGCCACAGCTTCAGGTGTTTTTTATTGCCATGCCGTTAAATATTGCGGCAGGTTTCATGATTCTGGCAATCGTATTGGCGGCCAGCATGAATTGGTTCCTGCAATATATGGAAAGCGGCCTTGGTGCTTTCCTGGACGTGAGGTAGCAGTCCATGGCAGATGATCAGGACGAATCACAAAAAACCGAAGAACCGACAGCCAAAAAACTGCAAGAGGCAGAGGAAAAGGGCGAGGTTGCCAAGAGTCAAGAGATCAAACATTGGTTCATTTTGTTTTCGGCCACTATTATTATTATGGTTTCTGCAAAATCGACCATGTCGGGACTGAGCGGATTGCTAGGCGATATGCTGGCCACATCCTATAGCGTTTCCATGAATGGCAATAGCCTTCTGGATTATGCATCGGAGGCCTTTAGCGCGGTTTTTGACTATATGACACTTTCGATTATTATCTTGATGATTGGGGCGTTAATGGGCGCGATGATCCAACATAAGCCCATATTGAGTGCGGAGAAAATTAAACCGAAATTAAGTAAAATTTCCCCGCTTGCGGGTTTCAAGCGAATGTTTTCAATGCAAAATTTTGTTGAAATCATGAAATCCATACTCAAAATTACCATTGTGGGCTGTGTGATTCTGATCTTGGTATGGCCAGAGCGCGGGCGGCTGGAACAGATGATGACCCGGGACCTTGGCGATATCCTTGATGTTATTTATATGATGGTGTTGCGAATTCTGGGCGGGGTTGTGTCGGTTATGGCCGTCATTGCGGGCCTCGACTTTTTGTTTCAAAAATTCCAGCATATCAAAAAACTGCGCATGACCAAGCAAGAGGTGAAGGATGAGATGAAGCAGACCGATGGCGACCCTCATGTGAAGGCCCGTTTGCGTCAGATACGTCAAGAACGTTCCCGAACCCGTATGATGTCTGCGGTGCCAGAGGCCGATGTGGTGGTCACTAACCCAACCCATTATGCGGTGGCCTTGAAATATAATCATGGTGCAATGGAAGTGCCGATGGTCGTGGCCAAGGGGGCGGATCATATTGCTCTCAAAATCCGGGAAGTTGCTGAGGAACATAAAATACCAATTCTTGAAAACGCTCCACTGGCCCGGGCTTTGTTCGCGACGGTAGAAGTGGATGACGAAATCCATGAAGATCATTATAAGGCCGTTGCAGAAGTTGTTGGCTATATTATGCGCCTTAATAAAGGCGAAGTCGGTGATTATAAACCTACAGAAATATGACCCTGACGTATAAAATGGGGTTGAAAGAAAAAAACAAATGAAATCATCTGAATAATATGGCAATTTAGGATTGTTCAATCAGTGAGTTACCAAAAAATATGTATTTACAACCCAAATCTATTGATTACCCTTTTCTGATTACCGTTGCCGCTATTGGTGGACTTGTGTCGCTGGCGTGGCTTATTTTTGGTTTGGCCTTGGGGCTGCCAGTTCTGGGTTATGTGCTGGCCGGGGTTAGCCTTGTGATTGCTGCGGCAGTTCTCGGTAAATATTTGTATGCGGGTCGGAACAGTTCAGCACTTCTGTCCGAAACATGCCCTGGGACCGAGGTGACGCAGCCACAGGTCATTACGTCTCTTGAGGGGGCGATGGTCTATTGTAATATGCCGTACCGTCTTTTCCTGAAGAAGAGCTTGAAAAGAGACATTTTGCCACCTCTGGAATTGATGGGGGAGGCCGACGCCGCCGCATTGAAGCTCAGTCTTGGCGCTTTGGATAAAGGTGCGGAAGAATCCTGCATGATACAGCTTTTGTCCGGGGACGATGATAAGAAATATGCCGAAGTCACCCTCAGCCGGAAAGGCGCAGAGGAAGACTATATCACTTGGCTGTTCTCCGGTTCCATATCCGAAGTGCTGGCAGAAGATATCCGCCAGAGAGAGAGCGGCTTTAATCTGGAACAATTGGGTTTTTTGCTGGACAGTAGTGATAGTGGTCTTATTTCCGTATCCGAGGATGGTCAGGTCATTTATGCCAATGATATTCTATTACATTGGATGACAGGGCAATCGCCCAAAGACATTACGCTACCGCAACCATTTTCAGATTTTTGCTCTATTACCCCGGCACATCTGAATGGGCAGATTCAAATACGGACATTATCCGGGGAAGAAATTTTGCTGGAATTCCTGCCCCTCTCAGCCACCTTAGGGGATCAGGTGCAACGGGGTATGCCACATTTGGAAGAGGGCGTTACAGTTTGTCAGGTCTTTTCCAGCCAGTCGGACATCGTCATCAATGACACGAGTATGGAAAATATCAATCTTGACCGCTTTTTCCGGGAATCTCCCATTGGCATTGCCATTGTTACGGAACAGGGCGATGTGTTGGAGAAGAATCATATCTTCCGGGAATATGTACAGGAACTGGAGATTAAAAATCCGCGCAGCCTAAAGCATATCATCGACCCGGATGAATATGGGGAATTTTATGATAGCATTAAGGCGACGTTAGACAGTGGGTTGGCCAGTTCAATTGCTGATATCGGATTTAAGGGTAAAGGCGAAAAACACGGTCATATATATATTAACCGCCTCAATAAATTTGATGACCATGACAAGGTGGTTATTTTATATCTGATTGACACCACGGAACAGAAAAATCTGGAACTGCAATTTGCCCAGTCGCAAAAAATGCAGGCTGTGGGGCAATTGGCCGGCGGTATCGCCCATGACTTTAATAACCTTTTGACCGCCATCATTGGTTTCAGTGATCTTCTTCTGGTGCGTCATGGTCCGGGGGATCAGTCTTTTTCCGATATTATTCAGGTTAAGCAAAATGCTAACCGGGCAGCTAATCTGGTGCGGCAACTTCTGGCCTTCTCTCGTCAGCAGACCCTGCGGCCGAAAATTCTTATCATCACGGATGTTCTGGCGGAATTGTCCAATCTTTTGGGACGTTTGATTGGGGACAATATTGAATTGGAAATGAAACATGGCCGGGACCTTGGTCACGTAAAGGTGGATCAGGGGCAGATGGAACAAGTGATCATCAATCTGTGCGTCAATGCGCGGGATGCGATGGATGATCATGGTAAAATTTCCATCAGAACCCGTAATATCTCGTTGGAAGAATCCAAAATTTTAAGCAAGCGTTATCAGGTCATGCCCTATAATGAATATGTATTGCTAGAAGTGGAAGATACGGGATGTGGTATTGCCAAGGAACATCTGGGCAAGATTTTTGAGCCCTTCTTCAGCACAAAGGAAGTGGGCAAAGGAACGGGTCTTGGTCTGTCCACCGTCTATGGTATCGTCAAGCAGACCGGCGGTTTTGTCTTCCCCACCAGTGAAGTGGGCAAGGGGACAACTTTCAGCATTTACCTGCCTGTTTATAAGGATGTGAAGAAAGAGGATGTGGAGCCGGCCCACGTTGCGCCGGAAAAACCCACAAGGGATTTGACCGGAAAAGGCACCATATTATTGGTGGAAGATGAAGATGCGGTACGCATGTTCGCCTCTCGCGCCCTGAAAAATAAGGGCTATCATGTGTATGAAGCCGCCAGCGGTGAGGCGGCTTATGAGCTGTTCGAAGAAATTGAGGATGAACTGGACCTTTTGATCAGCGACGTGGTGATGCCGATCATGGATGGGCCGACGTTGGTTCGAAAAATCCGGGAAACGAATCAAAAATTAAAGGTCATATTTATCTCGGGCTATGCGGAAGATGTGTTTGAAAAAACACCTGGAGAGGATGATTTTCATTTTCTGCCTAAACCCTTTAGTCTTAAACAGCTTGCTGAGCAGGTGAAAGAGGTTCTTGAAAGCAATTGATTTGTCGGAATCAGTGTCTTTTAAAAGAATGAACTATGCTGTTCTGTAAAAATTATTAATGAGAA
>JAESRB010000108.1 GCA_016764855.1 Emcibacter sp.
GAAGAAACGCTGAAAAATACGGGCGCCGGTGCTGGTGGGACACGTAATATCAGTGGCACCAATCACATGCATGTTTTGCTGGAGCAGGAACTGGCAGATCTTCATCAAAAAGAAGCTGCGCTGCTCTTTACATCCGGTTATATTTCAAATGATGCCAGTATCAGCACGATTGCGAAGTTGTTGCCCGGTTGCGTTGTGTTTTCCGATGAATTAAATCATGCGTCCATGATCGAGGGCGTTCGTCATAGCGGCTGTAAAAAGCATATTTTCCGCCATAATGACGTAGAGCATCTGGAAAGTCTGCTAAAGGCTACAGACTTGGATTTGCCGAAATTAATAGTCTTTGAATCTGTATATTCCATGGACGGGGATTTCGCCCCTATAAAAGAATTCTGTGACCTTGCCGATAAGTATAACGCTCTGACCTATCTTGATGAGGTTCATGCGGTTGGTATGTATGGTAAACGTGGCGGTGGTGTTGCGGAACAGGATGGCCTCATGGACCGTTTGACGGTTATTGAAGGTACATTGGGCAAGGCCTATGGGCTTATGGGCGGATATATTACCTCGACCGCTGATATTGTTGACTCTATACGCAGTTTTGCATCGGGTTTTATTTTTACAACCTCTATGTCCCCGGTTATTACCGCCGGAGCATTGGCTAGTGTACGTCATTTGAAAGAAAGCCAAATAGAACGGACTATTCATCAGGAAAGAGCGGCGGCCTTGAAGAAAAAAATGCGCGCTGCAGATTTGCCTGTTATGCCATCCGTCAGTCATATTGTTCCCGTTTTGGTTGGGGATGCTGTGATTTGTAAGCAGGCATCAGATATTTTGCTGAACGAGTTTAATATCTATGTTCAGCCCATTAATTACCCAACGGTCCCACGGGGAGCGGAACGGTTGCGCTTTACGCCAAGTCCATTGCATTCTGATGATATGATGGATCATTTGGTTGAATCATTGAAAACGGTTTGGGCGCGGCTTGATGTGAATAAATTTGCCAAAGCGGCATAATTGAAATTATTTTAAACAAGGATTGCGTGGATGAGCAATGATGCAGGGCAGTATCTTGTTGAATTCATACAGATTGGATCGTCTGTAAAGGTGTCTGCTGTTGACCCGGTTACCGGACGTGAAGTATCCATTGTTGGCCCTGCTTCGGCAAGCCGGAATCAGTTAAGTAGTGTCGCGGTTAAAAAGCTGAAATACGTACTTTCTAAAGAAAAACTTTGAGCCATTTATTTTTGGTCTGAAAATTGTGTAAAAATTTTATTTTTTCCCATACATAAGGTAGGAAAACCGGAAACCTTATGATATGAGATGGTTTTCAGTCCTGTATGGTATGGGACGTTTGATAAGAGTATCGGTAATGTCTAAAAAAATCATTGCATTAGCAGGGGATCATGGGGGATATGACCTCAAAACAATCCTGAAGTCGTACCTTGAGGAACGTGGCTATGAGGTTTTGGATTTAGGCTGTAATGGGGCCGAATCCGTTGATTACCCTGATTTTGCGCAGGTTATGGCCGACGCAATATTAGAAAAGAAAGCGGCTCGAGGCGTACTTGTCTGTGGGTCGGGAATCGGCATCAGTATTGCCGCCAATCGGTATACTCATGTGCGGGCCGCGCTGGTTCACGATAGACTGACAGCAGAACTCAGCCGACTGCATAATGATGCCAATGTCCTTGTTATGGGCGGCAGAACCATTGGTCCTGATGTGGCAAAAGATTGCTTGAAGGCTTTTTTAAACACGGAATTTGAAGGCGGAAGACATCAGCGTCGCATCGACAAGATGTCCTGATATTTTTCATGAACAGAGATATTGACTTAGGATTTATTTGATATGACTTCATCCACTGATATGAACAAATTTTTTAATAGCTCACTTGCTGAAAGTGACCCGGAATTGTTGAACAGCATTACGCTGGAACTGGGACGCCAGCAAGAGCATATTGAGCTTATTGCTTCTGAAAATATTGTCAGCCGTGCGGTTATGGAAGCACAGGGTTCTGTGTTGACCAATAAATATGCCGAAGGTTATCCAGGCCGACGTTATTACGGGGGCTGTGAATTTGTTGATATCGCGGAAAGCCTGGCTATAGAACGGGCGAAAAAGCTGTTTAACGCCGCTTATGTTAATGTGCAGCCTCATTCTGGTGCGCAGGCTAATGGCGCGGTTAATCTTGCTCTGTTGCAACCGGGAGACACTATTCTTGGGATGTCACTGGCCGCTGGGGGGCATTTGACCCATGGTGCGCCGCCTGCACAATCAGGAAAATGGTTTAATGCGATTCAATATGGTGTGAGCCGGGATGATGCCATGGTTGATTTCGACGAAGTCGGACGTTTGGCGCGGGAGCATAAACCAAAGATTATCATCGCTGGCGGTTCTGCTTATCCTCGTTTTATTGACTTTAAACGTTTCCGGGAAATAGCTGATGAGGTTGGGGCCTACTTCTGGGTTGATATGGCGCATTTTGCCGGACTTGTTGCTGGTGGGGTTCATCCAAATCCGTTGGAGCATGCTCATGTGGTAACGACGACAACCCATAAAACTTTGCGCGGACCCAGAGGCGGTATGATTTTGACCAATGACCCTGAATTGGGTAAGAAATTCAATTCCGCAGTGTTCCCTGGCTTGCAGGGTGGTCCCTTAATGCATGTGATAGCAGCCAAAGCGGTTGCCTTTGGCGAAGCATTGAGACCTGATTTCAAAGACTATGCCCATCGGGTCGTGGAAAATGCCCGTGCGTTGGCCAACCGTCTTATGGAAGGTGGTTGTGATATCGTGTCCGGTGGTACGGATACGCATTTGATGCTGGTGGATCTGCGGCCTTTGGGTTTGACGGGTCGTGATGCAGATAATTCACTGGGACGGGCTAATATTACTTGTAACAAGAATGGTATTCCTTTTGATCCTGAAAAACCAATGGTGACATCTGGTATCCGTTTGGGATCTCCTGCGGGGACGACACGTGGTTTCGGGGTTAAGGAATTTGAGTTGATTGGCGATTTCATCATTGAAATTTTGGAGGGTTTACGGGCTAACCCGGACGATAACAGTGCCGTAGAATCAGCCGTACAGAAAAAAGTCGTTGCGTTATGTAAAGACTTTCCTATTTACTAACCTCTAAGGTAAGGAACAGAGCAATGCGTTGCCCATTTTGCGGAAATGACGATACTCAGGTAAAAGACAGCCGTCCGACCGAGGATAATTCCGCTATTCGGCGGCGGCGGTCCTGTAACGGATGCGGCGCGCGTTTTACCACTTTTGAACGGGTGCAGCTTCGTGAATTGACGGTTCTTAAGAAAACAGGCAAGAAAGTTCCTTTCGTGCGGGATAAACTGGAGGCGTCCGTCAAGCTGGCGTTACGGAAACGTCCTATAGAAGAAAATCGTATCGATCTGTTGATTAATGGCATTGTTCGGCAGCTTGAAAGTCTTGGTGAAGCTGAGGTCAAGACTGAGCAGATTGGTAAATTAATCATGGAAGGTCTGGAGAATATGGATTCTGTTGCATATGTACGTTATGCTTCGGTTTACAAAGATTTCCGGGAAGCCAAAGATTTTGAAAAATTCGTTGAGCAGATTATTGATCCTGTAGAATAGGGCCGCATTTATCTTGAGAAAAGACAGCGACTATATGAATATGGCATTGGGGTTGGCCCGCCGTGGCCTTGGCTCAACATGGCCTAATCCTGCTGTTGGCTGTGTGATTATTGATAAGGACGGGCATGTTATAGGCCGTGGTTATACGGGCCGGGGCGGTCGTCCCCATGCGGAAGCCGTGGCTCTTGACCAAATGGAAAAGGCCGGAAAAAATGGGCAGGACGCGGTTGTGTTCGTCACATTGGAACCTTGCGCGCATCACGGTCAAACGCCCCCTTGCGCAGAAATCCTTGTTAAGGCAAATGTTCGTCGAGTTGTGGTGGCCACTGGCGATCCAGATAGCCGGGTTTCGGGCAGGGGACTGAAAATTCTACAAAAAGCCGGTATTCAAGTTGATTTCGGGCTATGTCAATCTGAGGCTGATCACGTAAATCAAGGTTTCTTTCAAAAAATATCCTGTAAGAAACCGTTGGTGACATTGAAAATTGCCAGTTCTTTGGACGGAAAAACCGCTACAAAATCGGGCCAGAGTAAATGGATTACAGGGCCGGAATCACGCCATAGGGGACATTGGCTGAGGGCTAGTCATGATGCTATTATGGTTGGGGTTGGCACGGTTCTGGCGGATGACCCATCACTGGATTGTCGTTTGCCAGGATTGGAAGACTGTTCACCCGTACGGATTGTAGTGGATAGCAATTTAAGAATTCCCAATGGCTGTAAACTCCTTGAAACAGCGGGCAAAATACCTACATGGATCGTAACGACTAAACAGGGTGGTCAAAGATTTGATGAATTGGCTAAACAAGGGGCAAAATTAATAGTTTGTGCGGCAAATAGTGACGGACAGGTTGATTTATCCAGAATGATGGAAAAGCTGACAACAGAAGGGATTACAAGGTTGTTGTCCGAAGGGGGCGCACAAGTTAATGCTTCCCTGATCCGGGCAAGTCTGGTAGACCGACTATATTGGTTCCGGTCAGCTAGTGTGATCGGTGGTGATGGCTTGTCTGCATTGGCCTCTATGGCCCTAAAAGAGTTACAGGAACTGCCGCGATTTTCTCATGTCCGAACTGGGCAGACAGGAAATGACATTTGGCAGGAGTTTATGATTTAAAATGTTTACTGGAATAATTACTGATGTTGGCAAAGTCAAAAATATCACCTCCAATGGTGATACGAGAATCATACTGAATACGGCTTTTGAGACGGCAAGCATAGATATTGGTGCTTCTATTGCCTGTTCTGGTGTCTGCTTGACGGTAGTAGATAAAGGCAGCGATTGGTTTGCTATTGATGCCTCTGCAGAGACATTGTCCTGTACCAATCTTGGGGATTGGGTTGAAGGTACACGAATCAACCTTGAGCGGGCTATGAAAGTCGGTGATGAACTTGGGGGCCATATTGTCACAGGTCATGTGGACGGTATTGGTGAGGTAAAATCTATTATCCCAGAAGGCGACAGCATGAGAATGCTATTCACCATTCCGCCGGCTATAACCAAATATATCGCGGAAAAGGGTTCCGTAACAATTAATGGCGTGTCCCTGACCGTCAATGAAGTGATCGATCACGATCAGAAACCAAGTGTTTTTGGTATTAATGTAATTCCCCATACACAGGAAAAGACGACCTTTTCTAATGTAAAAGCAGGGGACCGGGTCAATCTTGAGATTGATATATTAGCCCGTTATGTTGCCAGAATGAATGAATTTAACTAAGAAGATCCAAAATTATGCCCCAAAGTTTCCTTTCCCCTATTGAAGATGTTCTGGAAGATGCCAAAAATGGCCGTATGTTTATTCTGGTCGATGACGAAGACCGGGAAAATGAAGGCGATTTGATTATTCCGGCTCAAATGGCAACTCCGGATGCGGTTAATTTCATGGCAAAATATGGCCGTGGACTGATTTGTCTTACTCTGGATCAGAAAAGAGCTGAAATTCTGGGATTGCCCCCCATGAGTACAAATAACCGCGCCCGTAACAATACGGCCTTTACGGTTTCCATTGAGGCAAAAGAAGGTATTACCACAGGTATTTCAGCTGCTGACAGAGCTCATACGATTGCGGTGGCCATTAATTCTGTCAAGGGAGCGGATGATATCGTTACCCCGGGGCATGTTTTCCCTATTGTTGCCCGTGATGGCGGCGTATTGGTTCGGGCAGGTCATACCGAAGCCGCTGTTGATATGGCGCGGTTAGCGGGACTTAACCCAGCGGGTGTGATTTGTGAAATTATGAACGATGATGGCACAATGGCCCGGTTGCCGGACTTGGTTGAATTTGCCAAAAAACATGATTTGAAAGTTGCGACCATTGCAGATCTGATTGCTTATCGTCGTAAGGTCGATAATCTTGTGGGCTGTATTGAAGAAACGACCATCAACTCGGAATATGGTGGAGAATTCACTTTGCGGGTTTATGGCGTTAAGGATGATAATACGCAGCATTTTGCCCTTGTAAAAGGCAAGCCGCAAAAAAACACGCCCACATTAGTCCGTATGCACCCGTTTAATCTATTTGATGACCTTCTCTGTGAAAAGGGCACAACTAGGAGCCAGTTACACCGGGCAATGATTGAAATCGGCAAAGCAGAATGTGGTGTAGTCGTATATCTGAGGGAGCCAGCAAGCACGATCATTACGGACCAGATTGCGCGCAAAACGGGTAAGAAAAATGTAGACTCAGAAACATTCCTGAGAAATTACGGTATTGGCGCACAGATTCTTGTTGATTTGGGGGTATCGGACCTGATTCTTCTGTCTAATACGGAACAGCATGTTGTCGGAATCGAAGGATATGGGCTGAATATTGTTGAACAGCGTAAATTTGATGGAAACATAAAAATTGGCGTCTTAAAAGAATAGAGAATATAAAAATGTCCAAGCCATTACATATATTGATTGTCGAATCCCCTTATTATCAGGATATTACCAATGAGCTGGTCAGAGGTGCTGTAGAAGCTCTTGATAAGGCCGGAGCCACCTATGAACGGATAAGTGTGCCGGGGGCTTTTGAAATCCCAGCGGCCATACGTTTCGCGGCCGATGGTACGGCGATAAAATATGATGGTTATATTGGTCTCGGTTGTGTCATTAGGGGGGAAACGTCCCATTACGACTATGTTTGCGGGGAGAGTGCCCGCGGTCTTCAGGATTTAGCTATCAATGATAGACTTGCTATTGGTTATGGTATATTGACTGTTGAAAATCGCGATCAGGCATGGGCACGCGCCGCATTGGACCAAGGTAACAAAGGTGGTTTTGTTGCTGAGGTTGCTCTTAGAATGATTGAACTACAACAGAAATTTGGATTGGCCTAGTTAATGGGTAAAAAAGTAAATACGGCAACATCAAAACAAGGTGGTGCCAGAAGTGCCTCAAGATTAGCAGCCGTGCAGGCTCTCTATCAGATGGAAATGAATGATGAACATGCCCATGTGGTGGTTGAGGAATTTATCGACTTTCGATTAGGCGAAGTGATCGAAGGAGATCATTTGGCAGAGGCTGATGGTGTATTTTTTAAAGATCTTGTAACGGGCGTTGAAAAACGGTCTGAGGAAATTGACGCTCATATCACAGGTTGCCTATCTGATACATGGACGTTGGCTCGCGTTGAGCCTGTGGCGCGGGGTATTTTGCGTGCCGGAACATATGAACTTATCGCAAGACCAGATGTACCAACATCTGTTATCATTAACGAATATGTTGATGTGGCCAAAGCATTTTTTGAAGATAGCAAACCTGGGTTTATCAATGGTGTGCTAGACAAGTTGGCTAAAATTATCCGTAAATAATATTTGAAAGCAAGGGAGCAATATAGTGAGTTCAGGAGAATTTGATCTCATTTCCCAGTATTTTTCGCCCTTGTCAAATCAAGGTGCGCCTGCTTTTGGCTTGCGTGATGATGCGGCTGTGTTAACGCCTCCTGAGGGCAAGGATTTGGTTTTTACCAAAGACGCCCTTGTCGCGGAGGTGCATTTTTTCAGCAATGACCCCGCAGATCTCGTAGCACGTAAAGCTGTAAGGGTTAATCTTTCCGATTTGGCGGCTATGGGGGCTGAACCTCTGGGCTATCTGGTTGCTCTTGCTTTGCCGAAAGATATGCAAGATATAGAAGGATGGGTTGCTGCTTTCGCCCGTGGATTGAAGCAAGATCAAGACGAATTTGATTGGTCTTTATTCGGGGGAGATACGGTATCAACGACGGGCCCATTAATGATCACAATCACGGCGATTGGGACTGTGGATCCTGGGAAAGCGCTTAGGCGTAATGGCGCGCAGGAAGCGGATGATATCTATGTATCAGGGACATTGGGAGATGCCGCCCTTGGGTTGAAATGCCTGACGAAGGAAGTTGTAACGCCAGATTCTGCCTTGATAAACAGGTATCACTTGCCGCAACCGCGCCTTGATTTAGGGCAAAATCTTTGGGGGATAGCTACGTCGGTTATGGATATTTCCGATGGTTTGGTGGGAGATATTCGCCATTTATGTGCGCTCTCAGGACTTGGTGCAACAATTGAATCTGATTTAATTCCTGTATCAGATGAGTTTGGTAAGACTTTAGAAAGCTTCCCGTTATATAAAAAGCTTATATGGAATGGCGGCGATGATTATGAATTGCTCTTTACAGCTCCGGCTCATGTGGCAGATGATATAAGAAAAATATCAAAATCCCTAGGACTTGATTTAACTAAAATCGGGCGCATGACGAAAGAGAAAGCAATCGTAATACAAGCCAGTAATGGAGATAATCTGTTGCAGGGTGAGCAAGGGTATCGTCATTTTTAATTTATAGTATAGGGTAGAAAAAATGGCTGATAACGAAGACGTAGATACAAATGAAGAAGAAAAGGCTGAAGGCGGCAGTAAAAAGCTTTTGATTATCGGTTTGGTAGCGGGACTGTTACTGGGCGGTGGTGGGGGAGCCGGCGCTTTTATGATGATGAGCGGCGGGGAGGAAGCTGCGGAGCATCATGAAGAAGAGGTTGTTGAAGAAGAACCGAAGGTGGATACACAATTCGTAAAGCTTGAACGTATGACACTGCCTCTTGTCCAGAATAATCGAATATTGGGAAATATGGTGATCGATTTTTCTATGGAAGTCGAAGGCGATGAGAATAAAATGACGGTTATTCGCAATTTGCCGGAAATCCGAGATGCCATGCTACGTCATTACAGTAATGCTTCTTTAGGCAAAACCGATAACCCGCGTAACGTGGATTATCCGCGTTTGAAGAAAACCTTAAAGGATATTAGCAACAAGCTGCTTCACGATTCTTTGATTGTACGGGTGATGATTGTTCAGGCTCGACAATTTTAAACGTAGGGTGTTAGTTGCCGGGCTGTACATTTGAGGGCCCGCCAGCACCAAATCTTCCAATATTACCGAACAGCTCTTGAATGAAGCTCAGTTCACGACCGTGAGTGGGCGTTGTTTGGCCTACAGGATCAATATTCTTTCTGTCATCAAGAGTGTAATTGTCAACAATTGTAACATATCCATCACTGTCGAAACGGACGGCAATAATGTTTAATTCTGTAATGTCTTCTTTAAAGAAAGCGAGACTCTCTGATTTCTTGGAGTAATAATACCAGGTATCATTGTCGAAAGTTGCAGAGGAAGAGGGACTGCCCAACATTTCCTTGACGGAATCATGAGTATCTACCTGAGGCTTTATGGAATTGATCACTTTTTCATCGGCCATATAGCCCCGGACGAACTTTCGTGAGGTACAGGCGCTAAGGGCCAAAACAGTCATGGCGACAATAAGAATCGTTTTATTTGTGCTTTTCATAAGAATATTTATGCCCGTCTATACTGAAATAAGTCCAGTTTTAATTGCAGAATGCGTTATAGCATGATACCTAACGCCAAACATGGCACAAAATGGCACCTGTCATCCAGCTAGTCAATGTTTTTAAATAGAGATATGAGCTTTATATGGCATTTTTTAGACGAAATAAAAAAATTAAAGATGCGGCTTATGACTTGTTCACAAAAATTGTGGAACAGGCCCGTAGTCCGGAATTTTATGCAAACTGGCATGTGGCAGATACGCTTGATGGCAGATTTGACCTGATTATTCTTCATGTGGGTTTAGTAATTAATCGACTTGAAGCCAGTGGTGAAAATAAAGAAGTCACTCTGTTGATCCGTTATCTGCAAGAAGTATTATTTGATAATATGGATATGTCTCTTCGAGAATTAGGTGTTGGTGACATGAGTGTCGGTAAGAAGGTCAAGGTGATGGCAGAGGCCTATTACGGGCGTATGGCGGTTTATCGGCGGGCAATTCACTCCGAAGACAGGGAAAATAAGCTTAAATCGTCCCTTATCCGAAATATTTACCGGGACGACGCGCCGGAAGATGCTATAATTGGATGTTTCGTTACCTATGTTTCGAAACAAGTTAAATGTCTGGAAGGGCAGGCCACCGAAGATTTGATGTTGGCCAAATTGATTTTTATAAAAGTGAGCTAAATGTCCCAAAATAATTCAGAAATTGATGTTGAGTTTTCTCGCCCCATTGATGTTAGCCGTATTTTGGCAAAAGGACGTCAGTGTAAGTTTGAGGCAACGGAACAGGAAAGAGTTGCTCTTGCCGAACGCTACGCAGTGTTGCGTATTAAACGTTTGGATGTGGAGTGTTTTATTATCCCTCTTGGTGGCAAAGGTCGAAAGAAACGCTATAAACTTGACGGAACATTTAAAGCTTCCATCGTGCAAGAATGTAGTATTTCTCTTGATTCGATTAAAGTAAATATTTCTAGTGAGTTTGCCATAATTCTACAGCCGGAATTGAGCGCTTACCGTAGCGAATCGACAGAGGTTGAGTTTAATTATGATGAAGAAGATGTTGAGTTTTTAATTGCAGATGTCATTGACGTCGGGGAAATGGTTGCACAGCATTTGTCTCTTGAAATTCCGGCTTATCCGCGACGTAAGGGCGCAACGGGGACGGAGCTTGGGCAAAAAATTATAAAGGAGAAGGATTTCCTTCTGGAATCGGAAAAGAAAAATCCTTTTGATGTTTTGAAAAGTTTGAAACATAAGACTTGAAGATAATCAATTATTCAGTATTGTCGTGTTGCGATATATTTAAACGGATTACAATAGATTTGTGGGCAAATGTTAGAAATTCGGACAAATGCCACAAGTCGGAATGAAGAATTACCTTGACGCGTAAAAATATAATTTCCCTGGATGCCATGGGTGGGGACGATGCTCCTCATATTGTTATAGAGGGGGCAAGTATTGCCCGCGAAAGACTGCCCGATGTTAAATTTCTGATATTCGGGGATGAGACACAGATAGTGCCATTGGTGACGAAATTTCCGCTTTTGAAAGAGAGCTGCGAAATTCATCATACCGATAAGATCGTAACCTCAGGAGAAAAACCGGGGCAAGCACTACGACGGGGCCGTGAATCCAGTATGGGATTGGCTATACAGGCTGTGAAAGATGGTAATGCCTGTGCCGCTGTTTCCGCCGGAAATACGGGTGCCTTAATGGCTATGTCAAAATTCATGTTGCGGACTATGCCGGGTATTGATCGGCCAGCTCTTGCGTCTTTGTTACCTACGTCATGTGGGGAGAGTATCATGCTTGACCTTGGGGCTAATGTGGAATGTAGCGAAGATAACCTTGTCCAGTTTGCTATAATGGGGGCTGCATTTGCCCGAACGGTTCTTGGACTTGCCAATCCTTCTGTTGCCTTGCTTAATGTTGGGGTTGAGGAGTTGAAAGGCAGCGAGATCATTAAGAATGCTGATCGCATGTTACGTGATGCGAATTTGCCCATGGATTATGTCGGCTTTACAGAAGGCCACGGTCTGGCTAACGGCGATGTTGATGTAGTTGTAACTGACGGATTTACTGGTAATGTGGCCTTAAAAACCGCAGAGGGTACCGCGAGAATGATCGCCGGTATGTTGAAAGACGCCCTATCCGGTTCCCTGATGTCAAAAATTGGTTTTTTGTTTGCTCAATCAGCACTATCCGGACTTAAGGATCATCTGGATCCGAATAATCATAACGGCGCAGTCTTTATGGGGCTTAACGGGTTGGTTATTAAAAGTCACGGTAGTGCCTCCGCCTCTGGTTTTGCCAGCGCTATCGGCGTGGCCGTTGATATGGCTTCAAACGATATTGCAGGAAGAATTGTCAGGGACCTAAAGCGGTTCGAAGATAATATCAGAGAAGTTACTGAGGATAAAGTAGTATGACCGTTTTTCGTTCAGTTGTTTCCGGTTGTGGCTCATATCTTCCTGAAAAAATAGTTACCAATAAACAGATGGAAGAGTTAGTCGATACCACGGATGAGTGGATTATCGAACGGACAGGAATTGAACAAAGACATATTGCCGCAGAGGGCGAATTAACGTCTGACCTAGCCCGGAAGGCCGCAGAAAAAGCATTGGCGGCGGCTTCGCTTTCAGCCAATGATATTGACCTGATTGTTTTAGCGACTTCCACGCCTGACCAAACGTTTCCTTCTACTGCAACGCGGGTACAAGCTGCACTGGGTATGGATAAAGGTGCAGCTTTTGATGTGCAGGCCGTATGTTCTGGATTCATATATGCATTGGCAACTGCAGATAACTTTATCAAAGCTGGTCAGGCTAAGCATGTATTGGTGATCGGCGCTGAAACATTCTCTCGCATATTAGATTGGAATGACCGGACGACTTGTGTTCTGTTCGGTGATGGGGCAGGGGCTATCGTCTTATCTGCTCAAGAAAGCTCTGGAAGTCCTGAGGATCAGGGTATTTTATCTTCACATCTTCATTCTGATGGGCGCTATAACGAATATCTATATGTGGATGGCGGGGTCTCCTCAACACAATCCACAGGGTACCTGCGCATGCGGGGCAAAGAGGTCTTCCGTCATGCGGTCGTCAATTTAGCCAATGTCGTGACAGAGGCTTTGGAATTTAATGGCTTAACTGTGGAGGATGTGGATATGGTGATTCCACATCAGGCCAATAAACGTATCTTGGATGCAACGATCCGTAAACTTAAAATTGATCCGGTAAAAGTTGCAGTTACGGTTCACAAGCATGCGAATACCTCAGCGGCGTCCATACCATTAGCTCTGGACGAAATGATCAGGCAACAACGCATCAAACGTGGTGACATTGTAGTATTAGAAGCAATGGGTGGCGGTTTTACTTGGGGTTCTTGTCTGATCCGTTGGTAAAAACTAGTTTGTCGTTTTGAGTTAAAATATTTCACATTATTTCTTTTCATCAGCACTCATTGGGAGAAGAAATAATGTGTTGTATCTTTTATATTTTTACCCCTAAATATTTTTATCAAGAAGGTTTAGCCAACATAGTTTGTTAGAGGGTATGCGTTGTGGATTTATTCCACGAGTTGTTATTGAAATAATATAGAAAAGCGAATCGGTTGAGGTGGTGTTTTGGTTCTTTTTGGCATAAGCCGATGGATTTAGCGGATAATACTGTGTAATCAAGTCGTAAAGTAGACCATTTTTTTATAATAATTGCTTATTTAGTCAAAAAAGCCTGTTATCCAGTACCTCAGGAATGTATGGCATCCCTTTGATATTGACGGGTAATTCTGCGTGAAGTAGAGTGTTCAATCATAAAAGGATATAAAAATGAGCGGAAAAACTGTAACAAGAGCTGACTTAAGCGAGGCCGTTTATCAAGAAGTAGGGCTGTCTAGGAATGAATCTGCGGAACTCGTAGAAGCTGTTCTGGATGAAATCTCCCGAAATCTTGTTGAAGGCGACAATGTGAAAATATCTTCTTTCGGTAGTTTCATTGTTCGGTCAAAGGATGGGCGTATTGGCCGGAATCCAAAGACAGGGGAAGAGGTTCCTATTGAGCCACGCAGGGTATTGGTTTTCAGGCCGTCACAGGTTCTAAAAAATCGTGTCTGTGGTTTAAGCGAGTAAAAGTTGATAATAATCTGTCTGTCTGAATATTATTGGTGGGGGCATGATATATTTTTAGATCAGGAGCTTTCTTTTCGTAAGGAAGGAAGGAGATAGTATGGCATCCAAGGCAGGTAAATCACCTAATGCATTTAGAACCATCAGTGAGGTCTCCGAATTTATGGGAGTGCCGCAACATGTGTTGCGTTTTTGGGAAAGTAAATTTAGTCAGATATGCCCCATGAAAAGGGGCGGAGGCCGGCGTTATTACCGTCCAGAGGATATTGAAATCATTGAGGCCATTCGAAAATTGCTTCATGAAGATGGTTATACGATAAAGGGTGCTCAGAAATATTTAAAGGAACATGGGGTAAAGAATGTTCTGAAGAATATGAATGGTGGAACTCCAAAAGATGCTGAAACTACAGAAAATGATTATGAAACTCAAATTCTGAACATCACTCAGAAAAGCAGCCAGAGTATAAATGATGACGCCGATATGATCGTGTCATTAAAAACGCTCCGTACGCGTCTTGAAAGAGTTCGGCGGCATTTGAGAGGCAATGCCACCTAGAGATTTAATCTCAATATTTTATTCAGGAATATCCAGATCACACCAAATTGGTGTATGATCCGATGCTTTTTCTTTGCCGCGTGGGACCCTGTCTACATTACATTTCTTCAACATATCCGCCGCTTGTGGGGATAATAACAGGTGATCGATGCGCAGTCCGTTATCCTTGGGCCATGCTCCACGTTGATAATCCCAATAGGTGTAATTGGTGCCTGATGAAAAATATTGCCGTAATGCATCAGTAAGGCCTAGATTCAGAAGGCTATAATAGCGACGGCGTGTTTCCGGTTGGGTCAAGGCGTCTCCGGCTAGTCTGATGGGATCATAACAATCTTCATCCTTGGGGCAGCAGTTATAATCTCCGCCGAGAACAAAGGCCTCCTCCTGTGCTAGAAGCGTTTTGGTATGGTCAATTAATCTGTCCATCCATTTAAGTTTATAGTCAAACTTTGGACCGGGCAGGGGGTTGCCATTGGGTAAATATAAACCGCCGATACGTACAGTATTTATAGTGGCCTCAATATATCTGGCGTGATCGTCCGTATCATCACCGGGTAGTCCGATCATGACATCTTCGATAGGATATTTTGACAGGATGGCCACACCGTTATAGGTTTTCTGACCATGAACCGCAATGTTATAGCCAAGGTCCTCAATCTCCATATAGGGGAAATTTTCATCGGTGCATTTTAATTCCTGTAACAGAACCACGTCGGGATTAAAATCTTTAAGCCATTCGGTAACGCGCGGCAATCGAGCTTTGATCGAATTGACATTCCATGAAGCAATTTTCATAATGATTTAGACTGCAAAAGAGGAGCCGCAACCGCAGGAAGCCGTCGCATTCGGATTTTTGACGACAAACATGGAGCCGGCCAATTCTTCAACAAAATCAACTTCTGATCCGGTAAGATAAAGCAAAGACAGTCCGTCAACTAACATTGTAACGCCGTCACGCACGACAACAAGGTCGTCATCCTGCTTCTCTTTAACTAAATTAAAGTCATACTGAAAGCCCGAGCAACCACCGCCATCCACGGATACGCGGAACTTTAGGTTTATGTCGCCTTCTTTTTCGCAGAGGCTGGCGATACGCTTTGCGGCACTTTTTGATAAAGTGACTGGTGTTGTTTCTATGGTCATTATTCTTACTTACCCTGATGTTTTTTTGTATTATACATTATATAAGTAGGTAATATATGAATATTGTCAATGATATTGA
>JAESRB010000109.1 GCA_016764855.1 Emcibacter sp.
GTTGTCGGTGGACTAACAGCAGCTTCGCCAACGGGGGCCTCATAACCCCTTCAATGTCCGACCCATGGAATGCCCCTGGCGTGCATCGGCACCTTTTGGAGTATGTCATTAGCTCAAGCTCAGCACTCAAGATCAGACTAAAAGCCCTGCCATCGCTTTTGTCGTGGGGCCCCCAATTTCTTCTCAACTCTCGGCCACAGCCCTACAGAACAGCCACCCTCGCGAATCTCGATTTATCGACATATTCGCTCGCCGTTCTAAATGACCTAAAAACAGAATTCCAACTCTCGTTTGATTCATCGGATAATGGTACACTCAAAATATTCCGATCCACCGAAGCCTTGGACACAGCGCTCAAAATGACCCGCTTTCTCGAAGAGCATGGCCTCAAAGCCAAAATTCTCGACCGGCATGAAACGGTGACGACAGAACCTTGCCTCACCGCAATTCGTGACGATATCACCGGCGCAATTTACTATCCGCGCGACGCCTCAGGAGATGCTCACCTATATTGCCGTGCCGTTGCCAAAACCATCAAACGCCTTGGCGGTGTCATAGAATATAATCGAACCGTACAGGCCATCGAGAGTCGCAACGGACACGTCTCTGGCGTCCGACTACAAGATGATTTCATTGCCGCCGACGAAGTTATCATTGCCGCTGGCGTCACCAGCCCCGAACTCGCCTCAAAACTTTCGCTCAAATTACGCGTAAAGCCGGTTAAAGGCTATTCGGTCACATATAATATGGACACGACGGCGCCAACACCAAATATTCCCGTCGTAGATGACGCCCTTCATACCGCAGTGACACCACTTGGGTCACGCTTACGCGTTGCCGGCACCGCCGAATTCGCTGGCAATGACACGTGCATTGACCATCAACGCATAGCCAATCTGACCAACATCATCAAAGCCATCTATCCCGACCTTGTTAACGATGACACATCATCCAAAGGAGTGGCCTGGGCAGGATTACGCGCTGTCTCGGCCGATGGCCGCCCCTATATTGGACCCGGCAACATCCCAGGGCTTTGGATCAATACCGGTCACGGCCACCTCGGCTGGACAATGGCCGCCGGCTCTGCCCGAATGCTAGTGGACATCATTAATGGCACCGCGACAGAAATCAACCCAAAGCCATTCGCGACAAATCGCTAAAACTTCCCATCGATACCCCGCACCTCCGCTGCTATCCATACCCCACAGGAGGTGCGCGTCCACCCCTCACTTATTAATCAGCATACCACATATCTTGCTGAAGGAATATTTTGCGCACCAGCGACCCGCGCCAAGCACCAAAGCCACATCTATACCAAATTCTTAGCCTTAGATAAATTATAGAAAACAACAGCCCAGACACAACGAATATATCCCGCCCCAAACAAGCAAAAGCCAGCCCCATAACTGGAACCGGCTCAAACTTTTTAATTCGGATACCTGCAAATCGTCAGACAACCTGCCTTGATATTCTTTAGAAACTTGCGCGTGCGTTCACACCGATCACACGAGGCCTCTGTTCAAGGTCCTCCGCAAATACACCAAACGGGCCGATGATGTTCGGCGCATCTTCGTCAAACAGGTTATTGACAAACACAGCAACCTCAAATTTCCCGAAATCAGCCCCAACCCGCACATTAACCAAATCACGCGATGGCCTTGCTATAATCTGCCCGAAGTTACGAAGCGTAATCTGTGCTGAGCCAGCATGCTGATAATCAATACGAGGCATACCAGTAATGTCGTCACTAATCGAAGGTCGATAATCCAAAGATACAGAGTAAGATTCGCGCACAGCCCCATCAACCGGGTCCCCCTTTATCTTATCTTCCCCTGCCTCGGCATATTCGAGATTGTTCCAGCCATACGTCGCCGTAAAGGTCAAATCACTCGTCGGTCGCAACGAAACAGAAAGCTCTGCACCCCAACCCGTCACCTGACCACCATTCACTATGATTGGAATAACACCACCGGGCGCGAAGGAGTATGACTGCACATCTGACCAATCGCTGTAATAAACACCTCCATCAAGAATAAGCCGGTTATCGAACATCTGGTGCTTTGTACCAACTTCATACGTCCAGATTTTATCTGGCTCATATGATGGTGGAATAGTATAAATACCACCGCCGGAAGACGTCAGATTGAACCCACCACCGCGGAAGCCCTTGGCCACATTCGCATATACTATAGAGTTACGGGAAAAATTATAGCTAAGATTAAAACGCGGATTTAAGCTGGCGAAGGTTCCTTTATTTGAATCAACAGAGGTCACGCCGAAACTCGTACTTCTTGTGTCCTGGACCCTTCTCTCTTCATAATAACGAAGCCCAACCGTCGCCTTCAACTCAGAAGTAAGTTCATAACTCGCATCACCGTATATCGCGAAAGACTCCGTAGCAATTTTCTGGTCAGTCGCATTGATAACGAAGGCAAGCGAACCCGGCGCCGTTTCCGATTCAGAAAGAAGATCAAGCTTTAGGTTACGATAAGTCGTACCAATGGACCACCCGAATACCCCTTGGTTCTGAGAGGAGAGTCTCAGTTCGGCGCTAAAAACTCTATAGTCGTAATCTACCGGAAGACCAACCTGAGTGACAACACCTGCAGGCACGCCGAATAAAGGCAAAAACGGTACGAAAAATGGTGAAACGTCCGCCTGAACCGTGTTATCACGATCAATGTAGCTGGCAGACCCATTAAGTTCAGCAAAATCAAAGTCATAACTGCCCTTTACCTGCCCAAGAATGTATCTGTCCTTATTGAAAGTCGGAACAATTGCACTCGTCTTTCGATTGACACCAAATTCCTGATATTCCTGATCAGTTTCCTGATAAAGACCCATAACAGAAACGTCAAGGCGATCGTTCGGCGTAGCCAACAACGTTCCTCGCAGCGTTGTTACGTCCGCGACGTTAACATCCTTCTTTCCCGTTGCCAAACTATCAATAAAGCCGCCTACCCGCTCATGTCCAGCAACCATACGCAGACCAAGCCGATCGGTAACGAGCGGCAGATTCAGCACTCCCGTAATCTTGTAACCATCGCCACCATCCTTGGTGCTAGAATATTCACCATCGACCGAACCACCAATCGCATCAAGCTTTGGCGCAGCAGGAATATATCGCAGCGTGCCCCCCATAGAACCTTCACCATAGAGCGTTGCCTGCGGCCCCCGCAGAACCTCTACCCGTTCGAGGTCCAACAGGCGAATACCCAGCGCATTTCCCTGCCGATCCAGAATAAGAGGCGTTTCATCAAGATACAAACCAACCGTCGACGAACCAAGCGTGTTTGAAATGCCGCGCAACTGGATGAATTGCTGACCTACACCATATTCATAGGTAGAAAGACCGGGGATAGAATATTGCAGTTCGTCAAGCGTCGAAACGCTACGCGACTTAAGTTCGTCAGACGTCATAACGCTGATCGATAGCGGCACATCCTGAAGGCGCTGCGCATATCGCTGTGCGGTTACAATAATTTCATCCAATTGAAAACCCGCATCATCATCCGTCGCCTGAGTTGCCACTTCCGAACCAGCAACCGCACTACCGTCCACAACCGACTGAGCGCTCGCCACAGCCGGGAATATCGCAGTAGTCGCCACCAACCCCAGCATCCACTTTACCAAATTACACTTCCTTGTCATATTTCACTTCCCTTCGATTTTTCTATTTTTGGTTAATCATACATATATGAATATTTTATTATAAAACAAATATGAAATTCCTACAATATTACACTTACTACAAGCATATAACTCGAAATCCTAGTGCATATTATTATTATACAGTTATGTATGTATGTCAATAAAAAATAAACTAAAGCACGAGACGCCGCATATTACTACCAACGCTCGCTACATCAACACCCCAATTAATGCACAAAAACCAACCACCCCAGAAGCCCCTATCCAGGCTCAGAAAACATAGCGGTCCGCATCAAAATACTTGCCTCACGAGAAGGGGCCAGCATGCAAGCGCCCCCATAAATTCGAATGGGCTCGGCCTAGAACCAAGACCCCACAACCCCGAAGCACACAATTCCAAAACCCTCAGCCAACAGCCAGAGGCGGCCGCCAAACTGCCCTCGCAACTCTGAGGAAGTTCCCCCCCAGAATAGACCGAAGATCACACTCGGAATAACCAAGGCGCACCAATCGGTCCACGATATCCCCAAGCGCCTCAGGAGGGACCATACTAACCCCCTTATGATAGCCGAGGTCACGCGGAAAGGTAGCCGGATCACCGGAAATCAGATCATCCAATTCCCCCCGATCAAACACATAATCCAAACCAAGCCCAACATGCTCAACCCCAATAAGCTGGGCAACATAATCTATATGCCGCACATAAGCAGCGACCAGATCATCTTTTCGGGTAACAAATATACCTATCCCATTAATCCCAACAACCCCCCCCGTCGCCGCACAAGCCTTTAGGGCTTCATCACAGATATTTCTCGGATGATCATGGATCGCCCGAGGATTCGAATGAGAAAAAATAACCGGACGAGACGCATAGCTCAGAACATCCATTGACGTGCGGTACCCCGTATGAGAACAACATACCACCATACCAACACGCGCCATTTCATCCAAAACACGACGGCCAAAGGCCGTTAGTCCGAGATCCCCTTCTTGTTGACACCCACCACCCGCGCGATTATGCCGATTGTAAGCAACCAACATCCACCGTACACCCAGGTCGTAATAGAGTTGAATCAAGCTTAACTGGTCCGAAATCGCATTCATACCTTCGATATCAAACACAATGGCAAGTTTTTTTGCCTTACGCGCACGCTCTATATCCTCCACGACCTGAACTAAGACATATTCATCCTTGCGCAACATTAACCACCGCCTAAGATGTGCAACCATGCGAACATGTTCGTCAACGCCTTGCCCTCCAAAACCAATATTCAAGCTGACCACATTAACCCCAGAGGCCTTATAGCGCGAGAGCTGCGAGAGAAATACATCATCCTGTGGCCGCAACGGCATACAGCCATGATTGTCCCAAACCAAACTCTCCTCAAGCAGCGTACGTACAATCGGCCCCGTCAAAACACCATCCCTTGAATTCATAATACAACACCTTCACCTTAAATTTTAATTTACCAAAATATACATTAATGTTTTAATTAAATATATATTGATAAATTTGAATATATTAGGCATTATTCAAATTTTTATTGACCAAAACATGCATTGATGTTTAATTGTTGACATATTTAAAAATTAGCCCTGTAAAATTGTATTTTAAACGGGGCTACCCGCATCACTATCTGGGCTTTATAATTGGCTATAAAAACCATCCAGTTTATAGAGAAAAATTAAGCCTTTATGAGAATGATGAATAGTAAAGAAAGGTGATAAATGAAAAATTATATACTTCAGAAGTTGCTAGATGAAACGGCGTCAACCCTAGGTGTCGTCGGCGCCCAGATGGCCATATTTGATGGAAAAACACTTCGTCAATTCGCGACGGGCCAGCGTAATCAGGAGCTTGACCTTCCCGTTACAACAGAAACGCTACTCCAAATTGGCTCCACGA
>JAESRB010000110.1 GCA_016764855.1 Emcibacter sp.
CAAACTCACCCTTAGGTGCCTCAACGGCAACATAAACTTCACCTTCGGGAACTTTAAATCCTTCGGTATAGAGTTTAAAATGCTGAATCAAGGCTTCCATAGAGGTGGTAATCGCCGCACGTCTGGGCGGTGTCACCGTATGATCCGCAGACAGAACATCACCTTTAGGCATTTTCTCAATACACTGGCGAATGATTCTCATGCTCTGATACATTTCTTCAATACGCAGGATAAAACGATCATAACAATCACCGTTTTTACCAACCACTACGTCAAAATCCATCTGATCATAAACATCATAAGGCTGAGCCTTACGTAAGTCCCACGGGACGTTTGAGCCGCGCAACATCGCACCGGTAAAGCCAAGGGCATAACATTCCTCGGCCGAAACAACACCAATATCCACATTACGTTGCTTGAAGATACGATTTTCCACAACCAATGTTTCAATATCATTCATGGTTTTAGGGAAATTATCGCACCATCGTAAAATATCGTCGCATAATCCTGCAGGCAAGTCCTGATGGACGCCGCCGGGCCGGAAATAATTGGCATGAAGACGCGCACCACTGACTCGCTCATAAAATTCCATGAGCAATTCACGTTCTTCGAAACCCCAGAGGATTGGCGTCAACGCGCCCACATCCATACCATGGGCCGTAACATTCATAATATGATTAAGAATACGACCAATCTCACTGAACAAGACACGAATATATTGTCCCCGTTCCGGCACTTCCAAACCAATCAGCTTTTCAATTGCCAAACAAAAGGCATGCTCTTGATTCATCGGCGATACATAGTCCAACCGATCAAAATAAGGAATCGCCTGAAGATAAGTTTTATTTTCAATCAGCTTTTCCGTACCCCGGTGCAACAGACCGATATGAGGATCGGCACGTTCCACCACCTCACCGTCAAGCTCCAGAATCAGTCGCAGAACACCATGAGCCGCAGGATGCTGAGGCCCAAAGTTAATATTATAGTTTTTGATATCTACTTCAGCCATATCTTAACTCTCTTGCGCCTTGTCCTCGGCCTTTTCATCACCGGGTAGAATATATTTAGCCCCTTCCCACGGACTCATGAAATCAAAGTCACGGAATTCCTGCTGCAATTTAACAGGCTCATAAACAACTCTGCGTTCCTCTTCGCTATAGCGAAGTTCAACATAGCCGGTAAGAGGGAAATCTTTTCTCTGGGGATGGCCCTGAAAGCCATAATCCGTCAACAAGCGACGTAGATCAGGATGACCGTCAAACATCACGCCGTACATGTCCCATACTTCCCGCTCATACCAATTGGCCACGGGATAGACATCAACAACAGAAGGGACCGGCAGCTCATCATCTGCCTGAATTTTAATTCTAACCCGTATGTTATGCTTCAGGCTCAACAAATGATAAACCACATCAAACCGCTTGGCCCGCTCAGGATAATCAACCCCGCACAGATCAATAAGCTGTACAAATTTAAAATTCGCTTCACCCCGCAATGTGGTCAGGATGCTGACAATTTTATCTGCTCTTGCCGTAACTGTAAGCTCACCATAAGTGACCTTATAGTCATGCACTTCATTTTCCAGACTGCTGGCAATAGCTTGACCCATATCATTGAGCATTTCCAGATTCGCCATCTATACTACTCCTTACCTGTCCAATGCCACAGTACGACGAATCTTCTTTTGAAGCTGAAGAATGCCGTAAACCAGCGCCTCCGCCGTGGGCGGACAACCGGGAACATATATATCAACGGGAACAATTCTGTCACAGCCCCGCACTACGGAATAAGAATAATGGTAATAACCACCACCATTAGCACAACTGCCCATGGAAATCACATAACGCGGTTCTGCCATCTGGTCATAGACCTTACGCAACGCTGGTGCCATCTTATTGGTCAGCGTTCCCGCAACAATCATCACATCAGACTGGCGCGGGGAAGCACGAGGGGCAAAGCCCAACCGTTCCACGTCATACCGTGGCATACTGGAATGCATCATTTCAACCGCACAACACGCTAAACCGAATGTCATCCACCATAAAGAACCCGTTCTGGCCCAGGCGATCACATCATCCAGACTGGCTACTACAAACCCCTTATCGGACAGATCATCAGACAGCGTCTTAAAATAAGCGTCCTGATCCGGCACGGGTAAATTCCCTACTGTTGCATTTTTTGACATTTCTATTCCCACTCCAATGCCCCCTTCTTCCACTCATAGATAAACCCAATGGTCAAAACACCAAGGAAAACCATCATGGATACAAACCCGAAGATTCCTATTTTGCCCAAGGATATTGCCCATGGAAATAGGAAGGCGACTTCAAGATCAAAAATAATAAATAGAATTGCCACGAGATAAAAACGCACATCAAATGGTTTGCGTGCACTATCAAAGGCCTCAAACCCACATTCATAGGCCGACAACTTTTCAGTGTCAGGCTTTTGCTCCACCACCAACATGGGGAGGAAAATAAATATACAAGACAAAACTATGGCAATAAAAAAGAAAATCAGAATTGGAAGATATTCGAGCAGCATTTCATTCATCTGTGCCCAACCCCTTCTACATAAATTGTTACAAGCGGAATCCACGCCGATCACGACGTCCCCACCCTTTCTGATTTAATAGCCCGAAGTGAAGCAAAATGCCAATTCTTTTTTTCGTAAAAAATATCATATGTTCATTATAGCAAATACCAACAGAGAAGATAAGAGCAGCCGCCACTTACATTGCTAAAACCGGACCATTTCGGTCCCCTTTAAAACACCTATAAATCACACAAAAAAAACTGGAATATTACAGGGCAACCATTATAGCATATTTGATGTCAGGCAATATACCTAAACCAATAATCTGGCTGCAATATAAGAGGGTAGTATAGGGGGGGATAATGGCGGGAGTGACGGGACTCGAACCCGCGACCTCTGGCGTGACAGGCCAGCGCTCTAACCAACTGAGCTACACCCCCCCAGAATTTATGCCGAAGCATATCACCGGAGTGTGAGACTGATTTAAGGCATTAACTCTAATCAGTCAAGCGGCTTTTTTTAAATTTGGTATTTTATTACCAAGACAATTAAACCGCTGTAATCATTAAAAGAATGGTGGGCGATGAGAGACTCGAACTCCCGACATCTTCGGTGTAAACGAAGCGCTCTACCAACTGAGCTAATCGCCCCATATCTTCTAATCACATGATGCGTCAAACATCGTGTGGGTGCATATCTACAGGCTGTTCGCAGATATGTAAAGCATAAAAAAGACGGTTGGCCATTTTTTTGCCAACCGTCTTTTAAAAATCAACAAATTACTTGTTCACAGCGTCTTTAAGGCCTTTACCGGCTTTAAATTTAGGCTGCTTTGACGCAGGAATCTGAATCTTTTCACCTGTACGCGGATTACGGCCTTCACTGGCTGCACGTTGTGCAACACTGAAAGTTCCGAAACCGACCAGACGAACGTCACCTCCTGATGCCAGTTCATTGGTAATGGATGAAAACACACCATCAACTGCGGCGGCGGCGTCTACTTTTGACATATCGGCGGCGGCAGCTACTGCGGCAACTAGATCGTTCTTGTTCACTATATTCCCCTTATGTAAATATTACTGAATTGGTTAAAAGTGCGAGCAGTGTAGCCCCCGTTTTTTGTTTCGTCAAAGGGAAAACCTCACAAAACAGCGGTTTTTCGCACAAAGTTTCCTTGACATTGGAATTACTTTGATTTTCATCATCAATTGAGTACCAACTGCAACAGCAGGGCACTCAATCATTTAGAATAACCTAATAATAGATAAATTTTTAATGACGTACAGATGTCCCAAAGCCAGATTCGCCCTGATCCTTAGCCAATTTAACCGCCGCTTCCACGTCCTCCGGAGAAAGTGGGACCAAAGGCTTCGCCAAGGCAACAGACAGAACTTCATGCACCTTGCTCACCGGTATGATTTTAAGCCCGCGAATGACATTATCGGGAATATCCGCAAGGTCTTTCATATTTTCTTCCGGGATCAGAACCGTCTTAATGCCACTGCGCAAAGCCGCTAACAATTTCTCTTTCAAGCCACCGATCGGCAATACCCGTCCCCGAAGGCTGATTTCTCCGGTCATGGCCACATCCCGCTTCACAGCATTATTGGTCAGCACTGACACAATCGATGTAATCATCCCAACCCCCGCCGACGGTCCGTCTTTGGGCGTCGCCCCTTCGGGCAAGTGAATATGAATATCGGTCTTATCGAATAAAGAAGGCTGAATACCAAAGTCCAGTGCCCGCGCTCGAACATAGCTCATGGCCGCCTGAATAGATTCCTGCATCACATCACCAAGTTTACCTGTGATGGTCATTTTACCTTTGCCGGGCGAAGAAATCGCCTCGATCTGCAAAATTACGCCGCCAACCTCGGTCCAAGCCAGCCCCGTTGTGACGCCAATCATATCCTCATCTTCCAATTCACCAAAAATGAACCGTTTAACACCACCGTATTTTTCCAGATTACGACAAGTCACTTTCACGGATGTCAGCTTACCCAGCACGATTTCCTTAACAGCCTTACGAATCAGCTTGGCAATCTCACGTTCCAGATTCCGCACACCGGCTTCCCGGGTATAACTGCGAATCACATCCCGCAGTGCGCCATCGGAAATTGACCATTCTTCATCATTCAAACCGTGGTCTTTCAACTGCTTGGTGATCAGATGACGTTTGGCAATTTCAACTTTCTCATCTTCGGTATATCCCGACAGATTAATGACCTCCATCCGGTCCAAGAGCGGCTGAGGCATATTCAATGTATTGGCCGTTGTGACAAACATCACATTGGACAAGTCATAATCTACTTCCAAATAATGGTCGTTAAATTTATTATTCTGCTCTGGGTCAAGCACTTCCAACAATGCGGAGGACGGATCACCACGGAAATCATTGCCCATTTTATCAATTTCATCCAACAGAAACATGGGATTGCTTGAGCCGGCTTTTTTCATACTCTGAATAACTTTACCAGGCATGGAACCAATATAAGTCCGGCGATGACCGCGAATTTCGGCTTCGTCCCGCACACCACCTACGGAAAAGCGGACAAAATTACGACCTGTCGCCCGGGCAATGGATTTACCCAAAGAGGTCTTGCCCACACCGGGGGGACCCACGAGGCAAAGAATAGGCCCTTTAATTTTTTTGGTTCGTTTCTGAACCGCAAGATATTCCAGAATACGTTCTTTAACTTTCTCCAGACCGTAATGATCCTCATTCAGGATATTTTCGGCCTCAACCAGATTAAGCTTGGTTTTGCTGTTTTTCTGCCACGGCACAGACAACATCCAGTCGAGATAGTTACGAACTACCGTCGCCTCTGCGGACATCGGGCTCATGGATTTTAGCTTTTTCAGCTCACTCAGCGCCTTTTCATTGGCTTCCTTGCTCAACTTGGTTGACTTGATTTTATCTTCAAGTTCAGTCAGCTCGTCCTTACCCTCTTCGGATTCGCCCAGCTCTTTTTGAATGGCCTTCATCTGCTCATTCAGATAATATTCCCGTTGGGTTTTTTCCATCTGGCTCTTCACGCGATGGCGGATCTTCTTTTCCACCTGCATGACACCGATCTCACCCTCCATAACGCTATATATCTTTTCAAGGCGGGACAACAGATTGGAATTCTCCAAAAGTTCCTGCTTGGAAGATATTGTCAGCGATAAATAAGATGCCACCACATCGGACAATTTTGCCGGGTCTTCGATCTGATTGACAGAACCTAAAGCTTCGGGAGGGATTTTTTTATTAACCTTGATATACAGTTCAAACTGCTTCAGCACAGACCCCACAAGCCCACGCAATTCTTTTGAATCTTCCACAACCGGCTGATCAAGAACCGCCTCTGCTTCAAAAAAATCATCATTATCAATATAACGGATAATTTTTGCCCGCTCGCCACCCTCGACCAGAACCTTTACCGTTCCATCTGGCAGTTTCAAAAGCTGTAGAACCGTGGCCACCGTGCCTACTGTGAAAATATCATCCGTAGCCGGGTCATCATCATTGGCATCTTTTTGTGAGACAAGAAGGATTTTCTTGTCGTTGCTCATCACATCCTCTAACGCCTTGACGGATTTTTCCCGTCCGACAAATAGCGGTACGATCATATGCGGAAAAACCACAATATCTCTTAAGGGGAGTACGGGATATGTAATACTCATTGGGTCGTCCAATCATTGACTAAATTTAAGAACTGCTTAGTCTGCATTTAAGGATCAAATGCCTTCATTCAAGGGCTTGTAATGAAATATTACAGACAAGCCCTTGAACAGCGAAGCTAACCCACGCTACCGCATGGGATTAAATCAAGCACCTGCAGGTGCTGAAGCTTCGCCTTGTTTGCTTTTGCTATAGATGTAAAGTGGTTGATTTTTTCCCAGAACTACATCCGCATTCACGACCACTTCACCCACATCTTCAAGGCCGGGCAGTTCAAACATGGTATCCAATAGAATATCTTCCATGATAGACCGTAGTCCCCGGGCACCGGTTTTACGAAGAATGGCTTTTTTGGCAATTTCAATTAACGCGTCATCCGTGAAATTCAAATCCACATCTTCCATGGAGAACAAACGCTGATACTGCTTAATCAAAGCATTTTTCGGACGGCTGAGAATTTCAACAAGAGCATCTTCATCCAGATCCATCAGTGTTGCCAAAACAGGCAACCGGCCAACAAATTCAGGAATTAACCCAAAGTGAAGCAAATCATCCGGCTCAAGGTCTGATAAAATCTCGCCGACGAGACGATCATCGTCCGGGGCAACATTAGCCCCAAAACCAATAGATTTTCCTTCGAGACGATGGGCAATGATCTTATCCAGGCCCGCAAAAGCGCCGCCGCAAATAAACAGAATATTTGTGGTATCCACCTGCAGAAATTCCTGCTGAGGGTGTTTGCGGCCGCCCTGTGGGGGCACAGACGCAATGGTTCCCTCCATAATCTTGAGAAGGGCCTGCTGGACCC
>JAESRB010000111.1 GCA_016764855.1 Emcibacter sp.
ATGCGATGACAACCAATGAATCCTTCTTTTTTCGTGATAATACACCGTTTGATTTGTTCAGGGAGGATGTTCTGCCTAGTCTTTTAAAGAGTAGAGCAACTTCCAAGCGATTGCGCATATGGTGCGCAGCGGCCTCAACAGGACAAGAGCCTTATTCTTTGGCGATTATTTTAAGCGAAATGCAAGCTAAATTAGCAGGCTGGAAAGTGGAAATTGTTGGAACTGATTTGTCACAACAGGTGTTGGATAAGGCGAAGGCCGGGATTTATTCTCAATTTGAAGTTCAGCGGGGCTTGCCCATTAAATTGCTGATGAAATATTTCACGCAGGCTGGTGAGATGTGGCAAATTTCAGAGAAAATCCGAAATATGGTGACCTATAAACCGTTTAATCTTTTGGATAGTTTCAGTGGACTTGGGACATTTGATGTGATCTTTTGTCGTAACGTATTGATCTATTTTCATCAGGAGACAAAAGCACAGGTTCTGGATCGTCTGCGTCGGCAATTGCCGGATGATGGTACTCTGTTCCTTGGGGCTGCGGAAACGGTTCTTGGATTAACGGATAAATTTAAGCCAGTACAAGGAAAACGTGGCATGTATACCACGGCGGACCATGCGGCTTTGCTTCGTAAAGCCGGGTAATGGATAAAATAATATATTACAAAAAAAAGGTCACTCCTTTATGGGGAGTGGCCTTTTTATTTTGGTAAACTTGAGGTTTACCGGAGATTTCTTGCCGAATATATTTTGATATTAGGTTAGCTGTCGCCTAGCTGGCGACGGCAACATCATCATCATTGGTTTCTGGATCACGCAGTACATAACCACGGCCCCAAACGGTTTCAATGTAATTTTCGCCACAAATCGTCATTAACTTTTTGCGTAGTTTGCAGATAAAGACATCAATGATTTTAAGTTCTGGTTCATCCATGCCACCGTAAAGATGATTAAGGAACATTTCTTTGGTCAATGTTGTGCTTTTGCGTAGGGAAAGAAGTTCCAGCATGGCATATTCCTTGCCGGTCAGATGAACACGTTGATTGTTAACATCTACGGTTTTGGTATCAAGGTTCACAGCCAGCTTTCCGGTACGGATGATGGATTCTGCATGACCTTTAGAGCGGCGAATGATTGCTTGGATTCGGGCAACAAGTTCTTCTTTGTAGAATGGTTTAGTCAGATAGTCATCTGCGCCAAAACCAAGTCCTTTGACTTTGTTTTCCAATTCGCCCATGCCAGAGAGAATGAGTATTGGTGTGGTAACTTTTGAGAGGCGTAATTTCTTCAAAACGTCATAGCCATGCATATCAGGAAGATTTAAGTCCAGTAGAATAATATCATAGTCATATAATTTCCCAAGATCTATGCCTTCTTCGCCCAGATCGGTACAATATATATTGAAGCCTTCTGCTGTTAACATTAATTCGATACTTTTTGATGTGGATGGATCATCTTCTATGAGCAACACTCGCATTTGAATACCTTCTTTATTTTTGCATTTATTTAATGGTAATTTTTTATCGTTAACCAACTTCTGTTAACTATTATTAATGCAATTGGTTAACAAAAGGTAACTTAAGATGGGTTTGAGGCGCTTTTCTGGTTGTAAATTAACATTCCTATTCAACGATGTCGTTTTATTTTCTTTCTAACTATTTGTAATATAAGGGTATTAATGAAGGTTACTTAAGATTTAAATTAACACTAAATTAGAGAATAAAAATAATATTTTTATCAATTTTTTCTGTGATGAGGGGTGTTTTTAGCGTAATATACGCTTTAAGGTTAATATAAATTGAAGTGAAACACCGTGTATACTTTAAATGCTGAAATTGAAAGAATGCACAGCTGGCGTTATTATGGCCGGGTTGTGGGGATACAGGGCCTTTTGGTTGAGGTCGCTGGTGCGCAGCAGTCGTTAAGCATCGGGTCCCGCGTTAATATTCTGTCCCGTCAGGAAAATGTCATCCCCTGTGAAGTGGTGGGATTTAAAGCGGATTGTGCGCTGCTCATGCCCTATTCCATGTTGGAAGGTGTCGGCATGGGGTGCCAGGCTTACGTTGGCGGGGAGACGCAGGTTGTTCATCCTTCCAACCAATGGCTGGGCCGGGTCATCAATGCCATGGGGGAACCTATCGATGGCAAGGGGCCGATCAAATCCGGTGCCGAAGCCTATCCTATTCGCGCACAACCACCAGCGGCTCACCTGCGACAGCGTGTGGGGGGCAAAATTGACCTTGGTGTGCGGACATTGAATACCTTTGTAACCTGTTGCAAGGGGCAACGTATGGGGATTTTTGCCGGCTCTGGTGTGGGTAAATCCATTCTTTTGTCTATGTTTGCCCGTTACGCCGAGTCCGATGTATCGGTGATTGGTCTGATCGGGGAGCGGGGCCGGGAGGTGCAGGAATTTATCGAGGATGATTTGGGCGAGGAAGGTCTGGCCCGCAGCGTTGTTGTTGTGGCCACATCTGATGAGAGTGCCCTTATGCGGCGACAAGCGGCTTATATGACCTTGACAGTGAGTGAATATTTCCGGGATCAGGGTAATGATGTTCTGTGTATGATGGATAGCGTGACCCGCTTCGCCATGGCCCAACGGGAAATTGGTCTTGCGGGCGGAGAACCGCCGGCCAGTAAAGGCTATACGCCGACCGTTTTTTCCGAATTGCCCCGATTGCTGGAACGGGCCGGGCCGGGTGTTGATAAAGGGTCTATCACAGGGTTATTTACGGTATTGGTAGAGGGCGATGATCATAACGAACCCATATCCGATGCGGTGCGGGGAATATTGGATGGTCATATTGTTCTGGACCGGGCGATTGCTGAACGGGGGCGTTTCCCCGCTATTAATGTATTACGGTCCATTTCCCGGACCATGCCGGGCTGTAATAATAAAGAAGAAAATGATCTATTAGTTACCATTCGTAAATATTTGGCAGACTATAATGATATGGAAGAAATGATTCGTCTTGGTGCCTATCGTCCCGGTGCAAATCGGGAGGTAGATGAGGCGATTCATTATCATCCTGCATTAGAAGAATTCATGATGCAGAAAAAAACCGAACGCAGTACGCTGGCGGAAGGCTACGCGCAGTTAACGCAGATATTGCAAAATGGTCCTTTGGGGACAGATCAGGACATTGAGAACAATTAAACGATAAGAACAGGAAATGTTTGGATAATGAGTCGTAAAGGCATGGCAGGAATGATTCGGTTGCATAAATGGCAATTGGATGAAAAGCGCAGAAATATGAGTGAGCTCGAAAAGATGAGAGCGGATCTCCAACAGAATTTGATAGATTTACAGGTAGAATTAATCTCGGAACAGAAGAAGGTTTCTGCCTCGCCGGTGGTCAGTATTTCTTATGCGGGATATGCTCAACAGGTTATGGCGCGTCGCATGAATATTGTGAATTCAATATTGGAAGTTGATGTTTCCATAGAGGGGATGAAGGATGAATTGGCCGACGCCTTTAAGGAACTCAAAAAGTATGAAGTTGTTGAACAACGGGAACGTCAGAGAAAGTTAACTGAACGGGACCGTGCGCAGCAAGCAGAGCTGGATGAGATGGCTCTTAATATACATCGCAGAAATCAGAAGCTGGGTTAAAAACTTGACCAAACAGCAGATCAGGGGCGGTTTAAGAAGGACCGCCTCTTTCAAACAGAAAACAAAAGCCTTGAGCCGTGACTAAGGCCTTTACAGGCAGGGAATGGCGTTGTATAAGCCGTTTTTGGAATTTATGTCTGCATTAGCGGACGAATTTGTAGTGGAGATTGTACGTCATGGCACGTGTTACCGTTGAAGATTGCGTTGATAAAGTCCCAAACAGGTTTGAACTGGTCCTGCTGGCGGCGCAAAGAGCCCGGCAGATTGCATCCGGCGCGCCGATCCTTGTGGAACGGGATAATGATAAAAACCCTGTGGTTGCTCTGCGGGAACTTGCCGATGAAAAAATCACGGGTGACAGCTTGCAAGAGTCCTTGATTCATGGATTGCAGCGGAATGTTGAAGTTGATGAGCCGGAAGAAGATGATATCTCATTGTTGCTGGCGGGTAAGAAACTGGAAGAGAATCAGCAGGAAGTAACAGCTGAAAGTCTGGCGAAGGTGTCTGCGGAAATGAAAGCAGAGGCCATGTTCTCCAAGATTACCGAGAAAAAACCGGATGATGATAAAGCATAAAGGCTTTTCTTTAAAAAAATAGATAAAAAGATCTGCATTGAAAATCATTGCAGGTCTTTTTTTTTGTCATATTTTGGTTATATATAAATGGGAACCAAGTGATTTTTCTTTTGAAGTGGATGGAATGCGTTGATCAGGCAATATGAGCTTGTGGAACGGGTCAGGGAATATGACCCGGATACCAATGAAAACCTGTTGAACCGGGCCTATGTATTTTCGATGAAAGTGCATGGGAAACAGAAACGCGCCAGTGGGGATCCGTATTTTTCTCATCCCCTTGAAGTGGCGGGCATCCTGACCAATATGAAAATGGACTGTGATACGATTGTCACGGCGTTGTTGCATGATACCATCGAAGATACCATTGCGACCCACGAACAGATAGAGGAATTGTTCGGGGAGGATATTGCCAAAATGGTTGATGG
>JAESRB010000112.1 GCA_016764855.1 Emcibacter sp.
CGCCATAAGGGAATGTCAGGCGGGCGGTGCAGCCATCAAACGGGGCAAGTGGGTTGCCATCGGCATCAACATAGGAATAACGTCCGACAGCAGCCCCGCCGTAAATTGTATTTGGTCCGGTATCCAAATCACGTACCCCGGAAGGTCTCGTCGTTGTACCACCTTCAACCGTAACCAGATATTCCGGGACCCAGTCTCCACGGCCTTTTTGACTATGGAAATAAGGTGTGATTTCGGCAGAGAAATTATCCCCCTCATAGGCGGCACGTAGATATAAGAAATAGTTGGTACGTAGCGTGGACCATGACGGACGATAGGCCTGATCAACAAAAGGAATGCCAGTGATCACATCGGTCAGACGGTCCCAGTTGGGATTTTCCTTGAATTGGTCAAGGCTGATGCGTTGAAAGTTGTCTTCTTGCGTATCATCCCAGGAAATGCGGCCTGTCAGGGTCCAGTCTTCTAATTCTGTGACGAATTTTGCGGCGATATGGTCGCGTTCACTATTTCCGGCATTGCCAATCCATGCATCGTTATAGGTGTGAGAATAGCTGATATAAGCACGGGTGTTTGACATTACTTCCCCCGTATCATAGCGGAAGAAATAACGTTGGGCATTATTGTCGCCGATACTGATTCCCGCTTGCAAACCGGATTCTTCCGCAGGATTATTGGTGATGAAGTTAATTGTTCCGCCCAATGCCTCATGGGATGGCGATGAAATATCACTTGTTCCTTGAGCGACTTCTACCCGCTCCAGATTTTCAGAATCAATATAACGGTTGGCCTTTGATCCACCGCCGTAATTGGAATTACCATTGGGCAGGCCATCTATGGTCATGCCGATTTGCTGTTCGCTTAGCCCCACGTTAAAACCACGGATGCTGATGGTTGTAGACCAGTCATCTGAGCCGAATGTACCGCCTTCGGAAATGAAGATCCCCGGCAGATTCTCAATGGCGGACAGAACGCTGGCAGAGGGAGCCTTTTGATCCAGCATGACATTGTCGGTCGCATTATTGGCATATGTAACGGCCTTCCCGGTTACGACAACTTCTTCCATGGACATAATATCATCGGCATAGGCGGCTTCGGCCTCTTCTGCATGGGCTGTAATGTTGAGCGTTACTATGGTGCCCATAAGCGCAGTGGAACATAATAATTTCTTCCAGAAGGCATGATTGCCAGCATGGATAACTTTGTTAAGCGGTGTAGTCAACATTGGTAAAATCCTTATCAAATCTGAATAATTGAAATAATATTCATTAATTCCCACCTTGGGTTAAGGCGAATATCAAAGATTCAAATGACAGTTTCGTGAAGGATTTTTTATGTTTAGGATGCAGTTTTATGTCGTTATGTTTGAATCGAGGGTGATCGGCAGAAATAAAAAAAACCAACCCATATTAATAATGGGTTGGTTAAAGTGTTGCCGAAATATGGAGCATTACATTTCGGTCTTGTGGTATTTAGAAAGCGTATTTCGCGGAAAATTGTAGACGGTGCATATTACCATTCAAACTGCTCTCGATGGTACGTTTAGCATACATATATTCCCCACCGAAAGTGATTTTAGGTATGGGAGAATAGAGCAGGTTGGCATGCATGCTATAGACGTCTTTGGTCACGCCGGTGCCAGTCAGGGCCACATTGTTATCCGCTTTGAAGGCCGATAATGTCAGGTTGGATCTGAATTTATCATTCCAGAAATGACGGTAGGAAACAAATCCAGCATAAGAGCCAATGGCCTCGAGTTCTCCGGCGGCATTGATAACAGCACCATTCGCCGTGTTCAGGCCAAGATAACGGCCAAGGCCTTTGCCCCCTGTTGCCATAAAGCGGAAGTCATCTTTGGCCCCGACTTTTAACTTCCCGGACAGACTGATGCCCCAACCGGTGGTGCTATCGTCAATCACGCCGTTGTTGAGTTTCAGATTACGCAGGATACCGGCAATGCCAATATGCCCCCATGAATCCTTTTTATTATACCGGATCACAAAGTCCGGGATGGCCCCATCATCAGACACAATACGGCCACCGCCACCGAAAGGAGTTATGGTCGTTTCCGGGTTTTCTACAGAAATCTGGAATCCGCCAGAGGTATATCTGAACTGGGTTTGACGGATGAAGACCGTTCCTTCCGCCGGGCCGACGAAATCAAGGTTTTCGGCAAGAGCAGATACATCCTGAAATGTGGACCATGTTTGACCGGCCAGAAAATTGTCGTATTTAACAAAGGCATGGCGCATTCTCGGGTTGTAACTATTGGTCAATCGTTCATTACCGCCCGGGCCGGTTAAAAAGTCCATTTCGATAAAAGTTGTTAAGTCATGACCATTCACATTAGTGGTGGTTTTGATGTTGAAGCGGGTTTCTTTTGCGCCGAGGTCACTGTCAAAGCCACTCTCGCTTGGCCCGCTACCCACAGGAATGAGTCCTGCAATATAAAAATCCCGGCCCAGGTTTTGGGGGCCTAATTCCCCGCGGCTATAGCTGGAGGCTATAAAGTCGGCCTTGATATAGCCGCCCAGAGAAACTTTTGTGTTTCCCACGCGCATTTCAAGGCTGTTCTTTTCGGCCTTTTGGGCAATCTCTTTTGTTGCGGCAACTTCTACATGTTGCTTCTGCAGATCGTCTTTCAATTCCATCAACATGGATTCTAATCTATTGATCTTCGCTTCCAGTTCCTGATTGGTTGCTGCAAACGCGTTACATGGTAGTAAAAAGGTTAAAGCGATGCCGCTTAACAGGCCACGTTTCAGAGAAATACGTGTTTCAGTTCTTTCCATATTTTTTAACTCCCTAGATATTTATTGATAAGACGAATTATTAGACATCTTTAAAGTTGGCGATATACGCCTTTCGTCGTATAAAAATGTCTTAAATCTAGTAAACTATTGTTTTTTATGAGTTTATTATTTTGATATACGACTAATGTCTAATATAAATCTGTCATAAAATTGTGAATATATGCCTACAGAATATGGAGGAGCTAGTAACAGTTGATAATGAACCCTATATTCAATACATATATAATCTTGGGATATAGAGAGGTAATATCATGACAGATTCAACAATTTATAATGTATCGGAAGAATTTGCGAAAAATAGCCATATGGATAATGAACGTTATCTTGAGCTGTATGAGCAATCTGTGAAAGACCCTGAGGGGTTTTGGGGAGAAATGGGCAAGCGTATTGACTGAATGAAGCCCTATACGCAGGTTAAAGACGTGTCCTTTGCCAAGGAAGATTTGCATATCAACTGGTATGCGGACGGGACATTAAACGCCAGCGTCAACTGTATTGACCGTCATTTGCCGGAACGTGCGAATCAAACGGCGATTATTTTTGAGGGGGATGATCCGTCGTCTTCTTTGAAAATCACTTATCAAACGCTTTATGAGAAAACATGTCGTTTCGCCAATGTATTGAAATCCCGTGGTGTTAAAAAAGGCGACCGGGTAACAATATACATGCCGATGATTCAGCAAGCGGTCTATGCCATGCTGGCCTGCGCCCGTATTGGAGCGGTACATTCCGTTGTTTTCGGTGGTTTTTCGCCAGAGGCTCTGGCCGGTCGGATTAAAGACTGCGGCAGCCATGTGGTGATCACGGCGGATGAGGGTATTCGCGGTGGCCGGGCTGTTCCTCTTAAAACCAATGTAGATATGGCTCTTGCAGAACATAATGGTGATATGGAAGTGCATACCGTTGTTGTGGTACGCCATTCCGGAGCCAAGGTTCCTATGGAGGAAGGCCGTGATATCTGGTATCAGGATGAAGCAGAAAAACAGCCTGCGGAATGTACGCCAGAGGAAATGAATGCGGAAGATCCGTTGTTCATTCTTTATACGTCTGGTTCTACCGGACAGCCCAAGGGCGTTCTGCATACCACAGGCGGATATATGGTTTATGCCAGTCTGACTCATGAGCTGGTATTTGATTATAAAGACGGCGAGGTCTATTGGTGTACGGCCGATGTGGGCTGGGTTGCGGGGCATAGCTATATCGTATACGGGCCGTTGGCCAATGGGGCGACAACGCTGGTCTTCGAAGGCATTCCCACCTATCCCGATGCGTCACGTTTCTGGCAGATATGTGATAAGCATCAGGTTAATATTTTTTATACGGCGCCAACGGCTTTGCGGGCTTTGATGCGGTCCGGGGATGATTATGTCAATTCCTGTGACCTGTCGTCTCTGCGGTTGTTAGGCTCAGTGGGGGAACCCATTAATCCAGAAGCCTGGAATTGGTATCATACGGTGATTGGTAAAGGTAAATGCCCGATAGTGGACACTTGGTGGCAAACGGAAACCGGAGGTATTATGATCACACCTCTGCCGGGCGCGACAGCATTGAAACCGGGGTCAGCCACGCGGCCTTTCTTTGGGGTTCAGTTGGAATTGGTTGATGGCGATGGTAAAGTTCTTGAAGGCGTAGCAGAAGGTAATCTGGTGATTACGGACAGTTGGCCGGGACAAATGCGGTCCGTTTACGGTGACCATGAACGTTTTATTCTGACGTATTTTTCCACCTATGAAGGTAAATATTTTACTGGAGATGGGTGTCGTCGGGATGAAGATGGTTATTACTGGATCACAGGCCGGGTGGATGATGTGATCAATGTGTCGGGTCACCGTATGGGCACAGCCGAAGTGGAAAGCGCGTTGGTTTCCCATGATCTTGTCGCGGAAGCCGCCGTTGTGGGCTATCCGCATGATATTAAAGGGCAGGGCATATATGCCTATGTGACTTTGATGGCGGAAATTGAGGGCTCAGATGATTTGCGTCAGGACTTAAAGAAATGGGTGCGCCGGGAAATTGGTCCTATTGCCACACCGGATAAAATTCAATTTGCGCCGGGCCTGCCGAAAACCCGATCTGGTAAGATCATGCGTCGTATCCTGCGTAAAGTTGCGGCGAATGAACATGAAAACCTTGGCGATATATCAACTCTTGCTGATCCGTCTGTTGTTGAGGATATCATCCAAAACCGCAAAAATAAGTAATCGGGAAAGATGACTTCCACGCCGTTAAAACGACGTCGGTTTAACGCAAATAATAGAATATGTAATGAAAGGCCCTTTATGGGGCCTTTTATCTTTCTGGCAAATAATCAAAAAAAGTCGTATAATGACTATGGGACAATAATAAATATTTGAGGCGATAAGAAACAAACATATAAGAGGGGACTATGCTGGGGCGGAAAGTATTAATCACTGATGATCATCCATTATTCAGATCGGCGTTGCGACAAGCTGTAAAAAGAGTGGCCCCGGATGCGGACATTCTGGAGGTTAGTAGCCTTGCCGAGGCACAGAATAGTCTGTCTTTGGAACCGGATATTAAATTGGTGCTCTTGGATATTCATATGTCCGATAGCCATGGTTTTTCCGGGTTGATAATAATCCGCAAGGAATTTCCTCTATTGCCGGTTATTGTTGTTTCAGCCAGTGAAGAAATCTCAATCATTCAAAAGTCCATGAAATATGGGGCCTCCGGCTTTATTCCAAAGTCATCCGATTTGTCGGTTATTGGAGAGGCAATTGAAAGTGTTTTTAAGGGTGATCTGTGGTTGCCCGAGGGCGCGGCAGAGAAATTTACCGATAGTAATGACCCGGACAAGGAAAAGTCGCAGCGACTTGCCAGTCTGACACCAGCTCAGTTCAAGGTATTAATGGGGCTGACCGATGGGTTGTTAAATAAACAAATCGCTTATAATATGGATATTTCCGAAGCGACGGTAAAGGCACATGTCACGGCAATTTTTAGAAAATTGAATGTGAATACACGCACTCAGGCGGTTATTTTTGCTCGCTCTCTTAAGCTAGAGACAGATAGAATAGAAGAAGAATAAAACGAAACCTTAAAGAACCATATCTTTTCGGAGGTCAGGTTTTTTCCATGTTTAATAAGGCTGCCCGCAGGGTGGCAGGCTCCACGGGTTTCTGAATATGCCGAAAACCGGCATGTAGTATTTTATCTTTCACATCTGACGACCTATCTGCAGTAATGATGTAGCCGATAAAACTATCCCCTAATTTTTCACGCATTTTTATGAGCAAGTCTAATCCGGTTTCGGGCGTGTCCAATTGGTAATCGGCGAATATAATATCCGGGCTGCGTTCTGTTTCGGCAAGCCTTTGCAAGGCTTCGGGGTAATCCGTAGCCGTCATGACATGGCAATTCCATCTGGTGAGAAGCTTTTTCATACCGTCCAATATGGTGCGTTCATTATCAACACAAAGAACAGAAAGGTCTTTATTGGGTTTTATTATGGATATGGAGGGGGATACACTTTGTTTTTTTGGTTCTTTTTTACTTAATGGAACTGTCACGCGGAAGACGGACCCTTTGCCCATTATGGAGTTCACAGATATCGTATGGTCCAGAATTTTGATAATGCGTTCTGTAATGGCAAGGCCGAGCCCCAATCCTTTGTCATTGCCGGTATAGCCGTTGTTCAGACGTTTGAATTCCTGAAATATTTCTTCGTATTTGTCCTCTTCAATACCGCTGCCTGTATCCCATACCTCAATGACGAGATGTTTTCCCTGTAAACGTGTCCCCATTAATACTCGGCCTTTTTCCGTATATCGGAGAGCATTGGAGACTAGGTTTTGCAAAACGCTGTGTAATAGTCCCTTGTCGCTGGAAATAACAGCGGAGCATGGAACTTGCCGAAATTCTAGCCCGGATTCCTTTGCGATGGCTGAAAACTCCACATTCAGCGCATTGAATAAACTTTGTATCGGGAAATCTACGATTTCTGAAATTGTCCCGCCCGCATCCAGTTTAGAGATATCAAGCAGGGCATTTAACAGCCTTTCCGATGATTTCAGGGACTGGGAAATATTCCTTACGACATCATAGGTTTCTTGATCCTGATCGGCCAAATCCTCCTCCAGAACAGCGGCAAATAATCGGGCAGCATTCAAGGGCTGTAAAAGATCATGACTGGCGGCAGCAAGGAAGCGGGTTTTGCTTTGTGTTGCATCCTCAGCCAGTTGTTTTGCTTCTCGCAATTCTTCTTCGATTTGGGCGCGGGCTTTGATTTCCGCATGAAGGTTGGCATTTAATTGAGAAAGTTCTTCTGTACGGTTTTTGACCCGGCCTTCCAAATTCTCATTGGTGTCTTTCAGAGCAAGTTCGGCCTTTCGGCGGTCGGTAATATCCTGATACAGGGCAAAGAAACCCTGTGTGATATTATGCTCATCCTTTTGCGGGATATAGGAAACCTGAGTATATCTTATGCCCAGTCCTTTTTGGTATATTTCCAGATCAAAAAGTTGTTTCTTTCCGGCGAGAACACCCTTTATATAAGGTTCTCTTAGGGTATAATCTTCGTGTCCCAATACATCATGAATATGTTTGCCAATAATATTATTATTGTCAGGGTTATAAAGGGCGTGATATGCTTTATTGGCAAACCTCAGGCGGTAATCCTTATCCGTATAGGCAATCACTTCAGGAACATTGTCGGTATAAAAACGCATATTTTCTTCATTTTGACGAAGCGCATTTTCAATACGTTTTAATTCGGTAATATCAGTAAAGCTGATCACAGTTCCGCCGCCGGGCATGGGGTTTGAGATAACCTGTACCACCTGATCATTGGGGCGGAAACGAATGGAACTGCGGGGGCGGCGTTTGCGCCAATCTACTTTGCGGCGGGCGAGGACCGCATCCACATCTGCGCTGCCATATTCGCCTTGTTTGGCATTAAACCGGACCAAGTCCTCGACTGGGCGGCCCACATAAAGAAAGTCTTCCGGGTATCCAAACATCTCGATATATTTTTTGTTCCAGGCAATGATATTAATATTGGCATCAAATACAAAGATAGCCTGACCGACATTCCCCAAAGTCGATTGTAATATTTCCCTATTAAAATCAAGCTCTTCCGAGGCATCGTTGAGGAGTTTTATCACATCCTCAATCTGAAAATTTGTACCTTTCAGGGTCGAGGCCATTAAACGGTGAGATGCAGAGGAGCCAATGGCGCGGGCAATCAACCCCTCTACATGATGAACAAATTGTGCGTTAATTTTATCAGATACTTTTAGGTCGTTCCCTGTGGTCAGGTTAAAATTCTTGATCAGGTTCTTCCCGGCATAGGCACCCAGAACTTTTATGACCAGATGCCTTAATATACGGGCCGTTACAATGTTATCGGATTTAACCATGTCACTATGCTGGATCGGTTTGGTATTCTCATCGACAAAAGCTCTGGCCTGAATTTTGTCCAATATGGTTGGCGTTTCTTTCAGGGAGAAGTAAATATAACAGCTTACATTAGCCAAAAGGCTATAGACGACGCCGTGGGTTAAAGGGTCCATTGCCGTAATGCCGAACAAGGCCTCTGGTTTTAGCCATAAAATACCGAAAGGGCCATTTTCGATGAACAGTTCGTTTATCCAACCAATGCCCTTCATACTGGGTAGTAGGAGCGTATAAAACCATATGGCGTAGCCACTGCTGATGCCATATATAACGCCTTTTTTGTGGCCTTTGCGCCAGAGAACGGCACCAATGACCGCTGGTATAAACTGGCTGGCGGCGACAAAAGATATGAGCCCAATATTGGCTAGAGCATCATCCGATGATGTGCGGAAGTAGGCATAGGCAAGTAACATCAACAAAATAATAGCCACGCGCCGGACAAATAAAAGGGCCTTGCTGAAATTTTGTTCTTCCAGATTTATCAGGTTGTATTTAAATAGTAATGGCATGACGATGTCGTTGCAAATCATCGTACTCAGAGAGATGCAGGCCACAATCACCATGCCGGTAGCTGCCGAAAAACCGCCTAAATAGATGAAGACAGCCAGAGCTTTATTGTCAAATATGATGGGTAGACCTAAAACATAATAATCAGGATTTTGGATTGTTCCGGATAGTAATTCAATCCCACCAACCACTGTGGGAATAAAAACCAGACTGATCAAAATCAAATAGAGTGAAAATATCCATCGGGCCATTTTTACATCATTTGGGTCATTATTTTCCACAACGGTTACATGGAACTGTCGCGGTAAACATATGATCGCGGCCATGCTAAGGAATAAGATGGTGAAGAAGCGGGTGTTTAATTGATCAGAGGTAAAGAGGTTCTGGGATTGGTTCAATTGGTCAAGGCGGCTCAACAGATCCCCGATCCCATCCATCAGGTAAAAGGTGACAAAAATACCAACAGCCATTAGGGCGACAAGTTTAATGATAGCTTCAAAAGCTATGGCCTGAATTAAGCCGCGATGATGTTCTGTGGCATCAATATGCCGGGTGCCAAACATGATTGAAAAGAAGGCCAGCATAATGGCAATGAGGAAAGTCTGGTTGTTTGATGATGTTGTGAGCGTAGAGAAAAGTTCGATCTCGGTTGAATCAGCCATGATTTGAAAAGTGGTGGCAATGGATTTTAACTGTAACGCGATATAGGGTAAAGAGCCTATCACGGCCAGACAGGCGACCATCATCGCCAAATTTTGGCTTTTGCCATATCGGGAAGAAATAAAGTCAGCGATAGAGGAGGAATGTTGATTTTGTCCGGCCACCACCAGCCGTCTGATCAATTTATGACCAAAAAGAAAGACAAGAATGGGGCCAAGATAAATGGCAAGGAAGCTGAGACCTTGTGATATTGCGGTTCCGGTCGCTCCGTAATATGTCCAGGAAGAGCAATATACGGCCAGTGATAAACTATAAACCAAAGCCCGGATAAAGGGAGCTTGAGCCTTATTTCTGTTCCGGTCACCCCACCATGCCACAAGGAATAAGGCGCCCATATACCCCAGAGAGATAAGAATGATCAACCAGCCGTGTAACATTTACCTTTCCTTGTCTTAATGATGTGGGGTTCTATTCTTGTTTGCACAGTTGTTTCTATTTTTAAAGCATCAGGTTATTCATGAAACGGACAATAATACCCAATATCAGAATATAAAGTCCGATGCGGTTGAAGAGGTATTCCTGCTTTGTCAGGTCTAGCTTACTGAACCATATTTTTTTGAAAAGCTTGCTATCTTTTGTCCTCTGATAATATTTCACCATGGAGATTACCATTAAGGTGAGGCCGCCAAAAACCAGAATATTTTCAATAAATGTATATGTCATATTTTCTTGTCCCTGTGGTTATTGTAGGCATGAAAACAGCATAAAGGCAAGCCAATGAATGGCTTGCCTTTATAATTTGAGTTTTTAGTTTAATGGGAAAGGTGATGATGATAGGAGGCACCGGCACCTTTTGGAATACGGATACTTTCTACCATATCCTGAACGTCTTGTGGTGGAGGGGCAGTCACTCGACTGACACCATACGCCACGACAAAGTTCATGAGCATGCCCAAGGTTCCAATGCCTTCGGGGGAGATGCCAAGCAGCCAATGAGCCGCATTGTTATCACCGGGGTTAATGAACTTGAAGTAAATGATATAAGTCGAAGTGAACAGTATCCCCGTAATCATACCTGCAATAGCACCCTCTTTATTCATCCGTTTGGAGAAAATTCCCATAATGATGATCGGGAAGAAAGAAGAGGCGGCAAGGCCAAAGGCAAAGGCCACAACCTGGGCAACAAATCCGGGTGGATTTATGCCGAAATATCCGGCAATGCAGATGGCAATTGCCGCTGCCATACGGGCAAACATCAATTCCTGTTTATCCGAAATGTTGGGGAGCAATATCTTCTTGAATAAATCATGAGATATTGAGGTGGAGATCACCAATAACAGGCCGGCGGCCGTGGATAGCGCTGCGGCCAAACCACCTGCTGCCACCAAAGCAATTACCCAATTGGGCAATCCTGCAATTTCGGGGTTGGCCAGCACGATGATGTCTCTGTCAATATACAATTCATTGACGCCGTCAGTTATCTTGTTGTGTAATAAACGTTCGCCATGGGCACCCCGGTTTTCAGAGAAAAGGGGTTTGCCTTCAAAGACTTTTCCTTTGACATATTGGATCTTGCCATCGTTATTCTTATCAACCCAAGCGATCAGATTGCTGTCTTCCCAGTTTTTGAACCATTCCGGGGTTGCGGTATATTCTGCATTGCTCACGGTGTTGATCAAATTCACTCTGGCAAAAGACGCAATGGCCGGTGCCGTTGTATAAAGAATTGCAATGAGAACAAGAGCATAACCCGCAGAAATACGTGCATCCCGTACTTTTGGTACAGTAAAGAAGCGAATGATCACATGGGGTAGTCCAGCGGTTCCAACCATAAGGGCGGCAGTGATAAAGAAGATATCAATTGTTGATTTCGTCCCGTCCGTATAGGTGCCAAAGCCTAATTCCTGGCTTAATCCATCTAGCCTATCAAGGAGATAAACGCCGGAACCATCATTTAATACACTGCCAAAGCCTAATTGTGGAATGGGATTGTCAGTCATTAAAATTGAGATGAATATTGCCGGAACCATAAAGGCAAAGATCAGCACGCAATATTGCGCAACCTGTGTATAGGTAATGCCTTTCATTCCACCTAGAACAGCATAGAAGAAGACAACTGTCATACCGATCATAACGCCTATTTCAATCTCTACTTCCAGAAAGCGTGAGAAAACAATGCCTACGCCGCGCATTTGTCCCGCCACATAGGTAAAGGATATAAAGATAGCGCAGACCACCGCAACCAAACGTGCCGTATCGGAATAATAGCGGTCACCGACAAAATCAGGTACGGTAAATTTCCCGAATTTTCTGAGGTAAGGTGCCAGTAAAAGGGCAAGCAATACGTAACCACCTGTCCAGCCCATCAAATACATGCCGCCGTCACGGCCCATAAAGGAAATTAAGCCAGCCATGGAAATAAATGATGCGGCGGACATCCAGTCGGCCGCTGTGGCCATGCCGTTGGCAAGAGGATGAACATCCCCACCCGCAACATAGAATTCAGCAGTTGATCCCGCTCTCGCCCAAATAGCAATCCCGATATAAAGCGTGAATGTTAGGCCAACGATGATATAGGTTAATGTTTGTACGTCCATAGTTACTCTCCCTTCTTATCGTCATGTTCGGATATGGAATCGATAAAACTTTCCTCATGATGATAATAATCTTCGTCTTCTACATAATCGTCGTCGTCTTCATCTACGCCGTATTTACGGTCCAGTTTGTTCATTTGATTGACGTAAATAAAAATGAGAATAACGAAAACATAAATAGCACCTTGCTGGGCCATCCAAAAACCAAGTTTAAATCCGAAGAACCGGATATTATTTAACTCATCTGAGAAGAGTATCCCCATTCCAAATGAGACAATGAACCAAACGACCAGAAGGGTGAGCATCAACTTGATGTTTTCCTTCCAATAGGCTTGGGCATTTTCTTTTTCTGAAGTGTTCATTTTAAGCCACCCTAGTGTTGTTATAAAGAAAAGGTCTGCCATTAAACACTAGCAAAGAGGTAGAGTAATTTACAGCTAACTTTAGTCTAATGTCGTCATAACCATATGTATTTAAATGATTAAATTATATAAATTAGTGACTTGTTAAATAAAGAAGGAAAATTTATACCCTTTAGGTTCAGTATGTTTATTTCCCACGCATATAGGGCTGAAACGGTATAGGACGTCTTATGTTCTGTAACATTTTACGGTGTGGAGTATGGGGGAGGTTGGCTAATTTTGGAAAATACATTCCTTAACCTCATGCTTTTTTAATATCTTGCATTGCACAATTTTTTCATTATATAGTGTTTTCATAAATGGTGCCCATTAAGGGGTAAAAGGGAACACGGTGTTAAAATCCGTGACTGTGCCCGCAACTGTGTTTGGTAAGTTTGGTTTTCAGATACCACTGGAATTTCCGGGAAGGTGAAATCCGAACGTTGAGCCATAAGTCAGGAAACCTGCCATTTAGTCGCCCTTTCTGTCTGTCGGGACAATGGATCAGAGCGGAATATCCGTACAGGTGGCATTCGTTGCTTTGTGCGGAGTTTCGTCAAAAAAACTCTTCACAATTTATAGTATGTTGTATAAATGGAGGAGTAATCCTATGAAATATCAAGTATCTGTTCTCGCCCTTATCCCTTTTGCGTTGCCGACCGTGTCTTTGGCGGAAAATATGGATGAAATGGTGGTCACTGCATCACGTTACGAACAACCGTTGTCCAATATTGGCAGCAGTATTTCTGTGATAACGGCCGATGACCTGCAACAATCCCAGAATGTTTTTATTCAGGATATGTTGCAAAATATACCCGGCGTTTCTTTGAACCAGACGGGCAGTTTTGGCGGCGTTTCTTCTGTCAGGATCAGGGGCGCGGACACAAGCCAGACAGTGGTTTTGATCGATGGCGTACAGGTTAATGACGTGAGCGGTACCGGCGGTGGGTTTAATTTTGCCAATCTTGATCCAAACGGTATTGAGCGCATTGAAATTCTGCGGGGGCCGCAATCCATTCTTTATGGTTCCGATGCTATCGGCGGTGTGATTAATATAATCACTAAATCAGGCGGTAAAGGTCTTGGCGGCAGTGCATTCGTCGAAGGCGGCTCCTTTGAGACTTTTCGCGGTGGTGTTAACCTTCACGGGGGGACGGATAAGCTCAAATTCAATTTCTCCATGAGTGGCATTACCACAGACGGTATATCCAAGGCTGATGAAAATGATGGCAACACAGAAGAAGATGGCTATAATAATATTACGGTGCAGGGCAAAGTAACGGCCCGTGTGTCAGAGATTATCACCACAGAAGTCATTGCCCGTTATTCTGATAGTGAAAATGAGTTTGATGATTTTGGCGCGGATGGGGATAGAGTGGGAACTACCGAGGAATTTATGATCGCAGGCCGCGTTCATGCAATCCTGTTGGATGGTCGTTTTAAGAACAGCTTTTCTCTTGAATATTCCTCAACGGATCGTCGCAATGAAACCAACGGCGTAGAAAGTTATCTCGCAGAAGGAACGCGCTTGAACCTTGATTATTTTGGGCGCTATACGGTCAGCGACGATATCGGCATTTCCTTTGGCGCACAGCATGAGGAAACCAAAGTTTCGACGCTCTCGGACCAAAAGTTCGATATTGACAGTTTGTTTTCCGAAGTAAGCTTTCAGGGAATTTCAGATCTTACCCTGACGGCAGGGCTACGTTATGATAATCATAATAAATATGGTGATACGGTAACGCCGCGACTGACCGCTTCATACCAAATTCCAGATTCTGGAACACGTGTGTTTGCAACTTGGGGTGAAGGATTTAAGGCACCGTCCGTTTTTCAACTTTCTGCTAGCTATGGTAATATTAATCTGAAGCCGGAAGAAACAACAGGTTGGGACGTTGGTATAGAGCAGACATTATTTGATGGTGGCGTGATCTTGACCACGACATATTTCAAGCAAAATATTAAGAATAATATTGATTATGTCTGCGTTTGGCCTGCCAATACAAATTGTTATAAAAATATTAACGCTGTACGGTCCAAGGGTGTGGAAGTTTCTATTGCGGCACAGGTCCATGAACAGGTCAACATCAGCGCAAACTATACTTATACCGATAGCATTGACCGGGATACGGGTGAGAAGTTGGAGCGCATTCCCGCCCATGCTGCCTATGGCCAAATTGCATGGCAGGCAATGGAGGGACTTAACCTGACAGCAAGCTTAACTTATAATGGTAAGGAACTGCCGCGCAATTTTTCCGCCGGAGTTGATGGTTGGGTCCGGGCTGACCTTCGGGCTTCCTATGATATTACGGAACAGGTTTCGGTCTATGGCCGGATCGACAATCTGTTTGATAAGGAATATCAGCAGGTATCTGGCTATGGCACGCCTGACCGGTCTGCCTTTGTCGGCATAAGAGGGAAATTCTAGGCCACTGTACCTGCGTAGAATAAGGACAGCCACTTTTAGTAAAATGATTGCAATATATTGTTTTCTGATAGTGGCTGTCTGCCATTTATCCGCTGCGTATGCGGTGGAGAAAGTGGTCTCTCTTGATTATTGTGCCGATCAATATATTTTGAGCCTTGCGGACCGGAGCCAGATTATGGCTTTGTCTCGGGATGCGACGAAAAGCCATTCTTTTTACGCGGAACAGGCGCAGGGTATTCCCAAGTTCGGCTCCAGCGCGGAAGAAGTCCTTCACATGAATCCCGATCTGGTGGTCCGTTATTGGGGCGGTCGGAAGTTTCTGGATGTTTTGAAAAAGGCGCATATTCCAGTGGCGAGTCCTCTCTATGGCAACGGGTCAGCGACGCTGTATAAAAATTTACGTCTTGTTGGAAAAGCTCTCGGTCAGGAACAGAGGGCAGAGACAATGATAGTGGAGCATCAGCAGCGTTATGAAGCTTTGCGGGGGAAGCCTAAAATGGCTCTGCGGGCGGCTTATATAACACCGGGCGGGACAACGGCTGGTGTGGGAACCTTTGTTGATGATACATTGCGGCTTGCGGGACTGCAAAGCGTTGCAGCAGAATTCGGCCTCAGGGGGTGGCAGGATTTTCCTTTGGAAGCTTTGGTGCAAAACCCGCCCGATATTATCATTGGCAGCTTCTTCGACCTTGAAAATCCGAGGGTTGCCAATTGGAGCATTGCGCGTCACAAACGGATACAGAAAATGATGGTGGAAATTCCCACCATATTGGTGCCGGGACGGTATCTGTCTTGTAACGGTATTTTTACATTAGAGGCCGCGGAATATATCCGGAAAATGGTTGGTAAATTATGGTGATGCCAGAAATTCTTTTGGGGGCATTGGTCATTGACGCTTTTTTTGGCGAACCGAAGATTATCTACAAATATATTTCCCATCCGGTAACAGGCATGGCACGGATACTTTCGTGGTTGGAGCGGCTTGGTAATAGAGAACATTTTTCGGCAGCAAAACGTCAAATATTGGGGGTTGTCTGTCTGGGCCTATATTTAACCATTGTTACGGTCCCGGCTTTGTGGTTGGAGACGGTGGTGTCGCCTTTTCTGCTGGTTATTCTGGCGAGTATTTTCCTGTCGTTTCGCAGTCTTGTGGATCATGTATTGGCTGTTACTGGGGATGATCCTCGCGGGGCCGTGGCAAAAATCGTGGGTCGCCGGGTTGAGGATTTGAGTCTTTACGGGGTCAATCGGGCCGCGATTGAAAGCCTTGCGGAGAATTTTTCTGACGGTGTGATTGCACCCTGTTTCTGGTTTCTCATGGGCGGATTTCCGGGCATTGTTTGTTATAAGGCGATCAATACGGCGGATAGTATGATCGGTTATAAAACCGCCCGTTACCTGAAATTTGGATGGGCGGCGGCTAGGCTTGATGATGTGGCGAATTATATTCCCGCGCGGCTGACCGCACTGTTGATCGCCTTTGGGGCTTTGTTATACGGAAAAGCTCATTGTTGGGATGGTTTCCTCATGGCTTTGAAATATGCGGACCGCCATAAATCTCCCAATGCGGGTTGGCCGGAATCTGCCATGGCTGGTGCGCTTGATCTACGTCTTGGCGGTCCCCGTCAATACGGCGAAATATCCGTAGAGGGCGCATGGTTAGGAGAAGGCCGGGAGCAGGCGGAAAAAAGTGACATCATACAGGCTGTGCAAATCATATGGATTTGTTGGGGAATTATTTTAATTATGTTAGGAGCGATATCCTATGAAACATGGTGGTGATCCCGCAGAGGTCTATCCCGATGTGCCGGGACCGTGGCTTGATTTGTCTACGGGGATTAATCCGTGGGCATATCCGTGGATGGACAAGGTGGATAGAACTGAAATTATCAGGGCGAGTGAAAGACTGCCAACGGCGGCGGACTATAAGAAATGCCAAGATTCCTACGCGCGTTATCTTGGCGGCGACGCGGCATATGTCACGCTGGCCTCCGGGTCTCAGGCCCTGATTGAGCGCTTGCCCCTTCTGTTTGAGAAAACGACGGTTTATATCGCGGGGCCAACTTATTCGGAACATGAAATCTGCTGGAAACGGGCGGGTCATCATGTGAAAATATTTGAAAATATGGCTGAGCTTCGGGGAATTGGCAGAGACAATATCGTTATCTTCTGTACGCCCAATAATCCCGATGGTAGATATCATGAGATGACCAATTTTATGCATGGTCATACAGCAGGCGGGGGATATGTGATCATTGACGAAGCCTTTACGGACCTTGCGCCACACCGCAGTATGGTTGCGCCGCACTTCATGGGGCGGGCCTTGCCCAAAAACGTGATCATTTTACGGTCTTTCGGGAAATTTTTTGGACTTGCTGGAGTGCGTATTGGGGTGGCCTATACAAAGGGTCCGGTCAAAATTCCAACGGGCCTGTGGGATATATCGAGCCTTAGTCTTTTGATCGCGGCGCACGCGGTTTCCGATGCCGACTGGATAAGGAGTACCCGCCGTAAACTGGCGAGAGAAATGACAGCGCTTACTGCGTTATTTCGGGAAAAAGGTCATGAGGTCATTGGACAAACAGATCTTTTCTGTTTGGTTCGGGGGCCGGACAAGGACAAGCTTTTACAGGCTGGAATTTTTGCGCGGGCCTATGAGGACATATTATTTGAGAATAGGCCGGGACTTTTGCGTTTCGGTCTACCGCCGAGCCGTCAGGACTTTCACAAACTTGAGGAACAATTATGACAGACCAAAATGAAGAACATCGCGTTGCTATGGCAAAACAGCAACAGAAACAGCGTGAGATTATCAAAAGCAAAAAGAAAAGTAATAAAGGCCTTCTGTTGGTCAATACCGGGGATGGAAAAGGAAAATCTACCGCTGGTTTTGGTACGGTTCTGAGGGCATTAGGCTGTGAATGGAAAGTGGGTATTGTCTTGTATGTCAAAGGAAAATGGAAGACGGGCGAAAGGGAATTTTTTAACCGTTTTTCCGATCTGGTTGACCTGAGGGTGATGGGCGAGGGGTTCACTTGGGATACACAGGATCGGGAGCAGGATATACGCGCGGCTCGCAAGGCTTGGGCTGTTAGCTGTGACATGATGCAAAGCGGAAAATACCAACTTGTCTTGTTGGATGAATTGAATATCGTGCTGCGAAGTGGCTATTTGCCACTGGAGGAAGTTCTGGAAGGCCTTGCCGCCCGGCATGTTGATACGCATGTTATCGTCACCGGACGTAATGCCCCGGACGGTCTTATGGAAGCAGCGGATATGGTGACAGAAATGAAGAAAATCAAACATCCTTTCGATGCCGGAATCAAGGCGATACAAGGTATTGATTTTTAACTTGAGGCAATAGGGCTCACGCAGGATTTTTTAGCAGGATATATATAAATGGCATCTTATCTGAATACGCCTCGTTTGATGATACAGGGCACAGGGTCGGACGTGGGGAAGTCGATTCTGGTGGCGGGGCTTTGTCGGGCTTTTTTACGCCGTGGATTTCGGGTCAAACCGTTTAAGCCACAAAATATGTCCAATAACGCTGCTGTGACAGCAGATGGCGGAGAGATTGGCCGAGCTCAATGGCTTCAGGCAATGGCCTGCGGTGTGGCGCCGGATGTTCATATGAATCCTGTTTTGATCAAACCACAATCCGACAGCGGCGCACAGATCATTGTGCAGGGGAAAATGCGCGGAAATTGGCATGCTCGTCGGTTTCTGGAGAAAAAAGAAAACCTTCTTCGGACGGTGATTGAAAGTTTTGATCGGACTTCTACGGATGCGGACCTTGTGATCGTAGAGGGCGCGGGTAGTCCGGCGGAGGTAAATTTGCGGGCCGGAGATATTGCTAATATGGGTTTTGCCGTGCCGACAAAAACACCGGTTGTTCTGGCAGGAGATATTAATCGGGGCGGGGTGATTGCGGCTCTTGTCGGGACATATGAGGTTTTACCTGCTGTTGAACGGGATTTGATCCGGGGAACTATTATCAATAAATTCCGGGGAGATATTTCGTTATTTGACGGGGGACGACAGATTATTTGTGACCATACGGGATGGCAGGATTTCGGCGTGGTGCCGTTTTTATCCTGTGTTGCGGATCTTCCAGCAGAAGACGCCGTAGTTCTGGAGGAAAAGTCACAAGGCTCAGCCAAAAAAATTAAAATTATCGTGCCTATGTTGTCGCGGATTGCCAATTTTGATGACCTTGACCCTTTGAGGGCGCAGCATGATGTGGAGGTTATTTTTCACCCACCGGGCACGCCTTTGCCAGCGACAGCGGACGCGGTTATTCTGCCGGGGACCAAGGCGACCTTGGCCGACCTGCGTTTCTTGAAAAATCAGGGATGGGATATTGATATCAAAGCCCTTGCACGACGTGGGACTTTGATACTTGGGCTGTGTGGCGGCTATCAAATGCTGGGCAATAGTGTGTCGGATCCAGATGCGATTGAGGGCGTGGCCGGAGAAGAGGCTGGACTTGGTTTGTTAGATATGGAAACGATCCTGACACCGGAAAAGGAAGTTCGCAATATTACGATAAATCTTGTGGGGGAGGGAATTGTAAGTGAGAAGTTGTCGGTTACGGGTTATGAAATACATGCGGGCCGGACGAGTCTTTTGGCCGGAACGAATGCCTTTATGACAGTGGACGATCAGGTCATTGGTGCGAAAAAAGGCCGGGTTATGGGCAGCTATCTTCATGGTTTGTTTGAGGATGGTGTTTTTCTGAAATATTTCCTGAATCAGCTTTCTGATCAGCAGCGGACGATCATTCCGCATCAGGAAAAGGTGAATGCCGCGCTTGATCAATTGGCGGAAGCGCTTGAAGAATGTCTGGATATGGATGGGTTGCTTGCGGTCAGCCAGTCAGCCGTTGGAAAATAGAGCGTGGGATTTGAAAGGATCAAAAGGCCCGAAATTCTGTTGCTTATCGTTGTAACAGGAAGCGATCCATAGGCAGCCGTTTTTGCCAGTTTTTCTTGACCAAATCCGGGATGTCGGTTTGTTCAACGGGATAACCGATGCACAGATGGCCGACAAATACCCAGTTTTCATCCACATCCATCAGTCCGGCCATCTTGTCCGGTGGCAAGATGCTGACCCAGCCCAAGCCAATGTTATGACTTCTTAGGGATAGCCAAAGAATTTGTATGGCGGAAATAACCGAATAAACTTTAGTCTCCGTCATGGTTCGGGAGCCAAGACCTTTACCCGCTGTGGTATTGGTATCGGCAAATACGCTTATCTGTACCGGGGCTTCCCGTAGGCCGGATAATTTAAGGCGGGCATATTTGGCCGCATCCTCGCCATCATAATCGGACAGGGCTTTTTGATTTTCATCTTTGAAATAATGGGCGAGCTTATTCAGCCTGTCTTGGTCCCGAATATGCACAAACCGCCAAGGTTGAGAATTTCCAACGGACGGGCCCTGACAGGCAAGCTGCAGACAGCCGTCAAGAATATCATCCTTCACCGGGTCCGGGCGGAATTCCCGGACGTCTCGCCGCCAGACTAAAAGGTCGTGGAAATGTTCCCTGAAATTTTCGTCAAATGTTGGGGGTGTGCTTCTGTTGGTCATTGGCCATATCCATAACAATGGTTGAGCCGAACAAGCCGCCAATGTCCGCCGCGAAAGTCTTTTGGGCTATATTGGACATGGGTTATTGATAACGGTTCCAGCGCGAAATTTAATGCCTGATCCGGGGATAAATTAAGACAAAGACCAAGGATTGCCCGAATGACCCCGGCATGGGTCACGGTGATATGGGGGGCTTCGTTCTTGGAACGCAGGTGAGATTCCATAAAGCTCCCGGCACGGTCATAGACATCACGAAAGGCCTCGCCGTTGGGGGGGCAGGTATCCGCCGCCAGAATGGACCAATTGTGGGCGGGGAGGCCTTCTATTTTATTCCAGAGTTTATCAAAGCTCAAACCGTACCAGTCTCCAAAATTCTGTTCTGTCAGGCGATCATCATTAACGATATCAATCGTGTCATCTTTCCGCTGTACTAAATCCTCTGCGGTTTGGCGGGTGCGTTTCAAGGGACTGCAATGCCACTGGGCTGCTGTGGGCAATTGTCGCGCCAGCCATATCAAGGCGTTATGATTGCTGAGGTCTGCCGGTTCATCAAAAGATTTATACATATTTTCTTTTGCCCCCAATACTGGTGCATGACGGATAAAATACCAATCGGTTATGCTCATGACAGCATCCTTCCGCATGATAATATGCCGAGAAAAATGAAAATTTCGCTAATTTGCTGTATTGCGCCGAGCACATCGCCGGTGATGCCGCCGATTTGTTTCAGGCTCAAACGGCCTACAGCCCATGTGGCGACCAATGCTAATGAGATGATGATCAGGCCCACTGCCCAAGGGAGCAGAATAAAAACAAGCCCAAAAGGCAGGATCACCGCCATCAGAAGGCGACTATTGGCGGGTTTTCCCGTTTCCGCGGCCAGTCCATCTTGACGGGCAGAGGGCAGAAACTTAAGGGATAAAACGATCATGAGCCGACTCAAACTGCCGCTGATGAGCAGGGCCGTGACCACCTCATTGGTCGTCATGGTCGCAAGGGGGGAGATGCGTAGACCCAAGGACAACAGCAGTGCCAGACTACCGTAAGTCCCAATGCGGCTGTCCCGCATGATAGTTAGTTTATGTTCCCGGTCCCGGCCACCGCCAAATCCATCGGCCATATCGGCCAGACCATCTTCATGCAGGGCGCCTGTGATCATAATCATAATGGTTATGGCTAACAGCGCGGCCACTGATGAGGGCAAAAACAGCAAGTCTGCGCCAGTATAAACTGCAGCCCCCACGGCGGAAACCAGAAAACCGACCATGGGATAGGCCCACAGGCTTTTCGTGATATTGGGGGGCGCGTCCGAGAGCATATGCCAAGGAACAGGAAAGCGGGTCAGAAGGATCAGAGCCGTGGCGATATCCCGGAGCAACGCAGGACTTTTATGCTTGGTAGTAGCTGTCATGAGGATGTCTCAGCACGTGAGACTTGGGCTTCTTCAAAGGAGGCCATGCCGTTATAAGTGGCAAGGCTAGCCCTTAAAATCAGGAGGGCGACCGCCGCGCCGCTGGCTTCGCCCAGCCGCATATTCAAGTGTAAAATGGGTTCTTTATCCAATGCTTTTGCCAGATGAAGGTGGCCCGGTTCAACGGACAGGTGAGATAGCTGGCAATGGTCCAAAGCATCCGGGGCTGTTTTGACGAGGGTCGCCGCCGCTGCCGTTGAAATGAAGCCATCCAAAAGAACAGGAATATGATAATGACGGGCCGCAAGGACAGCTCCGGCAATGGCGGCAAGCTCCCGCCCACCAAGGCATCTGAGGAGATCGAATGAGTCCTGTATATTTTGCTGATGACGCTGAACCGCTTGTGCCACGACTTGCGTTTTATGGGCCAGTTTTTCGGTATCAAGGCCCGTACCTTGCCCGACCCATTGATCCGCGTCGCCGCCAAATAAAGCATAAGAAAGGGCCGCTGCGGAACTGCTGTTACCAATACCCATCTCGCCCAAAAGCACACAGTCCATATGAGGAAAAATCGCATCCGCCCCGGTTTGTAGGGCGAGGCAGAGGTCGGTTTCCGTCATGGCGGCTTCTTGAGAGAAATCCCCGGTGGGTTTATTCAGGTCAAGGGCAATCACCTTTAGCTCGGCCTGTGCCAAATTGCAAAGTTGATTGATGGTGGCACCGCCTTGCTCGAAATTCTGGACCATTTGTTGGGTCACTTCGGAAGGATAGGCGGAGACGCCCTGAGCTGTGATGCCGTGGTTTCCGGCGAAAACGATACAGGATACCTTGTCCAGAGAGGGCGGTTGCTGGCTTTGCCATCCGGCCATGAAAATGGAGAGTTCTTCCAATTTTCCAAGCGAACCTTGAGGTTTGGTCAGATTATTCTGGCGGTCTCGTGCGGCGTTAATGCGGCCTTGATCCGGGATGGGAAGATTGGTCAGTGCTTGAAAAAAATTATCACGGCTGGATAAAGATAAAGGGGGGAGGTCGGTATGGGTCACATATATTCTCCGAAAGTGGCAATAGAATTTTTCTTTGCGATCATGGGCAGGCCTGCGACCATATGAATAACATTGTCGGCGATTTGGGCGATGGCTTGATTGAGCCGTCCGGCATGATCGCGAAATTGCCGGGCCAAAGCATTATTGGGAACAATACCCTGTCCGACTTCGTTGGAAATCAGAATGATATTGCCGGGATATTTTTCAAGGATTTGGCACAGGGACGTTATTTCTTTGTCAATATCCATATTTCGCCCCATCAGATTGCTGAGCCATAGGGTCAGGCAGTCAAGAAGAATGGTATGGTCCGGCAAGGCATGGTCGGCGATAACGGCGGCGATGTCTATGGGTTCTTCACAGATTGTCCAAGCTTGATCTCGGCTTTCTTTATGTAAATCAATCCTCTGCTGCATCTCTGTGTCGTGAATTTCCGCAGTTGCAATATACAGCGGAGTCTTATGGAGCGTTAGCGCGAGACTTTCGCCGTAGCGGCTCTTTCCAGAGCGGGCGCCGCCAATGATCAGGCTTACGCCCTTGAGTTGTGATTTTTTGTTCATTATTTTTTGCCCTATTGAACTGTATGGAATTGGTTTTAGAACAGAAATTGAATATATCGTTTGTCCCGCGAGGGGGGAAGTGTTTTCAATCCGATATTTTAACTTACCCGTTTATATTTTTAACTTACCCGTTCATATGATGACTTTTTCAAAGATTTCGTTGATGAAATTTGTACCAGTTTGATCAGGGGGCGTTACCTGTGAAAAAAAACGGGATGTATGCAGCCTATTGTTGAGATCGGGATGGCCGAAATTAGGGCCGATTTTTTTTATTGCTTTTCCTATAATTCGAATGTATTATCCAATCGACTTAATTGATATGTATTATCCAGACGAATTAAATGGGAGTAATTTACCAAAGCATGGAAAGTGTAAAATCGTCCGTTGATATTGATCGGCTGTCCACATGGATGGATAGCATGGAATTGGGCACTGGCCCGTTATCTAATATTGTTTATTTGGCAGGAGGAACGCAGAATATCCTTGTGCGTTTCACACGCTCTAATCGTGAGTATATCCTGCGGCGTCCGCCGGTGCATTTGCGTAAAAGTTCCAATGAAACTATGCGCCGAGAGGCCCGAGTTTTAAAGGCAATTTCTACCACAGATGTGCCGCATGCCCGCTTGATTGCATCCTGCCCAGAGGAAGATGTGCTAGGGGCGGCATTTTATTTAATGGAACCCGTAGACGGTTTTAATCCGACAACGGGTCTTTTGCCCCATCATGCGAATTCTGAAGAAGTGCGCCGTCGCATGGGGTTTGCTCTTGTGGAAGGGATCGCCAGTTTAGGGCAGTTGGATTATCTGGAAGTCGGGCTGGAAGGCTTTGGCCGGCCAGAGAATTTTCTTGAACGGCAGGTGCCTCGGTGGAAGAGCCAGTTGGAGAGCTATGCCGATTATGATGGCTGGACGGGTATAAAGGCACTGCCGGGTGTGGCGGATGTGGAAAAATGGCTCGAGGCCAATCGTCCAGTTCATTTTGTACCGGGCATCATTCACGGCGATTATCATTTGGCAAATGTCATGTATTGCCCTGACAGCGCTGAGTTAGCAGCCATTGTGGATTGGGAGCTTTCGACGATTGGTGATCCGCTACTTGACCTTGGCTGGCTGATGGCGACCTGGCCGGATGAGGATAGTATGTCTTCGGGTATTACGACGGTGAAGCCTTGGAAAGGTTTCCCGACAGCTGATGAACTAGTTGAACATTATAAGGCGCGGTCCGAGCGGGATCTGTCTCATATTGAATGGTATGGCGTGTTGGCCTGTTACAAGCTTGGTGTCCTTTTGGAGGGAACATATGCCAGAGCCTGTGCGGGCAAGGTCCCAAAGGAAATGGGGGATTTGCTTCATGGGAAGACTATTCGCCTGTTTGAACGGGCCTTGCGCTGGATAAAATGATGATATTGAAAGGGTATGAAGTAAATGGATAATGGAGATACCGATTTTACCGGGAAATGTGTTCTTGTGGTGGGCGGATCGAGCGGTATTGGCAATGGTATTGCGCACGCTTTTAAGCAGCGCGGCGCGGACGTTCATGTTTGGGGCACGCGTGCGTCGGCGTCTGATTATGATGGCGTCGAAGGCTCCGATGTGACGGATCTTGGATATAGTTGTGTTAATGTAGGTGATCCTAATGTTATAGAGGCAGCAGCGGCACCATTTGGGGGGCGGCTTGATGTTCTGGTTTTATGTCAGGGCACTGTTGAATATGGCCGCAAAGAGTTTGAACGAGAAGGTTGGGACAAGGTTGTTGCGGTTAATTTGAATAGTTTGATCCATTGTACACGAAAATTTAAACCACAATTGCAGGACGCACAAGGTTCGGTAACAATTGTGAGTTCTTTGTCCGGATATCGGGCGAATATTGGTAATCCAGCCTATGCAGCGTCAAAGGCCGGGGCGATCAATTTGACGAAATCTCTGGGTCAGGCCTGGGCCAAATCCGGGATACGGGTTAATGGGCTTGCTCCCGGTTTGGTGGCAACGAAATTAACCAAGGTTACGACCGAAAATCCTAAGCGCCGCGATGCCGCTATAGCAAAAATTCCCACAGGACGATTGGGTACGCCAGAAGACATGGCCGGTGTGGCTTTGTTCTTGGCTTCCCCATTAGCAAAATATGTTTGCGGCCAGACCATATTGGTCGATGGCGGCCTCGCCTTATAAAAAAGATCTAGGAGAAAAAGATGAATTTTGAGTATTCTGATAAAATGAAGGATCTGATTGCGCGGCTTGAAGCCTTCATGGATGAACATGTCTATCCTATCGAAAAAGAGCGTAATGAATGGGTTCATGCGGAAGCGAACCTATGGAAAGCATGGCCGAAGATGGAGGCCTTGAAAGAGAAAGCGCGGGCTGCGGGTTTGTGGAATCTTTTTATGCCGGCGGAATATGAAAAATTCAGCCCCGGCCTGACTAACCTTGAATATGCGCCATTGGCGGAAATCATGGGCCGTATTCCTTCTTGCTCAGAAATATTCAACTGTTCTGCGCCGGATACCGGAAATATGGAAGTTCTGGCTAGATATGGTACGCCTGAGCAACAGGAGCAATGGTTAAAGCCTTTGCTGGATGGCAGTATGCGTTCCGCTTATGTTATGACCGAGCCACAAGTGGCGTCTTCTGATGCGACGAACCTTGAGATGACAATTTTTCCTGATGGGGATGATTATGTAATCAATGGCCGCAAATGGTGGATTTCCAATATTAAGCATCCCAATTGTGAGCTGATGCTGGTGATGGGCAAAACGCTGTTGGATAATCCTCGGCATACGCAACATTCAACAATCATTGTCCCGCGCAACACGCCGGGTGTTGAAATTGTAAGACCTTTGAGTGTCTTTGGTGCCGTTCATTCGCCGGGCGGGCATGCTGAGATGCTCTTTACCAATGTGCGGGTTCCAAAATCAAACATTATCCTTGGCGAAGGCCGTGGATTTGAAATTGCACAGGGGCGTCTTGGCCCTGGTCGGATACATCATTGTATGCGCTCCATTGGTCAAGCGCAGCGCGCATTGGAATTGATGGCCCAGCGGGTTGACAGTCGGACAGCATTTGGCCGGAAATTGTCACAACAGGGTAGTATCCGTCAGGATGTGGCCAAGTCTTTTTGTGAGATTGAGCAGGCCCGTTTATTGACGTTGAAAGCGGCGGATTCCATGGATCGTTATGGAAATAAGGTCGCTAAAGACCTGATTGCAGCCATTAAGATTGTGGCACCAAAAATGGCGCAAACAGTTGCGGATCGTGCGATCCAATCCTTTGGTGGTATGGGTGTTTCCGGTGATACACCGATCGCCAATATATTCACTGTGAACCGTTTTTTACGCCTTGCTGATGGACCGGATGAAGTTCATATGGCACAGCTCGGAAAATTGAAAATTGCAGAATATAACAAATAAATTATAGGGCATATGGGAGAATTTGGATGTCAGATATGGCAGTAGAAGATAACGCAGGGTCAAGTGTAAAGGTCGGCTTTAAAAGCTGGTGGATGGTTGCTGTGTTATTTTCACTTTATGTATTCTCCTGGGTGGACCGGCTGATTTTGAGTATGATCATTGGGCCAATCAAGGCGGACTTGATGTTGAGTGATTTTGAAATCAGCCTGATCCTTGGCCCTGCATTTGCCATATTCTATGCCATCTTTGGCTTGCCCCTAGGTTGGGCCGTGGACCGTTATCCCCGGCGCTGGGTTATTTTCTTCGGGGTTACCCTATGGGGCCTTGCCACGATGTCTTGTGGGTTTGCCCGGTCCTTTGTCATGTTAATGCTCGGGCGGATTGGTGTAGGTGTGGGGGAGGCGTCCCTGATGCCGGCTGCCTATTCTTTGTTGGCGGATGAATTTCCTCGTGAAAAATTGACCTTAGCCACTTCCGTTTATCAGATGGCGGGCAAGGTTGGCTCGGCGTTGGCCTTTGGATTGGGCGGCGTGGCTATTGCTTTTGCGGAGACTTTGCGTGATGTGGATTGGCCCTTGATCGGTCATGTGGAGCCATGGCAATTGGTGTTGATGATGGTTGGCGCGCCTGGGCTGTTGTTGGCATTCTTGGTTTTCACTTTTAGCGAGCCGCCTCGGAAGGGTGTTTCGACGAAAGTGGTGACGAATGATCAGGGGGAAATAGAAGGGCCTCTTAAAATATTCTTTCGCGAAAACTGGAAATTGATCATCTTGATGATGATTGGTTTTTCATCTGTTGCGGTCTGTGGCTTCACCTTGACATCATGGGTGCCGGAATATCTATCGCGGCAATTCAACTGGAAACCAATTGAATATGGTCCCGCCTTAAGTGTTATGAATCTTTTTGCCGCTGCTACATTGCTGGTGAATGGTAAGATCGTTGACACGCTTTATGTGCGGGGTATGAAAGATGTGCATTTGCGGTTCTACCTTTGGCTGATGCTTGCGATTTCACCAGCGGCGATATTTATTTTTATTGTTTCAAACCCTTATGTTTTTCTGGGCCTATATGGTGTGATTCAGATCATAACGGTTCCTTTTATGATTTATGTTTCCACGGTTATCGCCATGTTGGCTCCCAATGAAATCCGAGGGCGGTTGATCGCGATTTTCCTATTTTCCATTACCATTTTTGGCATGGGGGTCGGTCCAACGTTAGTCGGCGCTTTGACAGACTTCGTATTTCAGGATGAGGCGAAAATTGGGTCTTCTATCGGTATCGTCGTGGGCGGTGCTTATTTTGTGGCGATCATAAGTGTGTTTATGGCCTTACGTTACTTGCGCCCGGCTATTGAAGCCGCCGAAAATAAGCGTTCAGAGACCTTAGGTTCAGAAGCCGCGCCACAAGCCGCAGGCTGATAGCCGGAATAAAATACCAAAATAAAATACCGGAACAGAATACAGGAAAACTTATTATGTCGCTTAATATTACTCGCCTTACAGCCACACAACGTGACACGCTGGCATTGCGAGATGAAAGAGTTCGTTATAGTTGGAATGAGTTAAACCCTGTTATGAATAGGGCTATCAATGCCTTGTTAGCTCTTGATTATGATGACCGTCGTATTGCGGTCTATGCCAATAACAGTGCGGAGACCGTGATCGCCTATATTGCGGCCTTCCATGCTGGTGTCTCCAGCGTTCCGGCAAGCTATCACCTTACAGCCGTGGAGATTGCATATATCCTTGAAAATTCGGGGGCAAAAGCTCTTTTCGTTAGCCCGGAAACAGCAGAGGCCGGCGTAGAGGCCGCACGATTGGCCGGAATAGATACGGTGATTGGCTGGCGTTGTGCACCGGACGACAGAATTATTCCATGGGAAGACTGGATTGCAGCGGCATCTGAGGAAGAGCCGCCGACAGACATGCCTTCACAGCCTCAATTACATTATACATCCGGTACGACCGGAACACCAAAGGGGACAGAAACGCCCCCGACTATGTTCCCGGCAGCATCAACGATTGAAGATATGATCGATCAGATGAGGGCGCGGGTTGAATTAATACCAGCTGGTCTGGGGTTAGTGGTGGGTCCGTTGTATCATACGGGACCGCTGACGACGGTACGGAGCCTTCTAGGGGGGGCAGGGGTTGTTGTAATGTCTTCTTTCGATGGAGAAAAAGTTCTTGCGGCAATTGAGAAATATCAAATAGCCAATTGTGTCATGGTGCCGACGCATTTTCAACGACTGTTGGCGCTTCCGAAAGATGTTCAGAATAAATATGATGTGTCGAGCATGAAGCGTCTGGCTCATACCGGGGCCTCCTGTCCTCGGGAAGTAAAAAAAGCCATGATTGACTGGTTTGGTCCTGTGTTGATCGAAGGATACGGCGGGACGGAATCAGGTTCTGTCGTGATGATTAATTCAGAGGATTGGCTGAAAAAACCGGGTTCTGTAGGTAAGGCAATTCCACCTTTTGAAGTGATTGTCGTGGCAGAAGACGGTAAATACCTTGGGGCAAATGATATCGGTCAATTGTATTTTCGGGACGCGACAGGCCGGGGAATTATCTATCATAATGACCCGGAAAAAACGGCTGCTTCTCATATTGAACCGGGCGTATTTACGCTGGGAGAAATGGGCTATCTGGACGACGATGGATTTGTTTTTATCACGGACCGGGTGTCAGATATGATCGTCAGCGGTGGGGTGAATATTTACCCTGCGGAGTCCGAACATGTGCTGTTAACCCACCCGGATGTTAGCGATGTTGCTGTTATTGGGGTTCCCAATACGGACATGGGGGAGGAAGTCAAAGCTCTTGTTATTCCAACAGATCCTGAAAATTTACCTGATATTGAAGACCTGAATAATCATTGCCGGAAATCTTTGGCAGGATACAAATGCCCACGGTCCTATGATTTTGTCGAGGACATAGGACGCAACACTATGGGTAAGGTCAATAAACGTGCTTTACGGCAAAAATTTTGGTCCGGGGAACGTACGATAGGTGGGTAAAAATATCACACAATATTAAAAACTGCCCTAATGTGTAAGTTTCATCTTTATATGACGCAAATTTGCTTGACATTGCCCAAAATTGCACCAATATGCAGATATAATAAAATTGCATTAAGATGCAAAAATATAATGCTTTGGCATTCCATGAATACGGAGCTGTCAAATCATAAATAAGCGATAACGATGATGGGCATAAGCCAAAAAAATATCGTTATTAATTTTTAAATGTAAGGGAGAATTATGAATGAATAACCATTTAATTTCTAAACATACTCGTAAAGGCTTGCTGGCAATGACAGCTCTCTGTGCGGGGGGCATGATGGCCCATTCAAATGTTGCGATGGCAGCTGACGATGCAGGGGCTACGGTCCTTGATGAGATCGTTGTAATGGCACAGCGTAAGTCTGAATCACTGCAGAAAGTACCAGTTTCTATTGTTGCTATTGGCGGTGCCGATCTTAAAGCAGCTGGCGGTCTTTCTCTGGAAGGCCTTAATAACATGATCCCTAACGTTGTTATCGAGCATGTTAGCCTGTTCCCGCGGGCGGCGGCTCTTTCCATGCGTGGTGTGGGTTATGCTGGTGTTGAAAGTTATGCTGATCCAGAAGTCGCTGTTTATATCAATGGTGTTTATCAGGCCCGTAACAGTATGGCTTTGGGGAGTGCGCTTGATGTTGCTGCCGTAGAAGTACTACGTGGTCCACAGGGTACATTGTATGGTCGGAATGCTTTCGCTGGTGCGATTTCTCTTCGTACAAATCGTCCAGAAATGGATAATTTTACGGCTTCAGCAAGTGCGACGATTGGTAATTATGGACGTCAGGATTTTGATCTCATTACCAATATTCCGCTTTTAGAAGGTAAAGTAGCTGGTCGCGTTGCGATGCGGGTACATAACTTTGATGGCTATTATAAAAATAATGGTATCGTTGATGAATTGGGTACGATTGACCAAACATTATTGGGTGATTCATACGGTGGCGAAAGCAATCTTTATGTGCGTCCAAGTTTGCGTTTTACGCCAAATGACGCATGGGATATCACGTTCTTTGGTGAAATCTATCGTGATCGCAGCGAAGCAACGCCTACTGTGTTGGGGCCTCTTGATGGTAACCTTCTGGCGGCAATTGGTGTAGCTGGATCAAATCCGTTTGGTGACCCTCGGTTTGGTGATGCGGGTGACGGAAGTGATCCCCATGTAGGTGGTTTTAGCATTGGCGAACGTCCTGCTAATGTTGATACATATACCCTGACGAATGAGACTACATATACGACAGATTCAGGTACATTTGTGGGTATTTTCAATTATCAGCATACTAAAGAAGAAAACTGGACCGATACAGACGGTGCAAATATCAATGCTTTTGTTTCTGCACGTTGGCAAACATATGAAGCTTATTCAGCTGAATTGCAATATATTACAACGATCTCCGATAATCTGGACGTGACGGCAGGCCTGTTCTATTTGCAGGATGAGTATCATACAAGCCAGTTGAGCTTTACTGATTTTTCTGCACCTTTTGTCGCGGATTTCACGCCTTTCTCTGTGGACCCTTCCTATACCAATAATACGGGTAAGCGGAAATCCTGGGCGGTTTATGCGCAAATGGAATATCATCTGACAGATCAATTGAGCTTGGTTGCTGGTGGACGTTATTCTTATGAAAAGAAATATAATGTCATGGGCGAAGCTGGTAAATTGAGTGCGGCTGGAATTTCGCCGACAGTCGATTTTAGTCAGCATATCTTTAGTTCAGTACCGGGTGTTGTTTTTGGAGCAGTTGAAAATGATTGGGATAATTTCTCCCCTCGTGTTGGCGTAAATTACGAAGCTAATGACGATGTTTTCTTGTTCGCATTTTGGCAGCGGGCTTATAAATCCGGTGGATTTAATGCAAGATCACCTGACCAGGTAGCTTTTGAAACACCTTTTGGTGAAGAAAAAGTTGATAACTTTGAAATCGGAATGAAAAGTGAGTGGATGGACGGTAAACTCCGTGTGAACGTCAATGCTTTCTATAGTCAGTTTGATGGGCTGCAACGTAGTTTGGTTATCCCTTCGAGCAGTTCAGGTTCTGGTGTAACGACAAATACAACAAATGTTGCTGATTTGACCAGTTATGGACTTGAGGCGGAAATTACAGCTTTGGTTGGAGATGATTTATCCGTTTTTGCCAATATTGGTTGGAATAAAGCCTATTACACATCTTACTGTGCGGATCTTGATGGTGCCGGTGCAACTTCTGCTCCAGCAACCGGAGAGACTGTTTGTGGTACTATCACGCAGGTTGGTGCAAGTTTCATCGTACCAACGGATCATTCTGACCTTGTGCCATTGCGCGCACCACGTTGGGATATCACAACTGGTTTCAATCAAGACTTCGATGTTGAAGGTGGTTTGATTACGTGGACGGGGCGTGCAACGTACCGCAGTAGCTCATTTGTTAGCCTGCTGAACGGAAAATACTCTTTCCGTAAATCAATGCTGACCCTTGATACTAATGTGACATGGACACCGGATAACGGAAATTATTATGTTACACTGTGGGGCAATAATCTGACCAATGAAATACGGTCATTAAATTATCTGCCTATATCAACATTGTTCAGTGCGCAAAACCCAAGTGAGCCACGTACATATGGCATCACAGTTGGTGTGAATTTCTAAATAACATTAGAGATAAGATTGTTATGTACCAGGGGGCATTTTTGTCGCCTGGTACATCGCTTTTTCCCAAGGACAAATTTTTTGACATTTGAAAAATACATAGTGGTCAAAATTTGACAATTACAGCCTCACAACAGTGTATCTCAGGAATATGAAGGATATATAGACAGATGATAAAAAAATACAGCGTTGGATTTTTAACAACTATTCTCGCCCTTTTCGTTGGATTTTTTAGCATATCCGGATGCTCTGAATCCAAAGAAGCCGTTAAGGTCGCCGAAGTTGTCGAGGATGACGGAGCCGACTGGCCCAGTTTTGGCAGAACCTATAAAGAAGATCATTATAGCCCGCTGACAGAGATTAATGATCAAAACCTTGATCGTCTCGGATTGGCATGGTCATTTGATCTGCCGGTTTCTCAGAGCGGCATTAGCGCACCATTGGCGATTGATGGTGTGCTTTATTTTGCGGTTGGTCATAGCGTGATCCATGCCATGGAAGCCACCACAGGAAAGCTGTTGTGGGAATATGACCCCAAGGTTTTTGATGTGGCAGGTAAGAAAATGCGGGCCGGCTGGGGCGTGCGCGGGATTGCCTATTCAAAAGGTAAGATCTTTACCGCGACCCTTGATGGTCGTCTGATCGCACTTGAGGCCGCGACGGGTAAATTAATATGGTCTGCAATGACAGTTGATCCTGAGGATGGGCGCTATATTACGGGCGCACCATGGATCATGAAAGATAAAGTCATCATTGGTCATGGCGGTGCAGATTATGCGCCTATTCGAGGCTACGTCACGGCATATGATGAAAATACGGGTGAGCAGGCATGGCGTTTTTATACGGTGCCGGGTAATCCCGCGGATGGTTTCGAGAATGATGCTATGGAAATGGCGGCGAAGACCTGGAACGGTGAATGGTGGAAATTTGGCGGTGGTGGTACTGTCTGGAATGCCATGACTTATGATGCGGAATATAACCGTATTTATATTGGTACAGGTAACGGTGCGCCGTGGAACCAGAAAATCCGTAGCCCAGAAGGCGGCGATAATTTGTTCTTATGTTCGGTGGTAGCACTTGATGCGGATACCGGGGAATATGTCTGGCATTATCAAATTAATCCGGGCGAAACATGGGATTTCAATGCTGCTATGGATATGCAGTTGACGGACCTGACCATTGATGGCCAACGCCGATCCGTTCTTATGACAGCCCCGAAAAACGGTTTTTTCTATGTGATTGACCGTAAAGACGGCAAACTTATTTCAGCAGAGAAATTCGCCAAGGCCAATTGGGCAGAGCGTATTGATCTGGAAACAGGTCGTCCTGTTGAAAATCCGGCAGCACGTTATCCGGTAGGAACGGCCTATCTGATGTTCCCTTCCGCTTGGGGTGCTCATGGTGTTGAGCCCATGTCCTATAATCCCAATACAGGTTTGGTTTATCTTCCAGCGCGGGATTTGGGTAATCTCTATGCCAATGCTTCTGATCTGAAGAATTGGGATTTCAAGCCAGATATGGTTTTAAATGTGGGACTTGGTGCTGCGCCTAAGGGGCAGGGTCAAAAGGTTCCTCCTGGAAAGGGGTGGCTTGCCGCATGGAATCCTGTTGAGCAAAAAGAAGTATGGCGTGTTGATATGGGACTTAAGACCCATAATGGCGGCACCATGACCACAGCGGGTAACCTGGTGGTTCAAGGACAGGCTACGGGTGAGCTGAGTATTTATACTGCTGATACCGGTAAGAAAATCTGGTCCTTTGATGCTCAAAACGGAATTATGGCCCAGCCGATTACCTATCTGGCCGATGGAAAACAATATATCAGCCTTCTGGTTGGTTCCCGTGCGTCATCTCATAAGGGTAATGGCAAGCCGTGGAATTATTATACCCAAAAACGTCGGCTTTTGACGTTTGCTCTGGATGCCAAAGCTGAATTGCCCCCGGTTGAGGAAATTGACCTGCCTATTCTGGACGATGCAGAATTCGTGGTTGATGATGAGAAAGCCTTGCTGGGCGTAAAGGTATTCCACAGGAATTGCTTTGTCTGTCACGGCGCACGTTTGAACTCCGGCGGGGCGGCACCTGATTTGATCCGTTCGCTGATCCCCACAGATATCGACCTTTTGGTCGAGGTATTGAACGAGGGATCACAGAGGGAAAATGGCATGCCGCAATTCGAGGAAATGCCCATGTCCGAGATCGAAGGCCTGCAACATTATATTCGTAAGACCGCACGTCAACGCCTGAAAAGTAAAAACTGAAACTGAAAAGTAGAATGTCAAAGCCCCGGTTTTAATAAAGCCGGGGCCTGCGACGTATTTATCTAAAGCAAGACTCTCCATGTCTGGCTGCCGGTACATCTGTGCCTGCGGGGCTGAAGTCATGGATTGCTCACAAAGATTCAAGAGAAGAGATATGAAGATCAACGATGTTACCGATTATGGGATTGATGGCAGTATTGCTGTTGTTACACTGAATTCACCACCGGTAAATGCGCTGTCTGCATTGGTGCGGTCAGGTATTTATACTTCCTTTGAAAAGGCGATTGCCGATGAGGACGTGAAGGCAATTGTTCTGATTTGTGAGGGGAGAACATTTTTCGCCGGGGCCGATATCAAGGAATTTGGTAAGGGTCCGGTCAAGCCTATCCTGCAAGAAGTTCAGGCCATTGTTGAAAGTTCTCCGAAACCTGTAATCGCGGCCATGCATGGCACGGCCCTTGGCGGCGGTTTGGAACTGGCTCTTGTCGCCCATTACCGTGTGGCCGTGGCATCCGCAAAATGTGGCTTGCCAGAGGTAAAGCTGGGGCTTTTGCCAGGAGCAGGCGGGACGCAGAGACTTCCCCGTATTGTTGGTGTTCAAAAAGCATTGGAAATGGTCACAAGTGGCGAACATGTCTCTGGACCAGATGCGCTGGAAGCAGGTCTGTTTGATGAATTGATAGAGGAAGGTAACTTACGCCAAGGGGCTATCGACTTTGCCAATCGGGTTTTATCAGAAAACCGTCCGCTCAGAAAAATACGGGACCAGAATGAAAAGATGGAAGCCGCGCGGGATAATCCAGAAATTTTCGCAGCATTCCGTAAAGCCAAAGCCCGTAAATTCAGAGGGTTTCTGGCGCCGGAATATAATATCCGATGTATCGAAGCCGCTGTAAGTATGCCTTTTGACGAAGGTGTGGTTTATGAGCGCAGCTTGTTTGTGGAATTGATGGAAGATTCTCAATCTACGGCGCAGCGTCATGTATTCTTTGCTGAACGTCAGGTGGCAAAAATTGATGATATTCCCAAAGATACGCCCAAATTAGACATTGCCCGAGTTGGTGTCATTGGTGCGGGAACCATGGGCGGTGGTATCGCCATGAATTTCC
>JAESRB010000009.1 GCA_016764855.1 Emcibacter sp.
ACACCGAAACTTTCCGCCAGCTTGACAAAATCCGGATTGGTTAGATTTGCCCCCATGATATTATCATCATAACTCTGTTGCTGATCCCGGCGCACATTACCAAAAGCCGAATTGTTAAATACGATCGTCACCACAGGAATATCATACTGAACAGCCGTGGCCAATTCCTGCACGCCGAACATGAAGCCCCCATCCCCCGTGATGGAAATAACCGGCTTATCAGGATTAGCCACCTTAACCCCCAAAGCCGTCGGGAAACCAAAACCCAAATTCCCCTGATAGCCGCCACTGACAAAAGTACGAGGCTCATATACCGGGAACGCATAGGGTGTTGTAAAACCCACCTGACAAACTTCATCAACCAGAAAGCCGTCTCGCGGCAAAACATCCCGGATAACTTTTAAATAGTCCACTTGTGGCTGGATTTCCTGAATTTCCTGAAAAGCCTCAGCCTTTGCATTTGCGATCACTTCCCGGCGACCGGAGGCAGAAACACCTTCTCTGATCAAAGCATCAATCAATTCTCTGGTGCCGTCTTTCGCATCGGCAATAATACCAGCATCCGTGTCTAGCCGGTCCATTTCATGAGCATCAATGTCCAACCGTAACAGCTTCTTGCCCGGCAGGCTGCGCTGGTATTTCATAAAACTACCCCACCGCATGAAGGGAATTTCAAGGCGTGTCCCAATACCAATCATAACATCCGTGTCCGGCCAAAGTTTCCGGGCTGATGCGATATTCAGTCCCATCTCCTTATCATCACCCACAATACCCCGGCCACCGCGGAAGCCGATCACCGGCGCCTCTAGCAATTCCGCCAGTTCGTTAATTTCCGCACTGGCATGCTGAGCACCGCTACCCACAAAGATCATGGGGGCACGGGCCTGCTTTAACAACTTAGCAGCCCGATGAATTTCATCTGCATTAACAACCGGAGTTGAGACCAGAACGGCTTTCGGCAAAAGCTCTGCTTCGATAGGACGCCTAAAATCATCCCAACAAAGTTGCAACGATGCCGGACCCTGCCGACCGGAACAGGCCGCACTTATCGCCTCGTTCAGCAAGGCTGGCGCATCGGACGGATTATCCACATGAGCAGCCCATTTGGTGAGCCCTCGTAATATTGATAGCTGATCTGGCAATTCATGGAGATGACCCCGGCCCTGTCCTTTAAAAGTAGTTGGAACTTCTCCCGTCAAACATAAAAGCGGCACACAAGCGCCATATGCCGTACATAAAGCCGCCGTCGTATTCAGAACTCCCGGCCCCGGTACTGGTGAAAAGACCCCAAGGCGACCCGTCGACCGCGCATACCCATAGGCCATATAGGCCAGCCCCTGTTCATGGCGCGCTCCGATGAGCCGGATTTTATCTTTCACATGATAAAGAGCATCAAAAAGATCATACATCTGCGCACCCGGCAGACCGAATATCGTATCAACATCATTTGTGATCAAACCATCCACTATGGCTTTGCTGGCATTCGTAAGGGTCATTTTCAACTCTCTTCCAAACAATAATTTTACCGGGCCGCCATCAATTCATCCGACCTGATGCATAGGAACTAACGTAATATATATAATTTCATAATGAAAGTAAAATTTCCCCTCAGGTGGAGATCTATAGTATTTAGAAAAGCCATAGGGTGTTATCCAAGGTCCGAATCAATATGAAAAACCGCTCTATAACAGTGTTTTTTAAGAAATATGCAACCCTTCATTTCTCTATACTCTCCCCTAGAACCATCTAACCACCTATTATTAATAGATATAAAAAAATATTTTCATTTCTTGTTGACTGTTATCGATCTAGTGTACTATATATCTAGTACACCAAGTCGCTAGAACAGAATAACAGCCCAAGCCTAGCGATCAACTTTAAACCAGAAATTAAGGAGAACCGTTATGATGAACATTTTAACAAACGATATAGAAGCCAACAGCTTTATGGGATTGATCACAGACCAACAGAAAAAAAGCCGTAAGATAAAATTTGACCGCAAGATTTTTGTAAATGTGGAAAGCAAAGAAGTATTACGCAACCTGACCGTTGCCATCGTGGTTATTGTCCTGGGACTAACTATTGGGACTATTTCTCAACAGAAAATGGAATTCGCTCAATATTCTACTCCCGTGACGACAGCCGCCGTATAATGCCAATCACTCAACTTCTGACCAAAACCATACATATAAGGGACCTATCCTCATAATTCCGGCCCCTTAGCCTATAGCTTTCAGACGATTCCTGAAACAATCACAGAAAAATACAATATCGATATAATGACCGTTTCTATCAGTATGAGAAACAAAGGGCGCCAACCCAATGAAAACATATCTTTCAGCGACGTCTTCATACCCACTGCCGTAATTGCCATGACAAGCAACCATTTGCTCGCACTTTGAAGTGCATCAAGGATTTCCTGCGGAATGAATTGCAGCGAGTTCAAGGTTACCAGAGCCACAAAACCCAACAAAAAATAAGGGAAAATGAAGCGGCCCTCTGATGTTTTGGCCTTTTTCTTTCTATAACCAAAAGCAAAAAGAAGAATAATTGGCACAAGCATAAAAACACGAACAAGCTTAACGATTATCGCCGTATCCCCGGCTTCTTCCGAAATACTATATCCAGCCCCGACAACTTGCGACACATCGTGAATTGTGCCGCCAATCAAAATTCCGGCCTCATGATCACTAAGACCCAGATACCCTATGATCACGGGGTATAGAACCATGGATATGGTTCCCATTGCGGTTACCCCAACAACGGCGACCAACGTGTTATGTTCCAGCGTTTTGGATTTTGGCATTACCGCAGAAAGAGCAAGAGCCGCAGACGCCCCACATATGGCCGTCGCTCCACCGATCAGAAGCCCCTGCTCCCGATCAAGCCTTAACAGCCAAGCCCATAACACACCCGAGATAATGACAATTCCCATGGCCAAAATAACCAACGTGAGCGTTTCCCCGCCAAGAGCCGTAAAATCAGACAACATAATACGGGCACCAATTAACCCAACCCCGACCCTCAATATGGACTGAGAGGTAAAATTCACACCTTTCTGAGTGGGACTTTGCTGTGACATAAAATGAAAAATCATCCCCAACAGCAAACACAGCAACATGACTGGCGCCTGATAATGCTGCGCTATAAATGTTCCTGCGAGAGACACCATGGCACATACCATAATGCCCGGCACCAATGCACGAAGTCTGCCCCCGGCGGGCTCTTGCGCCCCACCATCAGGATAGAATCCTTCAATGGAATCTAGATAATCGTATTTCTCTATATCTTTATTGTCTTGCATAACCGGGGGAGTTTATCTTAATTTAAAAGAATGTGGTAATAGCTCAGCCATCGTAAAGCTACGGTTCCCATCCACATAGACTGGCGTCTCAGGATCAAGAAATTCCGACATAACCTGTCGACAGGCCCCGCAAGGGACAAGTGATGTTTTCGGCAACAACTCATCCTTATGACCGATTGAAATCGCAATCGCGGAAACCTTTGCAGATGTGGCTGTTCGCGCAGAAAATAACGCGACCCGTTCCGCACAACAGGTTAACCCATAGCTGGCATTTTCGATATTGGTCCCAATGAAGACCTGCCCATCTTCCAATAATACGGCTGCGCCCACCGGAAATTTGGAATAAGGAGAATAGCTATTCTCCTTTGCTGCCCGCGCGGCTTCGATTAACTTATCTTCGCTGGTCATAAAAAAATCCTTACAAGGGCTCTTGCGGCACCTGCATTTCCTATTGATTTCGAAACAACAGCTATTCTATCAGGTAAATAAGCATAATTTAAGCCCTGATAAATACACCATGCCCTAAATCGAGATTATAACCTTGAACCCGTATATACGCTATAATTTATTCTGTCTGATTGGCTAAATCACCATCGCTCTTAATCCGATGATCCGGCAGACCAAATGTCATCATGTCGCCACCGGCGGCAACAACCACATACTGTTTGCCATTTCTAGAGAACGTCACTGGTGTGCCTTCAATTTTTTCACCCGCATTCATTGACCAAAGCAGTTCACCTGTCTGTGAATCAAGCGCAAAAAACTCGCTCATATCACTACCGAATACGATTCCACCTTGCGTTGACAGCAATCCACCAGTCGTATTATCTTTAGTCCTTATCTCGTTACGATACTCCCATACAAGCTCACCCGTAAAAGCATTAAGAGCACGAACCGCCGTATAGATAGGCCCCGCAGGAATAGGAGGGCTGTTGGTTTCCATTCCTGGAAAAAATACCATTCCTGTTTCAAGCGTTGGCACAAACATCAGACCAAGGTTAGGGTCATAGCTGGGAGACCACCAATTTGTTCCCCCTTTATTGCTGGGAAAAACCAGCACGCCATCCCGGCTTTTTAAATTTTCAGTTTTCAGGACCGGACGGCCGTTGTCATCAATACGTTCAGCCCATGTTTGATGCACGAATGGCGTCGCCTGAATAAATTCACCTGTTAAGCGGTCCAAGACATAGTAAAAACCATTCCGGTTGGCCCAAAGAAGCAGTTTGCGTTCTTGACCACTAGAATCTCCCTCCAGAACATGGTCCACTAACACTGGAATTTGCGCGGCGTCCCAGTCATGATTATCTCCTGGGCTAAATTGGAAATGCCACAATATCTCTCCTGTCGAACCACGGAGCGCCACAACGGAATTGGAATAGAGATTGTCCCCCATTCGCGCCGACTTAATATAATCAGGCTTAGGATTCCCGACCCCCCAATATAGTATGTCATGCTCAACATCGTAAGAACCAGTCAACCAAGTGGACGCACCACCGGACTTCCAACTGTCACCACTCCATGTCTCATTCCCCTTTTTCCCGGGGCCAGGTATCGCATGAAATCGCCATTTTTCTGCACCAGTATTTATATCATAGGCCACGATAACGCCGCGACCTCCACGCTTCGTAGAAATACCCGTAACGATAAAATCCTTATAAGCCAGAGGTGCGCTCGTAACACCATAAAGACTTATATCTTCCTCAATGACGCTTTCCCATAATTTACGTCCGGTATTAGCAGAGAGCGCAATCAATTTTGCATCCGATGATGCTAAAAATATTTTATCGTCCATTATTGCAACGCCGCGATTGACCACTCCAGCATAACCACCTGTGGCCTTCTTAGGGGCCTTATGCTTAAATTCCCAAATCCTTTTGCCACTCAGCGCATCCAGAGCAATCAAACGGTTCGGCGGAACTGTCATATACATAATACCTTTTCGCACAATAGGAGATGTTTCAACCCGTCCATATTTCTGGGAAAACTGATGCGTCCATTTCAAGCTCAATTGATGCACATTATTCTTGTTAATTTCTTTTAGACTACTATTACGATTGGACCTATACGAGCCAGAATAAGTCAGCCAATCTTCCGCAGGATGGCTCAAAGTTTCCAGCTCTTGATAAGGAACATTAATATTAATCGATTTTTTTATCTTTGGCTTGCCGCTGATCGCCGTCACATTTATTGAACGGATAAAAGAAACAATCTGCCACAATTCTTTGCCTTCAAACATATGAGGGGCCATGGCAGTATTTGGAACCCCATTGCGGATAGTGCTATAAACCGCCCAATCGCTCACACCATGCTTGAGCGTTACCCCAGCCAGTGCTGGTGCCGCGACACTCCCCTGACCACGACCCCCATGGCAAGCCGCACAATGCTCAATAAACAGGCTTGTTCCTGCAAGAATATCGCTATCCGTTGTTCGTGGATTTCTGATGACAGCATGGGGATTGCGCCTATTAATAAGGAAGCCTACAGATACGCCCGAACTAGGACGCATAAAGTCCAGTAGGTCCGTCCAGGAAATTCCTGTTGCCCTGTTGCTTTTAACAGCGCCACATGCGCCCGCATTCGAACGCCGGGAACCGCAATTGAAATCAATAAGCCCACCAAAACGATACATGACATCACTATGAATGTCCGTTTTTTTTAAACAGATTTTTCGCTAATTGGCTTTCAACTTCTGACATATTTCCCCCAATTTCACCTCTGCGTAATCGGCACGGTAATTTTTAATAATTGCTTTATTTATTATGCCATACAGATAAAAATATTTATGACAGTCCAATAATTATGACTATAGCTTAATACTTAAAATCCGCTTAATCTTCCCCTCAAAATATTTTATACCTGCCCTCTAAACCGTACCAAAAATACGGTCGCCTGCATCTCCGAGACCCGGAACGATATAACTCTTCTCGTTCAGTTTTTCATCGATGGCGGCCGTGAATATTTTAACATCAGGATGCGCCGTTCTCAGCGCCTTAATTCCTTCGGGTGTCGCCAGTAAGCACAGGAAAATAATATCACTGGCACCAGCCTTCTTAATTCTATTCAACGCCGTAATAGCTGAATCTCCTGTGGCCAGCATGGGGTCAACAACCAGACAAAATCTTTCATCCAAATGAGGTGGTGCTTTAAAATAATATTCCACAGCCTGAAGGTTTTTCGGGTCCCGGTACAGTCCAATATGCCCCACGCGCGCCGCTGGAATAAGCTCAAGAAGCCCTTGGGCCAGCCCCTCTCCTGCTCGCAGTATGGAGAATATACACATTTTTCGACCAGCAAGTTTGGGCGAAGACATCGCGGTTATGGGCGTTTCAATATCCACATTCTCAAGCGGCAAATGTCGCGTAACTTCATAACCCATCAAAAGACTGATTTCCCGCAGAAGACTACGGAAATGTGGTGATGGCGTCTGCTTTTTCCGCATGATAGTCAGCTTATGCTTGATCAGCGGATGATCTATAAGTGTTACCCCGTCCATGTTATATTAAAACTCCGTTCAGGATTATCTGTGTGACCGTTTTCTTGGCCTGTTTATAAAAAACCTCATCGGCCAACGTCTTACCCGTCAGCGTTTCAATCTGCGCAGAAAAATCCGCATAATGCTGGGTGACTGCCCAAATCATAAATATCAAGTGGACAGGATCAATAGGACGTATTTTCTTGTCCTTGATCCAACCTTTAATCACACGGGTATCTTCGTCAACCAGCCTTTTAAGATCCTCTCCCAAAAGCGTTTTTAATATTGGGGCACCTTCCAGAATTTCATTGGCAAATACCCGCGATCCCGCCGTATGGTCCCGGGAAAATTCAAACTTCTTTTCAATATAGTTGGTAATGGTTTCTTCCGGCGTACCGGTTACTTCCCATTCCATAAGACACTGCAACCATTTATTCAGCGTCTGTTCCAACACTCCAATGTAAATTTCTTTTTTATTCTTAAAATAATATAACAAATTTGGCTTGGACATCCCCGCCACTTCAGCAATCTGATCAATGGTTGCCCCGCGGAAGCCATATTTAGCAAATATTTCTGTTCCAGCTTCAAGAACCTTTTGCTGGTTAATGATCTGTATCCGGGACCTTTTCTTTTCCATAAATTTTACTTTAGCTGCTTAATTTTTATTTTTTCTATGTAAATATTTCCCAAAGACGAGATCATTTATTTCAGCGCTTCCTTTTTTATATATAAAGCCTACCCTGAATAACGGTATCCTTACATGAAATCTACTCCACATTATATGAAAAATAAATTAAATTTGGCAAATAATTTACCGTATGGTAAAAATATACCAGTCAAATATGAAACGACCATAGGAATTTGGAATGCTTGTAAAAGAGATCATCCGTAAAAAAAGAGATGGTGGCGAATTATCAGAACAGGAAATAAAAACCCTGATTGAGGGGCTAGCAGATCAAAAGGTCAGCCGGGAACAGATCGCCGCATTCACCATGGCGGTATATTTCAAATCCATGAGCATTGCAGAGGTCAGCGCCCTGACCAGAGCCATGGTCGATAGCGGGCATAAGCTGAACTGGAAGCAACATAATCTCGGCGGTCCTGTTGTTGATAAACATTCCACAGGCGGCGTGGGAGACAAGGTTAGCCTGATGTTGGCCCCAATGATTGCCGCATGCGGTGGTTTTGTGCCGATGATATCTGGCCGAGGACTTGGCCATTCCGGCGGCACATTGGACAAGATGGAATCCATCCCCGGCTATAACACCACCCCAGATTTGGACAAGCTTGCGCAAGTTGTTAAAGACGTCGGCTGTGCCATCATTGGACAAACTGCCGAACTGGCCCCTGCGGACCGTGTAATATACAGCGTGCGTGATGTGACGGCGACGGTTGAATCCGTGGCTCTTATCACCGCCTCCATCCTCTCCAAAAAAATATCCGCCGGGCTGGATGCGCTGGTGATGGACATTAAAGTCGGCAACGGCGCTTTCATGGAAACAGAAGCAGAAGCAGAAGAATTGGCAACCTCAATTATTCGTACGGCACAGGAAAATAATGTCCCTACCCATGCCATAATCACCTCTATGGATGAAGTGCTGGGCCATACCGCCGGTAATGCGCTCGAGGTTCGCGAAACGTTAGATTATCTGAGCGGACAGAACCGGGACCCCAATCTGCATGAAGTTGTGATGGCACTCACATCGGAAATGCTCGTACTCACAAAACTGGCCAGTGACCGTACAGAAGCCAAACAAAAACTACAGACCGTCCTTGACAATGGCAAGGCTATGGAAATTTTTGCTCAAATGATCACGGCCTTGGGCGGGCCAGCGGACTTTGTGGAAAAATCGGAAAATTATCTGGCGAAAGCTCCCATTATTAAACCTGTTTTTGCCCCGACAGACGGATATATTTCCACCATTGATGTGCGCGGCATCGGCAACAGCATCATCCGACTTGGGGGCGGACGATCCGTTCCTGGACAAGAATTGGACATGGCCGTTGGCTATACTAACATTGCCCGGATCGGCGACTATGCTGATCCGGAAATGCCGTTGGCCATGGTCCACGCTCGAACAGAGGCCGATGCGGATCAGGCCATTGCGGATATTCAAAATTATTACAAGTTATCCGAGAGAAAACCCCAAATCCCAAAAGTTATCCGCAAGCTTTTAACATAAAATTTCAGCCTGACTCAAATTCATCCTTGTCTGGGAAAATGCGGAAATATATGATATAATTATTTTCTATCAATCTTTTACCATATAGACAAATTTTAAGATTAGCTGTACCTTAATCTCTAAATTTTGACCCTGAATATTGATCAAAAACAAAATTGGGTTTTCTGGAGTATAGAATTTGCGTGCAATTATAGTCGTATTGGACTCTTTTGGCGTTGGGGAAACCGACGATGCTGCCCTGTTTGGTGATCAGGGGGCCAATACATTTGGCCATATTGCGGAACAATGCGCTTTGGGTAATGCGGATGTGGAAAAATTGCGCTCCGGGCCGTTATATATTCCCAATCTTATGGAACTAGGCCTTGGACTAGCTGCGGAGGCTTCTGCGGGCCATGCCATTAAAGTAGAAAAAGCCACAAAAATCACCGGAAAATATGGCTATGCCGCTGAAAAAAGTAGCGGCAAAGACACCCCCAGCGGCCATTGGGAAATGGCTGGCGTACCTGTGGAGTTTGACTGGGGATACTTCTCTCAAGAATCCCCAAGTTTCCCCGATAGTTTGATCAAAGACCTCACAACCAAATGCAATCTGCCCGGCATATTGGGAAATTGCGCGGCATCCGGCACCGTGATTATTGAGCAATTGGGAATTGAGCATATCCAAAGCGGCAAACCCATCATTTATACGTCCGGCGATTCCGTTATCCAGATCGCCGCTCATGAAGTTCATTTTGGTCTGGACCGGTTATATGAGGTCTGTGCGGTGGCCCGCAAACTTGTGGACGATTATAATATCGGCCGGGTGATTGCACGACCCTTTATTGGGGAAGAAAAGGGTAGCTTTATTCGGACAGGAAACCGGCGGGATATATCAGTTCTGCCCCCAGCCCCCACATTACTGGATATATTTGCCGATAGTGGTGGCGAAGTCATTTCCATAGGTAAAATCTCCGATATTTTTGCCCATCAGGGTATAACCCAAAAATATAAAGCCCATGGCAATGCTAAAATCTTTGACGTCCTGATGGATCAAATTGAAAATTCAGCCGACAATGCAATCCTATTCGCTAATTTTGTTGATTTTGACATGCTCTATGGGCATCGCCGTGATGTGCCCGGCTATGCCGCAGCTTTGGAAGCATTTGACCGGAATTTGCCTAAAATATGGGCCGCCTTACGTCCCGATGATGTTGTCATATTAACAGCCGATCATGGCTGTGACCCCACATGGCCAGGCTCTGACCATACGCGGGAACATGTCCCGGTCATTGCATTCGGTCCAAAAGTCAAACCCGGCCCTATCGGTAAAAGAGAAACCTTCGCCGATATAGCAACCAGCCTGTCCGTGCATCTTGGCCTTGATCCCATCACAACCGGCACATCATTTTTGTAAATATAATTGAGATTATTTTGAAACAAGAAAAACATATATTGAGCAATCTTTTTCCCCGCGTAGAAGGCTGTGATTTTCATGCCGAATGGGTTGATGAAATCAAAGTCAATAAATCAGCCGTAGAAAGACGCATTTCATCGCTTAATGGGCGGCGCACCGTAAAAAAGCAATGGCAAGCCGCATGGCTGCTCAAGGCAATATCCTGTATTGATCTGACCACCCTGTCCGGGGATGATACACCGGGTCGGGTACGGCGTCTTTGTGCCAAGGCAAAATCCCCCGTACGGCCAGATATTTTGAAAGACCTTGGCTTTCAGGATGGCCAACTGACCACCGGAGCAATTTGCGTTTATCATGAAATGGTCGAGACTGCCGTGGACGCTTTGAAAGGCAGCGGCATTCCCGTGGCCGCCGTATCAACTGGCTTTCCTGCCGGTTTGGCGCCGCTGGAAACACGACTTGCCGAAATCAGAGCCTCTGTCGCGGCAGGTGCGGAAGAAATTGATATTGTCATCAGCCGTCGTTATGTCCTGACTGGAAATTGGAAAGCGCTCTATGATGAGGTCAAGGCCTACCGTGAGGCTTGCGGTGACGCTCATATGAAATCGATCCTTGCCACTGGGCAGTTGGGGTCTATCACTAAAATTGCCAAAGCCTCTATGGTTTGCATGATGGCCGGAGCGGATTTCATCAAAACCTCTACCGGTATGGAAAGCGTCAATGCCACCCTTCCGGTCAGCTTGGTGATGATCCGCATGATCCGGGAATTTTACCATAAAACTGGACAAAAGGTTGGCTACAAACCGGCTGGCGGTATTGGAACGGCCAAGCTCGCCCTGCAATATCTGGTGCTGATCAAGGAAGAATTGGGCAATGAATGGCTCACCCCTAACCTGTTCCGCTTTGGTGCGTCCAGCCTTCTGGGTGATATCGAGCGCCAACTTGAACATTTCGTAACAGGCCGTTATTCTGCCGCAAACCGCCATCCCATGGGCTAGGACTTTTTATTATGAACATTCCAGAAATTTTTCAAACCATGTCTTACGGTCCGGCGCAGGAACAATCCGATTATGTCTATGAATGGTTGGAAGGCCATAAAGACGGTTTCAAGCTTTTCATTGACGGCAAGTGGGTCAAGGCAAAATCATCCGATAAACAGATTGAGAGCCGCAATCCGGCAACTGGGGAGCCATTGGCAAAATTAACGGCGGCGGGCGCAGACGATGTGGACCGGGCGGTAAAGGCAGCGGCCAAGGCCTTCCCCCAATGGTCAAAACAATCCGGTCACGAACGGGCCAAATATCTCTATTCCCTTGCCCGACTACTGCAAAAGACCTCCCGCTTTATGTCGGTTTTGGAAACCCTTGATAACGGCAAGCCCATTCGGGAAAGCCGCGACATTGATATTCCCCTTGTGGCTCGCCATTTTTACCACCATGCGGGCTGGGCACAGATCATGGATCAAGAATTACCGGATCAGGAACCCCTCGGCGTAATCGGACAGATCATTCCATGGAACTTCCCTTTGCTGATGCTGGCGTGGAAAATCGCTCCGGCACTGGCCGCGGGAAATTGCATTGTCCTGAAACCCGCTGAATATACCAGTCTGACAGCGCTTTATTTCGCGGAACTCTGCGAAGAAGCCGGATTGCCGCCAGGTGTGGTGAATATCGTCACCGGCGCAGGCGATACCGGGGCCCATATTGTCAATCATCCTGATATAGCCAAAATTGCTTTCACCGGATCAACAAACGTTGGCCGTGGTATTCGACAGGCCACAGCCGGGTCTGGCAAAAAACTCACCCTGGAACTGGGTGGGAAATCGCCCTTTATCGTATTCGAAGATGCGGATATTGACGGTGCTGTCGAAGGGCTCGTCGATGCTATCTGGTTTAATCAAGGCGAAGTATGTTGTGCCGGATCGCGGCTTTTGGTCGAAGAAGGCATTGGGGACAGGCTGATTAAAAAAATCAAAACCCGTCTTGGAAAATTCCGTGTCGGCGACCCACTGGATAAAACCATAGACATGGGGGCCATTGTTGACCCGGTTCAACTGGAACGCATCACAGCCCTTGTCAACAAAGGCGCAGAAGAAGGCGCCGAAGTATGGCAACCGGATATTTCCTGTCCGGTGGAAGGCTGTTTTTACCCCCCGACCCTCATCACCAATGTCAGCCCGAGCAATATTGTCGTCCGGGAAGAAATTTTTGGTCCGGTGCTGACCGTGATGACTTTTCGCACATTAAAAGAAGCCGCTGATCTTGCCAATAATACCCGTTTTGGTCTGGCCGCCAGTGTTTGGTCCGAAAATATCAATCGGGCGTTGGAGGTTTCTGCCATGATCAAAGCCGGCGTGGTTTGGGTCAATAGCACCAACCAGTTTGATGCGGCTTGTGGCTTTGGCGGCTACCGGGAATCCGGCTTTGGTCGGGAGGGCGGTAAAGAAGGCATGTATGAATATCTGAAACCCCGCGGCGAATGGTTATCTGACAAAGGCAATTTGATCAAAAATCCAAAAGCCACGGGCCAAATCCTGACCGGGACAAACTCCACAGGATTAGCGATTGACCGGACAGCCAAAAACTATATCGGCGGCAAACAGGCACGGCCCGATGGCGGTAATACGAGGATCGTCCTGACCCATGACGGCGCAATAGCCGACAGGGTTGGCGACGGAAACCGCAAGGACATTCGGAATGCGGTCGAAGCCGCGTTTAAAAATCCCGGATGGTCATCGGCTACGGCCCATAACCGGGCTCAGGTGATCTATTATATTGCGGAAAACCTGAGCGCTCGTGAAAATGAAGTCATTGCCCGGTTGGAAAGCCTGACCGGTGTCAGTAAAAAAGCCGCCCGCGCAGAATTCGATATGGCCGTCAGCCGTCTATTCTCTGCCGCTGCATGGGCCGATAAGTTCGACGGCATGGTTCATACACCGCCAAGTCGCAATGTGACGCTCGCCATCAATGAGCCCATTGGAATTATGGGTATTGTCTGTCCTGATATCATGCCATTATTATCGTTTATATCACTGGTGGCGCCAGCCATTGCCATGGGCAATCGTACGGTGGTTATTCCGTCCGAACGTTATCCATTGCTGGCAACGGATTTTTACCAGATACTGGAGACTTCCGATGTCCCGGCTGGCGTCATTAATATTGTCACTGGAGACAGAGATGAACTTTCAAAAACTCTGGCAGATCACGATCAGTTGGACGCTATATGGTATCATGGTTCCCGTTCCGGCAGTCAAATGGTGGAACGCCTGAGCGCGGCTAACCTGAAACGCACATGGGTCAATGATGGCCGGGCGCGGGATTGGATGTCCGCCCACGGCGAAGGTCGGCGGTTCCTGCGCGAGGCAACGGAAGTCAAAAATATCTGGTTACCTTACGGTGACTAAGACATTATAAAAATTAAATAAAACCGTCCAGAAGGGTGCTCTGGAGACTAAAAAATTGATAGAGGGGTAGGCGTTATGCTGATTAGTATTGTAGGGATTATCATATTATTGGCCATGGCATTTCTACTGTCCGGCAATAAAAAAGCCATCAATATTCGGGTCGTGGGCAGTGCTTTTCTGTTGCAATTTTCTGTTGCTGTCTTTGTTCTGGTACTACCCGTTGGCAAAGACATTTTAACGGCTATGTCAAACGGCGTTAATACGGTGATCAACTATTCCAATGTGGGTATAGAATTCCTATTCGGTGGCTTGACAGATATGAATAGCGTCGGTTTTATTTTTGTGGTTAAAGTCCTGCCGATCATCATATTTGCTTCCGCCTTAATGGCGGTCCTCTATTATCTGCACATCATGCAATGGGTCGTCAAAATATTTGGCGGCGTCCTGCATAAGATTATCGGTACGAAACGCGTTGAATCCCTCTGTGCCGCCGCAAATATCTTTCTAGGACAGACCGAAGCCCCGCTGGTGATCCGGCCATATTTGGGTAAAATCAGTGACGCCCAGTTTTTCACGGTCATGGTCTCTGGTCTGGCCTCTATCTCCGGCACTATTCTTGCGGGCTATGCCGCCCTTGGTGTGAATATGGATTACCTAATCGCGGCCAGCTTTATGGCTGCTCCCGGCGGGCTTCTTATGGCAAAAATAATTATGCCGGACCCCGAACCCAATGAATCCGATGCGCATTTATTGGAAGTTGATGGTTTTGACGAAGGTGCCCACCCCACCAACGTAATAGAAGCCGCTGCAAATGGTGCCGCAGACGGTCTGAAACTTGCAGCGAATATCGGGGCCATGTTGCTGGCCTTTGTGGCTCTTATCGCCATGCTCAACGGCATGCTCGGCGGCATTGGTGATTGGTTTGGCTATGGCGACCTGACATTCAATATGATTTTGGGTAAAATTTTTGCCCCCCTCATGTATGTCATGGGCATCCCCTGGGCCGAAGCGGACATTGCCGGAAATCTTATAGGCACTAAATTAATTCTGAATGAATTTGTCGCCTATGTGGAGCTTTTCAAATTGCCCGAAGGGAGTTTAAGCCCCCATTCAACCATGGTCGTGACTTTTGCCCTCTGTGGCTTTGCCAATCTTAGCTCCATCGCCATTCTGATGGGCGGTTTTGGTGTATTGGTTCCAAAACGGCGGCACCTCATAGCAAAATGGGGGCTAAAGGCTGTTGCAGCGGGTTCATTATCCAACTTAATGAGTGCGGCATTAGCAAGCCTTTTGATGGCTGGATAAAGGGCAATAGCCCAAAAAAAAATAACCAAAAAATTATACCTACCCTCCCTTAAACGCTTCTCCCTCCTATTATATTCCGAATTACTAATGTATAGCTTTGACTTTATGGTAAAAAAAATTTAAAGTTTAATATCAGTTTGGCCGGAGCATCATCTTGTTCTTGAGCCATCCCAAAAAAATAAACAACGGGGTTCCATAAAGACTTGATACGCACAGGGAGGAAATAATGAAAAATTTAAAATCCAGCATTAAAAGCCTGATGGTCAGTTCCACGCTTAGAAAATCCTTTCTAAATACATCCACGGCAGTTGCAATTGCCCTTGCGTCTACCACGATCTTTTCCATTCAAGCCGAAGCACAAACCACAACGTCCGTCTTGCGTGTCCATGTCATTGACGCAGCAGGGCTAGACCTGGCGGGAGTATCCATCACAATTCTGCATGTGCCAACAGGCCGGACATTTGACCGTTTAACCAATAATGCAGGAATCCTGGTCGCAAAGGGCCTTCCCGTCGGCGGTCCCTATGTAGTACGGCTGACCGATGAAAGCCGCGTTATGAAAGACGCGCCTGTCTCTATTAATAATATTCAGCTAAAACTTGGTGAATCAGAAGCTGTCACGCTGCTGGCAAATCGTGGTTCGGCTGCTGGTGATACGGCTATCGAAGAAATCGTCGTCACGAGTGCGCGGGTTCTGACCGCACTACGTACAGGTGCTGGCCGTAACTTCTCTCGGGACACGATCGAAGGCATCGCCTCTATCTCCCGGGATTTTGTCAGCGTTCTGGAAACGGACTCAAAAATTCTTGTGGATGACAGCGTACCACGCGGACCGGCCGTATCCATTGCCGGAGCGAATTTTCGCTTTAACAGCGTGACCATTGATGGCGTAGCACAGAATGACAATTTTGGTCTTTCCCTGAATGCCTCCGCCACACAGCGTGCGCCTATTTCAATGGATGCTATCGAGGCAATCAATGTGAATATTGCGCCCTTCGATGTGACCTATGGTAATTTCCTTGGCGGCAACATCAATATTGTCACCAAATCCGGCACCAATGAATTCCACGGTAGCGCTTATGGTTTTTATACGAACGATGGTTTGACAGGCAACACCAGCCGGGGACAAGACCTTGCCATAGGCGATTTTAATGAAAAAACCTACGGCGCGACTCTCGGCGGTCCTATCATAGAAGACAAATTGTTTTTCTTTGCCGCCTATGAAAAATTCACGACAACCCGCCCGGCCAACTCACAAACCATTGAAAACATTCCCGGCGTGACCCAAGCTGATGTTGATCGCGCCATTGGTATTTTCAAGGATGTCTATGGTTTTGATCCAGGTCAGTTTGCCACAACAGACGATGACAAAGATGAAAAAATTCTCCTTAAACTGGATTGGAATATCAATGATAGCCACCGGGCATCCCTCACCTATCAACGGGCCAGCGGCGATACTATATTTGATGACTTCCCGGAACTGGCCATACTGAATTCCGGCCGGTATAATGTTAATGAACGTCTAAACAGCTATAGCTTTCAGCTTTTCTCTGACTGGACCGACAGCTTCTCCACAGAAGTTAAAATCGGTTATAAGGACGTTAAAAATCGGCAGGTCAGTATTGATTCCAGCACACCGGACTTCCTTATTATCTTACCAACCGGCGGACAAATTGCCGCAGGCGGTGACCGTTTCCGTCAAAGAAACACATTGGATAACACCTCCCGCGTTTTCCGTCTGAAGGCGGATTATACCCTTGATGACCACACAATCACAGCTGGCTTTGAACAGGAGCGAAATTCCGTTGAGAATTTCTTCCTGCCCTATTCTCGTGGTCAAGTTCAATTCGGTGCTTTTGGCAGCCCAGACCCTCTGCAAGACCTTGCCGACCGCAATCCTGACTTCATTCTCTTTGGTGGGTCAAATTCTGGTGTCGCCGATGATGCCGCCGGTCGTTTCACCCTCACTACCAACACTCTATATCTTCAGGATGAATGGCTGGTAACCGATAGTTTGACCCTGAAATTTGGTATTCGATATGACTGGATGACAAACGGTGACCAGATTACCTTCAACCAGAATTTCGTCGATCGCAACGGTTTTGACAATACGGAGAATCTTGACGGCAAAGATCTGTTCCTACCACGTTTTGGGTTTAACTGGCTGGCCAATGACCGGCTGACCGTTCGCGGCGGTGTTGGACTGTTTGGTGGCGGCACCCCGATGATCATGCTGTCAAATAGCTATTCCGGCAATGGTATTACACGAACATTTGCGGGCTTTTTCGCTCCATTTAATCCAGGTCAGGCAGCCCCTTTCGCCAATGCTATTGCCAATCTGCCCGATGCGGATGCAATTTCCAACAATTTCCAACAGTTCCTTGGCGTGAACCCAAATTCAGATGTTGATGCGCTTTCCCCGGATTTTGAATTACTCTCCAGTTGGAAATATAATCTGGCATTGGAGTATGTTCTTGATCTTTCCAGTTTAGGCCTTGGTGATGACTGGGACCTGACCTTGGAAGCCATCTATACCGACGTGAAGAACGGCTATGATATTTACGAAGCCCGCCGTCAAGTCATTGGCACTGCGCCAGATGGCCGCCCAATCTATAGCTCTCACGGGTTTAACGATTCTGATTATATCGTGATTAATACAAGTCAGGGCAGCAGCACGGTCATCTCTTTCGACATCGCCAAAAGTTTCGATACTAATTTTGGTTATGTCACCACCACATTGGGCTACACCCATCAGGATGTTGAAGATGTACGCTCCTACAATCGTTTTGTTGGCTTTGAAACATTTGCCTTTGACCCACAACGTGATTTGAATAATCCGGATCTGTCTACATCACGGTTTGAAATTCCAAACCGGATTACGGCTACTCTGAGCTGGGAAAAAGAAATCTGGGGCGAAAATAAAACCCGGCTAGGCTTGGTCTATACCGGGCGTTCCGGTCGGAACTTCAGCTACATCTTTAATGGTACTGGCACCTTTGGCGGCAGCGAACTAGCTGATCAGGCCAGCCCGGACAATCCCGGACCGAACCTTTTCTATGTACCGTCCGGACTTAATGACCCCCTGATTACCGGAGATGCAGGCTTCCTTGCCGGTCTAGATCAAACCATTAGCGGGGACAGCTGTTTATCCAAATATCGCGGTGGCATCATTCCCCGCAATGCCTGCACCACAGGATGGGTCAACCAGATCAACCTGCATTTCTCCCAAGAAATTGAGATTGTCGCCGGTCATAAAGTTGAATTCATCCTCGACATTGAGAATTTTGGCAATCTTATCAACAGCAACTGGGGACGGCTTGACGCCATCTTCCAACCTTCAAACGTACCTCTGGCCAATGTTGCTATCAGCGGCGACGGATCACAATATGTGTTGAGTGAATCCGGTTCCGTTACAGCAACCGCCGCCAATCCAAATATTGCCCGGATACCATCTGCCTACCGTATCCAGTTTGGCATACGCTACCGTTTCTAATACGGGGATAATAGTGGGAAAAGAGCAGCTTTTTAGCTGCTCTTTTTTTGTTTAAAGGGGGGGGGAGGATATTTTGTTTAAGGGGGTTCCCCCCGCGCCGTGGGCGCTCCCCCGCCTCGCATTGGCTCGAGCGGCCAGTCGGCCTTGCCTGCGCCTCGTCGGCTTGGGTGAGTCACCCTGAGATTTTTGCTTAAGAGGGATTTCCCTCACCTGGCCGGCTTTGGGGACTATTTTGCCCGATAATCCGATAGTAGTTGCCTGTTACCCCCACTTAACGATATAATTCAGGAAATCATAGCTAAGTCTTTCATTTTTAAAGGGACATCATGTCAATCGAACTACACAGAGGCGATCTGCCTGACTCCGTCAAATTTTCAGGCTCCGTAGCTATTGATACGGAAACCATGGGGCTTAATCCCCACCGGGATCGTTTATGCCTGATCCAACTATCCGGCGGCGATGGCAATGCCCATCTTGTTCAGATTGCACAGGGCCAAACCAAAGCCCCAAATCTGAAAGCCCTTCTGGAAGACCATAATCTGACCAAAATTTTCCATTATGCGCGCTTTGATGTGGCCGTATTGAATAAATATCTCAATGCGAGGGTTCGGCCTGTATATTGCACAAAATCGCCTCCCGGCTTGTCCGCACCTATACGGATCGACACGGATTAAAAGACCTGTGCCGCGAGTTAATCGGCGTGGATATATCCAAAAAACAACAGAGTTCAGATTGGGGCGCCGATGAGTTATCACAGGATCAACTGGAATATGCCGCCTCCGACGTCCTTTATCTGCATAAACTGGTCAATCGCCTGAATGTCATGTTGGAACGGTCTGGCCGCATGGAGCTGGCACAATCCTGTTTTGACTTTTTGCCAACCCGCACAGACCTTGACCTTATGGGATGGAATGATCAGGATATTTTCGCCCATAGTTAATGACCTAACCTTGAATATTTGCTTGTCTCATACTACATCTAAAAGGAGCGTCTTGAGCGAGACATTCCAAAAAACCGTATCATAGCCTGAGAACCATCAGGCCTAGCAGGACTTTGTCTTTGACCCCAAACCAGACTATTACATCACGAACCGATACACCTGAGCATTTCAGCAACCTGCTCCCGACCTCTACGGTCACTTATCAGCAGATGCAAAATGAAATCGACCGGATCGGACGTCTTAAAAAAATCGTGCCTGGCTTGACAATAATCGTCTTTATCGCTTTGGTCCTTTGGCCGATACTCAATAACAAAGAAGGCAGTTTTACGTTGGCCATTGACCGACTGGAAAAACGTGATGAAAATGCTAAACTGATTAAACCACGTTATGTGGGGATTGATAAATATAATCAACCGGTGAATATTTCTGCGGCAATGGCATTTCGCAAAAGTAATGATGATAAGGAATATTATCTAAAAACCCTGCTGGCAAACATGAAAATGCGTAATGGTACCGGCATTGAAATCAATGCCACCAGCGGCATGCTGGATGCAGAGGCTCAAGAAGTCACGCTGGATGGTCAGGTGACCATTGCTACGGAAAACAATTTTAACCTTGCAACAAACAAGGTCCTGTTTCTCATCAATGAGAAAATTGCCACTGGGGACAATGGCGTTAAAGGCTCCATGCCTTTCGGTTTTTTCAGCGCTGATAAATTTCATGTGGATGTGGAGCAGGAAATTGTGCGGCTCAAAAGCAGAGTTAAGCTACATTATAACCCGGACAAGCCTATAGAAATGCCTGAATTTAATCCTGACTTCAATAATGACAACAAACCATAGAATCTGACTGGAACAATATTTTGGTTATGAGTAAACATATCAGACATAGAATGATCACCCTGTTGCTTTCTGCAGGATTGGCTTTAGGCAGCCTGAGTGCGCAAGCAAAGGTTACTGCCGCGACCAAGACTGAATTAGACACAAAATCACCCGTCACGGTAGGCAGAAATGTTGATATCAGCGCCAATGAACTAGAGGCAAATCTGCGTAAAGATATTGTCATATTTGTCGGAAATGTTGTCATTTCCCAACAAGACCTCACTTTGAATTCAGACCGGGTCACCGTTTTTTACCAGAAAGCCAATGGGGATAAATCTTCGATCACACGTATTGATGCTTCGGGCAGTGTGAAATTAACCACCAAAACCGAAACCATTTATTCCACATGGGGTATATATGATTTTACGGACAAGATTATCACGCTGGGGGGCAAAGTCGTCCTAAAAAGAAGTGATGGCGAGATAGAAGGTAAAAGGCTAGTCTATAACCTGGAAACAGGCATGATCACGATAGAAAGCGGCCCCAAAGACAAAGGCCGTGTAAAAGGCCAGTTCAAATTACCAGAAGAACAGTGACGCCTAGGGTAGTCTGTTAATATTTATACGATAAAAAGAAGTTATGAACCAAGAACATATATCAACACTGCAGGAAGATGCCACCATCACAGCCCCTCATTTGGGCAACGGGTTGGTCATTGATGCCGTAGAAAAAACATTCGGCAAACGCCCGGTATTGAAAGGCGTTAGTCTTAGGGTGGAAAAAGGCGAAGTTGTTGGGCTTTTGGGACCAAATGGTGCCGGTAAAACAACCTGTTTTTACTCCATGATCGGATTAATCGAGCCGGATGCAGGACGGATTTTACTGGATGGGCATGATATCACGCGCCTTCCCATGTATCGCCGCGCCCAGCTTGGTATTGGCTACCTACCACAAGAAGCCTCGATCTTTCGCGGAATGACAGTGGAAGAAAATATCTGGGCGGTTCTAGAGATCTGTGAAAAAAATCGAAAAATAAGAGAAGAGATGCTGGAAAGTTTACTCACTGAATTTTCCATCACACATATCCGACATGCATCTGCTCTTGCCTTGTCTGGCGGGGAACGCAGACGGGTCGAAATCGCCCGCGCTCTGGCCACCCGGCCCAGCTTTATTTTGCTGGATGAGCCATTCGCGGGAATCGACCCCATCGCAATTTCAGATATTCGCAATCTGGTTTCCCATCTTAAAGACCGGGGAATCGGCGTATTAATAACCGATCACAACGTACGGGAAACTCTTGAAATCATTGATAGAGCTTACATTATTCACGATGGGCAAGTATTAATGTCAGGGACACCTGAAGAAATAGTCGCCAATGAGGACGTTCGTCGTGTATACTTAGGGGACAGCTTTAGCTTATAAAGCGGGGTAAAAAAAATGGCACTTTCGCCACGTATTGAATTAAAATTAACACAGTCTCTGGTCATGACGCCCCAGTTGCAGCAGGCTATCAAACTGCTGCAATATTCGAACATTGACCTTGTGGATTTTGTGACTCAAGAAATTGAAAAAAATCCCCTTCTGGAATTAAGTGAAACTGACCAAAATACCCCCGATACGCCTGAGAGTTCTCACGAAAATTCTCCTGAAATATCCCAGGGACAAAATGATGAGACCACACCTGCTGTTGCAACGGCGGATGATTATCTGAATAATCCCGGTGCAGAAAACCTGAATACCGAAACAGCACTGGATACCAACTTCGACAATGATTTTAACAATGACTGTGTCATTGATGCCGTCCCCCCTTCTGCACCAGATAATGATCTGGGTTTAAGTTCAAAGTCCATGATCGGTGGCGGAGGCAGTTTTGAAAATAATGACTTTGCCTTTGACCTTGGGCTTTCAGCGGCTATTTCCTTGAGCGACCATTTGCTGGCACAACTGAACCTTCTGCTACTGGAGGAAAATGATAAGATCATTATTCGTTTCTTAATTGGTATGCTTGACGAAGCGGGCTATTTATCAGAAAGCAGTATTTTAATTGCCGAGCGCTTTGGTTGTGAAATTGATGAGATAGAACGGCTCATAGAAATCGCACAGACCATGGAACCTGTAGGTGTATTCGCGCGTGACCTGAAAGAATGCCTCACCCTGCAACAGCGCAATAATGACCGATTTGACCCAGCTATGGAAACATTGCTTGATAACTTGGACCGCCTCGCTAAACGAGACTATAATAGCCTGATGCGTTTATGCAAAATTGACACCGAAGATCTGAAGGATATGATTGAAGAGATACAGGCGCTAAATCCAAGGCCTGGACTTATTTTCAATACCAGCGTTTCACAGACCGTCATTCCCGATGTTTTCATTCGCAAAACCACCAAAGGAAACTGGATTGTCGAACTGAACAGCGAAACCCTACCAAAAGTATTATTTAACAACCGTTATTTCGCAGAAATTAAAAGCCATACCAAAGGCAAGGAAGACAAGGAATATCTGGCCGAATGTGCCTCCTCTGCAAATTGGCTGGTAAAAGCGCTGGATCAAAGGGCAAGAACAATTTTGAAAGTATCTACTGAACTGGTCAAGCATCAAGAGAACTTCTTTGAAAAAGGTATTAAGCACCTCAAACCCCTGAATTTGAAAACCATAGCCGATGCCATCGAAATGCATGAAAGTACAGTGAGTCGGGTAACCTCCAATAAATTCATCGCAACCAATCGTGGCATTTTCGAAATGAAATATTTCTTCACAACCGCCATTGCTGCGGTAGAAGGGGGAGAAAGCCACTCATCGGAATCTGTTAAACATACCATTCAGGCATTCATTGATGCCGAAGAACCCAAGAAAATTCTCTCCGACGATAAATTAGTCACCATTCTTAAAACGGAAGGCATTGATATTGCTCGGAGAACTGTCGCAAAATATAGAGAGGCCCTGAATATCCCCTCTTCCATACAACGACGGAGAATCAAAAATGCCGCTTTTTAAAAAAAGACACCACAGGAAAAATACAGATAGCGTTTCCTGTGGAAAGCAGCAGAACAGGAAGCTATGAATAACACTATTCATGCCTTCCTTTACAGCGGAAGTTACTGCAAACTTGACAAATACCAAACCACGCACTAACTTCCCCGGCTTTGGACAGTAATTAATATTATTTTTCATATTATTACTGTTTAGCCTTTCATTAAAACAAGCTATCTGAGAATGGTTCGCGTAAAATGAATATTATCGTTACTGGCAAACAAATGGATATCGGCGACAGCCTGAGATCATATGTAGAAGGCCATATCGACGGAATTGTTGATAAATACTTTGAACATACAACTGATTCAATCGACGGAACTGTAACGATGTCGAAAAATGCCCATTTACATCGAGCTGATTGTAATGTGCATCTTGGACATGGGGTGTATTTACAAACTCATGCAGAAGAAAAAGATGTGTATGCTGCCTTTGACTCAGCTGCCGAAAAAATGGAAAAAAGATTGCGCCGTTACAAAAGACGGCTTACAAACCATCATAGAGATCGTACGAATGGCGAAATCAATGTGCCTGCACAATATAATGTGTTCCAGGCAGAGGCAGAAACAACAGAAGAACCTGCGGAGCATCTTCAACCCGCTATCATTGCAGAAATGCAGCTTGATATACCTGAAGTTTCTGTAAGTGACGCGGTTATGAGACTTGACTTGGGGGAATTACAAACCCTAATGTTCCGTAACAGCGCGCACGGTGGATTGAATGTCGTCTATCGTCGTACCGATGGAAATATAGGTTGGATCGAGCCAAAGCTGGATTGACGCTGACCGAAAGTGGATTAACAACAGAAAATAGTCCGTATGGAAATTACTGACCTGATAAATCTGGATTCTATTATTCCAGACATGAAAACATCGAGCAAGAAACAAACCTTGCAGGAATTGGCCAATCGTGCAGAGAAAATCATACCGCAAGCGCATCATGATATTCTCAATGTACTGCTGGAAAGAGAACGGCTGGGAACCACCGGCGTGGGACATGGTGTTGCCATACCCCACGGCAAGTTTCCAGGCTTGGACCGGCCATACGGACTTTTCGCACGACTTGATCATGCCGTTGATTTTGAATCACTGGACGATCAACCGGTAGACCTTATTTTTCTGCTTTTAGTGCCGGAAACGGCTGGTGCAGACCATCTGAAGGCGTTGGCTAAAGTCTCCCGAACATTACGAGACAAAGCCATCTGTGAAAAATTACGAGGATCAGAAGGTGGGGATGCCATATATGCCATATTGACATCAGCATCCCAGTCAAGTCACGCTGCATAATTCACAATGTAAAATTCATTCAACAGGGCAGTTACCATATTTTATATGGTAACTGCCCTGTTTTTATTAAAATCCATATTTTCCTTATATGAAAACATTCCCGCCCCTAAACAAACCAAGGGCCAGTTCAGTAATCCCGAACCAGCCCTTAATACCCTGAATATACTTTTTATTTATGCACCATCATCCGGATTTTTCACACTCTTGTCCGTGTAAACCTTACGCCGAAATTCTTCGGCTTTATCCATATCCTTATCCGCTACGGTGCCTTCCTTAACTTCTGGAATACGGACCCAACAATCGGTCCCTTGTTTTCTGATTTTCTCACAAGCAACTTGTGCTTCTTCCAAACTAGTCAACGGACCGGCATTCAACCGATAATAAAACCCGTGAGGACCGCCTGTGTATTTGGCTTCCCCAAGATCAATCTCAGAGCGACGTGGTTCCAAATCACCAATGATATCAAAATATTTCTTTTTCAGTTTTTCCCATCCCGGCATCAATTCAGACTTTTTACGATAAGCTGCAATCTGCAATGCCCATCCCTGCGGTCCTAAAAGTGGTGGAATATTTTCTTCAACTGGTTCTGGCTCAACAACGGCAACTGGCTCTGGTGGCACTTCAACCAAACGAGCAACTGTAATATTTTTGACTCGACTATTATTATCATAGGTTTCATTGGCAACGTCGGTAATATCCGTTTTTGAGGCCGTGGACTGACGTACAACCGCATCAAACCGCTCATCAATAGGAAGGCTAGCCAATATCCGGAAATAACCTAGGTTTTCATTGGTAAGATCAGGTCCGTTATCAATGGACAACAGACGTGCAGACATCACCTCATCACCCGCCAACGCATAAGCCATGGCAAGGTTCTGTCTATGTGTTGCATCAGCATCCCTATGTTGTGCTGCCTGTTTCAGAACCTCAATGGCCTGACCATGGCGGGATTGCAAAGCCAGTGACAAACCATAATTATTCAGAAGTTTCAAATTATTCGGATCAATGCTCAAGCCGTCCTGATAAACGGCCATAGCGGCTCTTCCATTGCCTCTCATTTCAAATGCAACGGCCAAGCTGCTTATGGCTTCCACGTTACGTGGATTTAAAGCAATCGCATCATTAAGAAGCGGAATCGCCATTGTGGGACGGTTAAGTAAAATATAGGCATTGGCCAAACCTGTTAGCGCACGTGGGTTCTGCTCATCGCGGGACAATGCCGCCTGATAGGCTTTCTCCGCCTGTTGATATTGACCAATGGCACGTAAACTGTCCCCCAGACCAACCCGAGGTTCCGACGCAAATGGATGATATCTCATAGCACGGCGGTAAAGCGGGATCGCCGCATTATGATCGCCTTCTCCGGCCATTTCATTCGCCAATGCAAGAAAGCTGCTATCAATCGTTGCCGCCCCTGTTAATGAGGCCACCTGCGTTGATTTAAGGTCAGGGTTACCATAACTTGAAGTTTGATAATCTGAGCCATTAGAACAGGCCACAAGGAAAAGTGGCACAGCAACGGACGCTAATATCTTGCTCACGGACGAGGCATATCTTTTTCGAGATATTGTTGCTGTCTTCTTACCAATTTTTACCATCTTATTCTCCAATTCCTAAGGACTATGCAGATCACGGGCAAGCCCCTAACTGTTTTGAGATGCAATTTTCAGTTCAGGGATTTTTTTACTATTTTCCCCCAGATAAACATCAAGTGCTTCACTGAGAATTACCTGACAACTCTTGCGCGTATAGGCTGAAAATATCCGTAACTTTAGATGATCTTCTTCTTCCATACGTAAAGTCATAGCGATACGTTTATTGGTCGTATCTTTATTTAACGATTTGGTATTAAGTGATTTTCTAGAATTAGATTTTTTGATTGAAACCTTCTTATTACCTGCGGTAACTTTCGTCTCAACTGCTGATTTAACATCTAGTTTTACATCTGATTTAAAATCTGATTTCGAATCTGAGCTAATAACATCACTTATCTCATGTCCGGCCTCTTCTTTTATATCACTTTTAGCCGATACCTTCTCTATGGCCCGCGCCTGTTCATGAGATGACGTAACAAAACGGCTGGCCACCTGATTCATCATTAATGATGAACTAGAAGGCGTCGCAGTGCCTTTCCTGGCAAGTAATGCTCCCGTCAACCGGGACACTTGTTTCACACTCTTGTTGTTTTTCATCATGCTAACCCTGTACTTGTCTGCGCCCAAAACTACCACGCTGTTGCGTAGCTTTACCCTGAACGGCCTGATGTTGGAATATGGTTCTTCTGAAATTCTTTTCCAGCCGATCATTAATATATTCCCAGAGATCTTCTATCTCTGCTGCAGACTTACCTGTTGGATTTACTTCCATAACAGTCCTGCCATCAATCATGGATGAGGCATATTCTGTTCTGTGGTGAAGGGTTATCGGAGCTACCGTCCCGTGTTGCGATAACGCAATTGCAGCATCAGACGTAATTCGAGCACGCGCCGTCGCGCCATTAATGACAAACATGAAAGGTTTATCACTTCTGTCCGCCAATTCAAACCAATTCCGGCAGTACCTGGAGATATTTGGCTGTTTTGCCAAACCAGCAAAATACCCGCAACCGACGCAATTACGCTGGCAAATGTGTAAGCCGCAATTCGGTGGGCTGTCACATTAAATCCAAGGGCTGCCATACGTCTGGAATTATCGCGCACTCCCTGAAGAGCCAAGCCAAAGGGAGAGCGCGAAACATATAATACTAGCAGATAAGCAAGCGTTGCTATAAATAACACCAGATAATAAAATGGCGTTGGATTATGCCAATCGATCCCAAATATCACCGGCGGCATGACACCGTTAAATCCGCTAAACCCGTTAAAAATGACGTAGTTCTGACGTGTAAAATAGAAGAATGCCGCAGCAATCGCCAGGGTAATCATAATGGTGTAGATACCCTCTGTGCGCACTGCGATGGCGCCTGTAAGGGTTCCGAAAATTGTCCCAACAATAATGGCAATCGGCACTGCCAGCCACCAGGGCAAGCCAAGGCTGATGCTGGTAATTGCACTATCACCAAATATCGCCACCATATAACCAGCGCACACAGCAATGGTCATCTGGGCAAGTGATACCATTCCTCCAAGGCCACCGAGGAACATCAAGCTGAGTGCTATCATGCCCAAAATTAGCGCCCAGCCAAATATCTGAAACAAGATAAACGGGGTTACGACAAGTGGCATGCAGAGCATGATAAACCCAACGACCCAATAGGCCGTGGGAATACGGGACAACCAGCCACCTTTTGCGCCTCTATTTCCATCATTGGGCGGTGGCGTTTTATTGTAGTTTTCTACCACTACCATTGTCAGCGCCCACTGCTTATC
>JAESRB010000113.1 GCA_016764855.1 Emcibacter sp.
ACTTTCCGACGACGCCATGGTTACGCAAGCGTTGGGTGATCGCTAATACGGTGTCAGTAGCTGTGGTGCCTGCAGGAGCCTCATCCACCACAATCAGCTTTAAATCCTGAAACGGCAGAAAAAGCGCGGATCTGGCGCCGACAACCACACGGGCCCGGTCTTTGGCTTCTGGATTGATGATTGCCCACCAGGCCCGTCTGCGCTGGGCGGGGGTTAATTCCGAATGCCAGATCACCGGAGGCGTACCGAATCGGGTCTCGAATCGTTTCAGCCATTGGGCGGTCAGGGCGATTTCCGGCACCAGAACCAGAATTTGGCCTCCAGGAGACCTTAAGGCCTCGGCGATGGCCTCAAAATAGACTTCTGTTTTACCAGAGCCCGTGATGCCTTCCAACAGAGCGGTTTTAAAACAGTGACGGGAGACCATTTCCTGCATATGGACGGCGGCTTTATGCTGTTCATCAGAGAGCACAGGCCCGATAAGGTCGGCATCGGGGGCCGGAAAGGGGCTGTCGCCCATGACTTCGACCGGAGTCATTTGTCCGGCTTTGATCATGCCACGGACCACACCCTCCCCAACGGCGGCCAGTTCGGCCCAGTCCTTTATGCTCATGGGCATATCCTGAATGGCGGCGCTGACAATGGCTTGGCGGCCTTCGGTGAGTTTCTGCGGCAGTTCAGAGGCTAGGCGGTAGAGGGTCTTCTTCTTTGGCCGGTTAAAGGCACGGGGGACGCTGACCGCCATCTTTAAGACCGCGCCCAGTGGGGCCAGACTGTAGGAAGCGACCCAGTCGATGAAGGTCATAAGACTTTCAGGTAGGGTAGGCAATTCCAGCTTTTCAATGACCGGCTTCAGCTTGTCCAGCGGAAGATCATTGGCCTCGGGCGACATGTTCCAGACCACGCCTTGCAGGGTGCGGCTGCTCAAAGGAACGGTGACAAAGTCGCCTTCGCTCAGGGGCATGTCTCTGTCAGCCAGATAATCAAACGGGCCGGACAGGGGTAAGGGTAACAGCACCTGAATACGGGTGCTGCCAGAAGCTATACCGGAAGTGATATCAGGCATTATATCCGTATCTTTGCCGGAACGTGTAACAGAACGCATATCAGAACTCATAAACGAACCTATGACGTTATTTGAAAATCAGGAGCCAGAACATAAATAAGGCTGTTTTTTTTGGTCACTATATTATAAAACATATTTCAGGGAATAGATTTTTACAACGATAAGGTTTTTGGCACATGAAGTTCTTTTTGGATACGGCGGAAATTGATGATATCCGCGAGATGGCGGCAACGGGACTTGTGGATGGTGTGACAACCAATCCGTCTTTGATTTTAAAGTCCGGCCGGGATTATTTTGAGGTTACACGCGAAATCTGTGATCTGATTGACGGTCCGGTTAGCGCGGAAGTCGCGGCCACTGATTATGATGGCATGATCGCCGAGGCAGCACTCATATATGACATCGCCGATAATATTGCGCTTAAAGTTCCGATGACTGTTGACGGGCTGCGGGCTTGTAAGCATTTCACCGACCAAGGTAAGATGGTCAATGTGACTTTATGCTTCTCTGCGGCGCAGGCATTGTTGGCGGCCAAAGCTGGGGCGACATATATCTCGCCTTTCGTGGGGCGTCATGATGATGTGGGCTTTGATGGCATGCAGTTGATCGAAGATATCCGGTTGATTTATGATAACTATGATTTTGAGACGCAAATTCTGGTGGCCAGTACACGTCATCCTATCCATATCGTGGAAAGTGCGCGGATCGGTGCCGATGTGGTGACATTGCCGCCAAAAGTATTGAAGCAGATGTTCAATCATCCGTTGACGGACAATGGCCTTGCCGCATTTGTTGCGGACTGGGAAAAAACTGGTCAATCAATCGTAAAGTAACGCTTGTTTCATACTACCTGTGTCATAACGGGTATGAAATGATGATTGTGCAATGAAAGAGCTGTCCTAGAATCAGATGAGCAAAGATAATACAGATAATGCCGTGCAGGAAAAACGCCCTATAAGCGTGGAAGACGTTCGGGATTATTTGATTTCAAACCCGGATTTCTTTGATCTGAATCCTGATCTGTTGGCGGTGTTAAAGCCAACAGACACAGGGCGAGATGATGGCATAGTAGATTTTCAGGCCGTTTTGCGGGATCGTTTGCAGAGTGAGATTGTCAGGTTGAGCGATACCCAAGGCTCACTGATCCATGCCTCCCGCAGCAATATGACCACACAGTCTCGCATTCATGATGCGGTCTTGTGTTTGTTGGAGGCCCGGGACTTTGACCATTTATGTCACATCGTCTGCAACGACTGGATTGATATCTTACAGGTGGATAGTGTTACGATCTGTTTTGAAAAAGATGATCAATGTTCGCTGCCGGAAAACAGCAATATTCGCCTGTTGGAAAAGGGCGTGATCAATAAATTCCTCGGCCATGAGAATAGTGCGATCTTGCGCGGTAATGTGGAAGCTGCGGAGGAAATTTATGGCCCGGCCACTCCTTTGATCAAGGCAGAGGCCCTGATTCGCTTGGAAATGAGCGACCAAAATGATGCGGCCCCTTCTGTTGGGGGGCAGCATTTGGGGATTTTGGCTTTTGGCAGTCGGGATGAGGCATTTTTCACACCGGGACAGGGGACGGAACTTTTACGTTTCCTTGCAGCGGCCTTTCACGGCCAAATGAATGGCCTGCTGTCTAGAATTTAGGGCCAGAATCTTACTATTGTGATCTTGAGCTTTAATGCTGACCTTTAATACTGTTATAGTGTTCCCATGACCGCGCAGCATATCATATTCCCCCATATTTTACCGTTGCTTGAAGGCTGGCTGGATTATCTGCGGATTGAAAAGCGGTTGTCCGAGCATACCTGTAAGGCGTATCAGCGGGATATTACGGGATTTTTCACTTTTCTAGCCGGACATTTGGATAAATCACCGACGCCAAGGGATTTACAGGCATTACGGCCCGCGGATTTCCGGTCATTTCTGGCCCATCGACGGCGGGAGGGGCTGATCTCGGCCTCCGTCGCCCGGACGTTGAGCGCGCTTCGGACGTTCTTTAATTATCTCAGACGTAATGATATTTTGAGCAATGACGCCATAAATGCGGTTCATTCGCCCAAGATCCCCAAACGTCTGCCCCGGCCCTTGGATGAACAGTCGGCGAAAAGGAGCCTGTCCGATGTGGCGGACTTTGCCACGGAAACATGGGTGGGGGACCGGGATATTGCGGTGCTGACCCTTTTGTATGGGTGCGGCCTGCGTATTTCCGAGGCCTTGAATTTAAACCGGGAAGATTTACCAGAGGGCGATATGTTGCGGGTGCTGGGTAAGCGGAACAAGGAACGGATGGTGCCATTGTTGCCAGTGGTGCGCACCGCCATTGAGAGCTATATTAAAAGTTGCCCTCATAACCTCCCCCTGACCGGACCTTTGTTCATCGGGGTGCAGGGCAAAAGGCTGAACGCACGTATGATTCAGCTGGCCATGCAGAAATTACGACAGGTTTTGGGTTTGCCGTCCTCGGCCACACCCCATGCGTTGCGCCATAGTTTCGCCACCCACCTGCTGACGGCGGGCGGGGATTTGCGGACCATTCAGGAACTCTTGGGTCATGCTTCCCTTGCAACGACGCAACATTACACGGATGTGGATACGGCCTATTTGATGGATGTCTATAACAATGCCCATCCGGGGGCGGAGGATTGATTATATAAGGTCGTCAAATTCCGCTTTTTCTCTGGAAAGGGCGGCAACAGCGCCTTTAATCACATCCTGTTGCGATAACATACCCGCATTCCAGGCAGCAATATAATCCAGTCCTGCGGCCACGGAATGATCTCGGGTGTGGCGAATCATTTCTTTGGTGCCACTTACGGCAAGGGGAGATTGGGCCGCGATTTGGTGGGCAATGTCCTGGACATATTGTAAAAGCGTGTCATGATTTTCGGCCATATGGGTGACATATCCGGTGGCAAGGGCTTCATCCGCTTTATATTTCCGGCCAGTATAGGCTAATTCCCGCATCAGGCCATCGGGGATTTGCCGAGGCATACGTTGTAAGGTGCCAAGGTCCGCGACCATACCGATGTTAATTTCCTGAATGATGAAAAAGGCATCCGTAGTGACATAGCGAATATCACAAGCGGAGACCAGATCAACCCCGGCACCGAAACAGCCGCCCTGTACCGCGGCCAAAACGGGTACTCGGCAATTGTCGATCGCCTCAAAGGGGGCTTGTAGAGCTTTTACATGCCGCCGAAGTTTATCCATGGCCCGGGCCGGATCAACATCTTGCGGTGGCATGGTCGACTGTAAATAGCCCAGATCAATCCCAGAGGTGAAATGTTTGCCCGTTGAGGCGATGATCACCACGCGCACATCCGGGTCTTGCGAGATACCCTCAAATACCTCCCCAAATTCGGTCCAGAAATCCTCCCCAAGGGCATTTGCTTTTTGGGAATTGCTCAGGGTAATCGTGGCAATATGATTGGTAATATCAAAATTGAAAGCTTTATAGTCCATGAATTTTATCCTTCGCTAATTCTTAAAACGCTCGTTTTACCTTACGAAAAAGAACCAAAAGACACAAGGCTGTATCAGCCTATAGCTTAAGTTAGCGTTATTTACCACAGGCCCTTCCCCTTCACTTGTCGCCCTTAACATTCGCGGATTGGCATAATATTTGCTGCATATAAAATATTGAGAGTAATTTTTTCTATTAATTACAAAGGATAAGATTATGCCCGTAAAAACTTTGTACCCTATTATGATATGTGCAGCTGGGTTGGCGGCGACTCCTTTATTATCCCCAGCACAGGCAATGCCCATGACGTTCACCGGAATCACATTGGAGGTCCGGGAAAGTACGTATCAGGTTGCCGGCGGGGACAATGCGGGCAGTCTGATGGCTGAATTTAATAGTGGCGGCCTGTTATGCAATGTTAATCTTGGCGTATTCCCTACGGTTCAGCGTTAATGGTGGCAAGACATTCTCTGCTGTAACGGTAACAGTTTCGGTTCCGGAGCCTGGGGCTTTGACGCTTATGGGGTTTGGTTTAATGGGCTTGGCGCTTTCACGCCGGCGGCGGGGATAAAGGTATTTGGGACCGTTTCTGCTTCCAAATGGGCAGTCTATAAAGACGATATCCCAATAATAGGGCCAGAATTGCGCCATGAATCAGCGGCTGGAAGAGATCAGCCTTGACCATCATCATATTGTGGGTGATGGCCAGAATGCCGACCAGATAGATCAGCCTGTGCAGCTTAACCCAATTGCGGCCCAGACGCTTGATCCAGCCCTTGGTCGAGGTCACCGCCAAAGGCAGCAGAAATAGTATCCCCACCATGCCAAAGGTAATCGCGGGCCGCTTGATGATTTCTTTATAGATCGTCGCCCAGTCAAAATAATAATCCAGCACCACATAGTTCAGAAAATGCAGGATCACATAGAAAAAGGCATAAAGCCCGATCATGCGGCGAAATTTCACCAGCTTATTCCAGCCAAAAATCTTACGCAGCGGCGTTATGGCGAGGCCCAAGAGGATAAAACGGATTGTCCAGTCTCCGGTGTAATGATGGATGAATTTGATGGGGTTGGCGGTCAGCATATTATCCTGAAAATCATACAGCAACCAGCCCTGCCAAATGAGCCACGCCGCAGGCATCAACGCCAGAAAATGGACGAAGGTTTTGATATAGGACTGTTTTATATAATTTTGGATCATCAGAAATATTTTTTCAAATTCATACCACTATACATATGAGCGACTTCCTCGCCATAGCCATTGAACATCAATGTTTTGCGCCGACGGAACTCACCGATGCGCCGTTCGTTGGCCTGTGTCCAGCGGGGGTGATCCACTTGCGGGTTCACATTGGCGTAAAAACCATATTCGTGAGAGGCCAGACGTTTCCAGCTATTCTTGGGCATCCGGCTGACAAAACTGATGCGGACGATGGATTTTATACCCTTGAAACCATATTTCCACGGCACCACCAAGCGGAGGGGCGCGCCGTTCTGATTGGGCAGTTCCTCACCATAGAGACCGACAGCCATCAGGGTCAGCGGATTCATGGCCTCATCCATGCGCAAGCCCTCGGTATAGGGCCAATGGATCACGCGCCGGGATTGTCCGGGCATCTGTTTTTTA
>JAESRB010000114.1 GCA_016764855.1 Emcibacter sp.
AGGGACGTATTGATATGCTGGCCACCGGCATCAAAACCCCCATCGGATTAAAAATTTCCGGTCCTGATCTTTCCCGGATTTCAGAATTGGGCCAACAGTTGGAAAAAATCCTAAAAACCGTTCCCGGCACCACATCGGTATATGCAGAGCGGGTCGTCGGCGCGCGCTATATGGATATTGAAATTGATCGTTTTGCTGCCGGACGCTATGGCATGAATGTGGCGGATATTCAGGATATTATCCGTTCTGCCATTGGCGGCATGAATATCACAGAAACCATAGAGGGCCGGGAACGTTACCCGGTTAATCTGCGATTCCCCCGCGATACAAGGGACAGCCCAGAGGTGCTAGCCGACCTTCCCATTGTGACAAAATCCGGCGCGCATATACGGCTGGGTGACGTCACTCATATCAAAATCATTGACGGCCCCGGCATGATCCGCAGCGAGAATGCCCGCCTGAACGGCTGGATATATGTGGACACCGATGATGGGGATATTTCGTCCTATATCGCCCGCGCCCGCATCGTTATGGAAAATGAAATAACCCTGCCCGCCGGATACTCCCTCAGTTGGGCCGGACAGTATGAATATATGGAACGGGCAAAAGAACGGCTGTTCACCATCATCCCTATTACCCTGTTGTTGATTATTTTTATCTTGTATCTGGCGTTCCGAAAGGTCGCCGATGTGGTGATCATCCTGATCAGCCTACCGCTGGCCTTAAGTGGCGGCCTGTGGCTACTGTATCTATTGGATTTTCACTTGTCCATTGCCGTGGCGGTTGGCTTCATTGCCCTTGCCGGGGTCGCGGTGGAGCTGGCCATTGTGATGATCTTATTCCTCAATACCGCTCTAAAGACGGTTCATGACAATCAGACAGCCATAAATCGGAGCCATATCCGGGCCGCTGTAACCGAGGGAGCGCTCATGCGGCTCCGGCCTTTGTTGATGACGGTGGTCACCATCTTTGCCGGACTCTTGCCGATCATGATCGGTAGCGGCACAGGATCAGAAATCATGCAGCGCATTGCCGCGCCCATGATCGGCGGAATGGCCAGTGCAACCCTGCTGACCCTTGTGGTGATCCCAGCAGTTTTCTATCTGTGGCATGGCCGAAAAATTAAAGAGGAAGATTAAAGAAGACGTTTAAAAATCAGGGCCAGAATTAGAACCTAAGTTGATTTCTTAACAAATTGGGTCAGGATAACTATATGCTGGCCACTCACACGGCCTTCGATCTGTTCCGCGTTATCGTGAACAAGGGAAATATTACGCACCGCCGTACCGCGCTTGGCGGTAAAATTAGCGCCCTTCACGTTCAAATCCTTGATCAGCGTAACGGTATCTCCGGCCAGTAACAGCGCGCCGTTGCTGTCCAGATGCCTGATCTCGTCATCATTTTGATCCGCCGCCCCAGATTCTGCTCCAGCTTTTGCCCATGACATCACCTCATCTTCCAAATAGAGCATATCCAGTAAATCCTGAGGCCAACCTTCGCCGCGCAAACGGTCCAGCATACGCCACGCCACGACCTGTACAGCGGGAACCGGCGTCCACATGCTGTCATTAAGACAACGCCAGTGATTGGCATCAACCTTTGCCGGATCATCAATCTGTGTCTGACATGTCTGACAAATCAATATGGCCTGATCTATGGTGCCATCGGATGTGGGCGGCACGTCATACACCGCCAGCCCATTTTCTGCGCCACATAATTCACATTTAGACTCAGACCGTGTCTGTAATTCCTGTTCTATGCCCATGGCTCATTATCCTCAAATATTTAAAACACGTCTTTACAACGGATTTCACAAGGGGATGCAAGTATTTATTCAAATCCTCCCCAGTAAAAAAATCGCTCTTTTAGCTAAATTGATCTTTCAGGCTATAGCGCGTTCCCGGATGATACAGTTGAACATAAGTCGCCACCTGGTCCTTTACCCACGTACGCCGTTCCAACAGCAAACAAGGCTCATTTTCCTTTAGTTGCAGGGCCGTACGCACCACGTTTTTCGCCGTAATGGCCGATACCACATGCTCCGCCCGCTGCAAAGGTGCCTCCGCCATCAGATATTCATAGGGGGAGACTTTAGTCAGGTCCACCTCACCAAAACCGGGAAAGATGATCGGACTAACATAGCGTTTCTCCAACTGGATTGGCATATATTGTTCAGAATGCAGGATCAAACACTGAAAAACCTTTGTCCCCGCCGGTAACGACATACGAGACAAAATATCCGCCGATACGGTGGTAAATTTATGCTCCAAAACTTCCCGAGAATAATAATGACCCCTTGCGCGGATTTCATCGGTAATATCATGAACTTCCAACAAATGACTTTGCGCCTTCGGTTCCGCAACAAAGGTTCCCACACCCGCCAAACGCACCAGAAAACCTTCATCCGTTAATTCTCTCAGCGCCCTATTCACCGTCATACGGGAAATACCAAACATCTTAACCAGTTGATTTTCCGAGGAAACTTTCTGATGCGGCTTTAGCTGACCGGTTTCAATCTGACCGATGATATGGTTCTTTACTTTTTTATATAGAGGAACGGCCCCTGTACTCGTCTGCATCATCTCACGTCTCAAAATTTGTCCAAAACCGGTCTATCAGACACCAATCCGGGCTAGTGTTTTTTCATAATTAGCCCGGATTTTGTCCTGAGCTTCATGTTGTCGGGCTTTTATACGCCATTCTCCGGCAACCATAACATCTTTTATATCATTACGGCCGCCGCCAAAAATAAACGCATCTAATATATTGCTTTCCGGCACCTGACCAGACAAAGATGTCTCTCCGTCCAAAATAATAATGTCTGCCCGGTAGCCCACGGCAATGGCCCCGGTTTTCTGACCCAAGGCCTGTGCGCCACCCGTTTGGATTGCCTCAAATAATGCCGTTCCCGTATGAGGCTCTGCTCTATTTGCTACAATATTTCGCTGTTGCGCCACCAAACGCGCGCCATATTCCAACCAACGCAGCTCTTCACACGGGTTGATCAGGCTGTTGCCATCTGACCCGATAGAAATACGCCCGCCATAATTAAGGTAATTTTTTAGCGGAAAAAAACCATCGCCCAAATTAGCCTCTGTCGTTGGGCAGATACTGACCACCGCGCCGGATTTCGCCAGTGCCGCCGTTTCGTCCTCTGTCATATGAGTGGCATGGACAAGACACCAACGATGATCCACATTCTGATGAGATAGCAACCATTCCACAGGACGCTGACCATTATAATTCTGGCAATCTTCTATTTCCTGCATCTGCTCCGCAATATGGATATGAATTGGTCCTGCTGTGACCTGAATATCCATCACCTCTGTCATGGCGCTTTTCGGCACAGCGCGTAAGCTATGAAACGCAAAGCCTAACTGATGATGAGATGAATATTTACCTAAACTATCCTTCAATCGATTCCGTAGGGCCATGAAAGACTCCACATCATGGCCAAAGCGTAATTGTTTTTCTGCCAAGGACTGACTCTCAAAACCGCCCTGCATATACAGTACTGGCAAATGAGTTACTGCAAGGCCCACATCCTCCGCCGCATCTAAGATAGCCAGCGACATTTCAGCCGGATTATCATAGGGCACACCACCCGGCTGATGATGAAGATAATGAAATTCCGCCACCGAAGTATAGCCCGCTTTCAACATTTCCAAATACAGAAAACCGGCAATATTCCTTAAATCATCGGGCGTTATGGCATTGGCAAATTGATACATCAAATCCCGCCAGAGCCAGAAATTATCCTGATCCTTGAAACTGTTTTTATATTCCGTACGTCCGGCAAGCACCCTCTGGAAAGCATGGCTATGACTATTTGGAAACCCCGGAAGGGCAAATCCGCTTATTCTATTTTGATGGCCGGGTGATACGTTGCCTTTAACCGAAGATATATACCCCTTGTCATCCACTGTAATCAGAACATTCCTCTGCCAACTCCCCCGCGGGCCTTTACGCGGAGGCTCCCTTACATAGGCCTTCTCAAAAAAATATTCTCTCATGAAATCTTCCGTTATTCTCCCTCTGAATAAACCGCAAAGACGTTCACTTGTCAATACCTGTATAGACTAATTAGCCTATCAAATTATTATCTGTAATCTTTTACACTAGAATAAGAAAAATAAAGTACCTCAGACCTTGTTTTCAAAAGCATTCACGATGAATTTCTGGCTTTGGTCTGATCCCTGTTTATAGGATTTGGCCGTCGTCATATCAGACAGTTTATCCCAATTTTCTGCGATCATTTCCGGTGTGGCGTCCACGCCTAGGAACAGGCCTTCGCTTTCCAGGATTTTTGCTCTGGCAAATGTTCCGGCACCGGCTGTGATGATTTCGCCATTGGGCGCGTCACGACCACAAAGATACAGGACCGCCGGAGAAACAGATTCCGGAACCAGCAGAGCCAGCATCTGCGGTGGCATAACATCATCGGTCATGCGGGTTGCTGCCACGGGGGCCAAAGCATTAACCCGGATACCATATTTGAAAAGTTCTAGCCGCAGTGTATTAGCCAACCCCACAATAGCGAGCTTGGCAGCGCTGTAATTGCTTTGGCCAAAATTACCGTACAGACCGCTAGAGGATGTGGTCATGACAATCCGGCCATATTCCTGTTTCTGCATCATAGGTAGTACAGCGCGACTGGCCAGAACGGCCCCCATAAGATGGACCTCCATCACCATTTTAAAATCCGAAATATCCATTTTAGTAAAGGTCTTATCCCGCAAAATACCAGCATTATTCACCAAAATATCAATACGTCCAAAGGCGTCCATCGTCTGATCCGCCATCGCATGCATATCTGCTTCCGATGTGACATTACCGCCGTTGGCAATCGCATTGCCGCCCATATCCGTAATTTTCTGAGCCACCTTTTCCGCCGGACTTAAGGAACCGCTGTCCGAGTCTCCACTGCCATCGCGCGCGCCACCAAAATCATTGACCACAACCATCGCGCCCCGCGCTGCAAAGGCCAGCGCATGAGCCCGGCCCAGTCCACCGCCCGCACCTGTTATAATGGCAACCTGTCCCGTAAAATCATATGGCATCTGTTCAATCCTTTAACAATAAGTCTTTAACATTAAGCTTTTAAACATTAGGCTTTTATATTTAGCGAGAAATTAAGATCCTTCTTAATTAACATAAATCAATTAAATTAAAATAAATAATGAATTAACAACTCCGTCATTTACAAAAGCAAAAAAATCAGATAGATGTTCTTGATAATTATTATTAACGTCATATATGTGCAATATGAAATATTTAAGTGATTTATACAAGGGCGAAGAAGCAATAATCCTCGGGTTTGAGGCAGAACGCTGCAAAGATATCGAATTCGCCAAAGATCTGGAAGAACGCCTGCTGGAAATCGGCTTTGAAGAAGGGCTGAACGTCAAGATCCTCCACGAAGGTCCCGTCTCACGCGATCCAATCGCTGTACGTATCGGCCAAATGACCGTTGCCTTGCGCCGAATGGAAGCGGCAGCCGTAAAAATTGTGAGTAGCTGAAAATGAGTGAGATTAAAATTGCCCTCGTCGGTAGTCCCAACTGCGGTAAAAGCTCCCTGTTCAACACCCTGACCGGCAGCCGCCAAAAAGTGGCCAACTATCCCGGTGTTACCGTGGAACGGCGCAGCGGAAAATACACCACTCAAGAAGGCCAAAATGTCATCCTCATCGACTTGCCGGGCATATACAGCCTAAAGGACCGGACCCTTGATGAACGGGTCAGCCGACAAGTCATCACCGGCACCCATGAGAGCGAAACCAGACCGGATATCTTGCTTTGTGTTGCGGACAGCACCAACCTGAGAATTCATTTGCGGCTTGTTCTGGAACTTAAACATTTGGGCCTGCCGGTTATCCTTGCGCTTAATATGCAGGATATGGCTGAACGGGATGGTATTGTTATCAATCCACAAATCCTGTCTCAACAGCTCGGCATTCCTGTGGTGGAAACCATCGCTGTACGTAAAGACAGCCTGCAGGATTTAAAAAAACAACTCTCACAATTGATCGCGGACCTCGTACCGGCACAAGACGCACAGAATGCGCCGCCAACACGGGAATTACAAAAACAGGCCCGTAAGCTGGCCGAGACCGCCATCATTTCCGAAGGCACCCACCATAAAATCACCCGACAGCTGGACAAGGTTCTTTTGCATCCGTTTTGGGGCATTATTATTTTCTTCATCACCCTGTTTGGCATGTTCCAATTGGTTTATTTCTGGGCCGAAGCCCCCATGAATCTTATTGAAGGCAGCTTTGCCAGCCTTCAGGGGCTGCTGACAGATATCATGCCGGACAATTGGTTCCGTAGCCTGCTGATCCATGGCGTCATTGCCGGAGTCGGTAGTGTCTTGGTCTTCTTGCCCCAGATTTTGATACTGTTCACTTTTATTATTATCTTGGAATCCACAGGTTATATGGCGCGGGCCGCTTTTATCATGGATCGGTTGATGGCCATGGTTGGCCTGAACGGGCGCGCCTTCATTCCGTTAATGTCAAGTTTTGCCTGTGCCATCCCCGGCATTATGGCCACCCGCACCATTGAAAACCACCGGGACCGGATCACGACCATCATGATTGCGCCGCTGATGACCTGTTCCGCACGCATTCCGGTTTATGCGCTGTTGATCGGCGCCGTGGTCCCTAATCACTCCATATTTTTTGGCATTTTCGGCCTACAAGGCTTGGTGCTGTTCGGTTTATATCTGGTTGGTATCGTCAGCGCATTGATCGTGGCGATGGTTCTGAAGAAGACCCTGACCAAGGGCGTGCCCCAACCGTTCCTCATGGAACTGCCCAAATATCAGCTGCCTATTTTAAGCCATTTGCTGATTAATCTGTGGGAACGGGCGCGCGTCTTCTTGAAACGGGCCGGGACGATCATTCTCTATTCGGCCATTGGCCTCTGGGCGCTGGCGCAATATCCCAAAAGACCACTGGGCGCCATAGAGCCGGACATCTATTACAGTTATGGGCTACCAAAATATCATCTACTTCATAGCAAATATGATGAACGCCGCCAGAAGGGTTGCGTTCAATAAAGGCAG
>JAESRB010000010.1 GCA_016764855.1 Emcibacter sp.
AACCCTGGAAAAGTTCCCATGGTTCTCATTGAGGTTCAAACCGGCACATATGTGGGTGAAGATGATATCGTGCGTTACGAAGACCAATATGCTCGCGAGTAGAAAGTGATGTCTAGGGTGCATTTCTAATATTAAATTTACCTTCCTGAGGCATATCAACTAATTCGGCAGGAACCAGGTGGATACTCGTCCTTGACTTAGGCATACTTGAATAAGAATAAACATTTCTATCTTCTGTATTTTCGCTAAAAGGCGTTGATTTCAACACTCTCTATAGGCATTGTAAATGAAAGTATCTATCTTCGGTTTGGGTTATGTTGGCTTTACGGCTATGTGCTGCATTGCTAAAGAAGGTCATAAGGTCACCGGTTTTGATGTGAGTGAAGAAAAAGTTGAACAGATCAACAACGGTATTCCACCAATATCAGAGCCCGGCGTTCTAGAGTTGCTAACGAACGGCCTATCCTCCGGGAAAATTAATGCCTTTTCCAACATAGAAAACCATCTGGACGATTCAGACCTTGCAATCGTGTGCGTGGGAACTCCGAGTTCGCCAGATGGCGCTCATGATATGAGCTATATCGCGGAAGTAACTCGCCAAATTGCGTCGAAAGTTAAGAAGGATAGAAAGTCTCCGTTAACCGTAGCTTACAGGTCAACAGTTCGACCTGGTACAGTTGAAGAGCTGATCGCGCCAATTTTTGCCGATGAACTCGGTAAAGATTTTGAGAAAACAATATCGATCGTTTACAACCCTGAATTCTTGCGCGAAGCAAGTGCTATTCAAGACTATTTTGAACCACCGAAAATTGTCATCGGAACATTAAGTGGTGGGCGAAATGAGCATATGGAGCTTCTCAATAAAAATATTGATGCTCCCACTTTTCACGTTGGGTTACGTGAAGCAGAAATCACCAAATTTGTAGATAACAGCTGGCATGCCGTAAAAGTTGCTTACGCAAATGAAGTCGGCCGTATTTGCCTTCAGTTGGGAGTAGACGCGTCCAAAGTTCATGAAATTTTTGTGTCGGACACCAAGTTGAATATATCACCTTACTACACGCGCCCCGGGACAGCCTTTGGTGGTTCTTGCCTACCCAAAGATGTTCGTGCATTCCAGCATATAGCAGCAGATTGCGGGGCCAACACCCACTTGTTGGATTCCTTGCTAAGGTCCAATGAAGCCCACAAATTTAAGCTTTATGAGCATGCATGCTCCGGCTTGAGACCCCAAGCCTCTGTCTTGCTTGTTGGCCTGGCCTTCAAAGCCAATACGGACGACCTCAGAGAGAGCCCAAGCGTTGACTTGGCCCGCCAGTTTTTAAATGCAGGATACAAGCTCTCAATTTTTGATCCGGCTATTCAAGCAACCAAGTTGATAGGCGCAAACTTGGGGTATGCCTACACACAGCTCCCCACGCTTTCAAAATTGTTAGTCTCAAAGGAGATCGCTGAACGAGGCAATTACGATCGTGTGGTGATAACGAACGCAACGCATAAAATGCTGACACTTTCACCCAATCAAAGCATTGTTGACCTAAATACGTTGTCTTAAGAACCATCCAAAACAGAGTCGATGCCAAGTCGTCCATATTAGGTAGGGTCAAAAAGGTGAAACTTGAGGCGATTAGCTGTCGATAGACGCCAGAAACAAACAAGGAACTTAGCCGCGCTTAAGGCTTCTATAGGAAAAGTATAAATAATGATTAGGCTCGATGACCATTTTCCACTTTATACCGAATACAGCCCCCTTGTTCCGGTGTACTGCATTACCCCGAGCCAAAAGCCAACTATTCATCGTTTCTATGATACCTCGCCAATAAGTCCCTCAGGTCGATATTTTGCTGCCACAGAATTTCCCTTCGAGAACCAGCCCCCCAAACCAGGGGATTCTGCTTCAGTAGTCGTTATTGACCTCAACGATGGGCATGAGGTTTACCGCAGTCTCACCGCGGCATGGGATACGCAGCTTGGCGCGCAAGTTCAGTGGGGAACAACAGACTCCGAACTATTTTTCAATCGCATGAATAGTGCGAACTGGATTCCATACGGAGTGAAAATTGATATCTCTAATGGTCAAGAGCTAGTGCTGGAACAAACTGTCTATATGGTTGCACCTGACGGACAGTCCGTCCTTTCACCTTGTCTCCGGCGCATTGCACATATTCAACCTGGTTATGGGGTCATCGTACCGGACCTTGACGCGCTGACCAACCGAGGGGCCCCCAACGACGATGGAATTTACATCGCAGATACCACGACGGGACACTCGAAATTACTTCTATCAATTGATGATATTGTCGCCGCGCAGCCAGACACATTTTCCAAGTTAGATTTATCGGCTGGTGGTTTATATGTATTCCATGTAAAGTGGAACCCGCAGTCTACTCGGATCATGTTTGTAATGCGGTGGGTCGGAGACAATAAACAGCGTAAAAGCTACCTACTGACATGCACAGCTAGTGGTGAAGATATTCATACAGCCATAAATGCGGAGACTTGGCAGGGAGGCCACCACCCAAACTGGTGTCCGGATGGCGAACACATTATTATGAATTTGGTGGAGCGCACCGCAACGGGTCGGCTCACCTCCAGCAAAAAGTTGTTGGAAAAAATAACTCGAAAAATTTCACAAAAACTTGGAATTGACTTCCGCTATAATTCTAACGATGAGGCGATGCGTTTTTATTCCTTCCGCTACGATGGCACAAACCAAAATATTCTTTGTAAACCGCATTTTGGATCCGGCCATCCAACACTGAGTCCCGATTCAAAGTACATCCTCACGGATTCATATCCCAGAGAACGGGTTGCTTATATGGATGGAAGCGTGCCTCTACGCTGGATCAATCTTGAGACAAATAAAATGCAAGAAATTGTACGGATCAATTCAACGCCCTCGACAAAAGGCCCCAAAGATTCCTTACGCATTGATCCCCACCCTGCATGGGTGAACGGCAAGTCAGCCATAGTGTTTAACGGAAGTGACAATGGCTCCCGTCGCGTTTATATCGCATTGCTCAGAGACCTCACACGTGACTGATATTCCATACTCAACGCAAAACACCCTCCAAGGAAAACGAAAACAACGACTATTGCTCATAGCAGTTTTCATTGCTGTCATATTCTTCTCTGGTGCGTATATTGAACAATTGATTTTTGGTCCGGGCTTCAGCCGAAACAATTCAATGGTAAACCGTGCCATCAATGCGTCAAAGATGTTGCCACTTTACCTATTGTTTGGACTAGTGCTCTTCCAAAGCCAACGCAAGCTTCGCATTGTGATAAACAAGCAAATCGCCATTGTTTTCTTCAGTGTATTGTATGTGCTTTCGACGCTCTGGTCTGCGCAACTATTCTTTTCTTTCGCTAATGCCCTCTTTTTCATGCTGACGATCGTCAGCGCTTGGGGCGTCGCGGCGACAATTCCATTTCAACACTTCTTTCGTGCTGTCTTCTGGTCCTTCATGTTCATCGCGGTTGGGAGTTTGGTGTATATTGTTTTCATTCCCTCATATGGCGTGATGCGGGGAATTGGCACTGAGGCACTAACAACCTTGGCAGGAATGCC
>JAESRB010000115.1 GCA_016764855.1 Emcibacter sp.
AAATTAGCATACAGAAAGTCATGATAAGACCATATTTTTTTATACAATGCCCTGAAGTTATAGTTGAAACTATTCTGAACCGACAGAGGAATGTGAGTGCGTGCTTTACGATTGGACCAGAGATGGTTAGAATGCGCTCTTTCAAGGTAGAACGCATATAATAGTCAAGGAACAACGCGCAAAATGGGTAAATTCTGGTTAGTGATTATCATGTTGATTTTGATCGGCATAGGCGGTGGTGCGGTTTATTTAATGTTTGTAGATATCGAACCGCCAAAGGAACATGTGGAAAAAACCCTGCCGAATGATAAATTTCCTCAATAAAATCTTACAGTAATAAATTGGTTAGCGACCAGATTTGATTAGGAAACATTATGATCTGTAAAAATGTCACCACTGTCATTCTCCGTTTTTCCGCAGGATTAGCCTTGTTGGCACCTGCACCGTTTGTGATGGCACAGGACGTCACAGGTCCGGAAAATGTTCAGATCCAAATTCAAAACTCGGATATTGCCAGTAATAAGACCCGGGATAAAGCAAGCCAATTGCCGAAATCGATTTTATTTCCCACCGGTGAGCCCGGTCCTTATATTCCACCAAAAGAAATAGTAGAAGCGATCCCTGTTGGGGGCATGATCGGGAGCGTGGCTGCTGAAACCTCTCAAGATGGCTCTGATGGTCTGTCAGGGGATCACCTGATCACAGAAGAAAGCTTGGGGTCTGATCTTGATGTGGAAACGACGACCTTGATAGAGATTGTTCCGGCGGCACAGGGATTGTTGGGGGAAGATAACGGGGGATTTCCTCTGACGCTGTGGCAGGGGTCCTCGCGTGATCGTGTCATGCAGCTTTTGTCGGCTCTTTCCGTTCCTTCTAAATCATATGTGATGGAATCCCTGACGCGGAAACTCTTATTGTCAGTTGCTTTGGTGCCAAGTGTTACAGTACAGGAGCCTTTTCAGGAGACCTCTCAGGAAATTTCTCAAAATACAGAATTTCAGAATGGGGTTTTATCCCGGAATTTTCCGCAAAAACAGGATGAAGCGGCCAAGTTTTTAGCACTTCGCATACAAAAAATCGGAGAAACCGGTGATTTAAAGGCGCTGGTGTCTTTTTTAAATCTTTTGCCGGCGGAATCCTATGCCGGGTCCCGGGAAACAACGGATCTGATGTTGATGGCCGGGGATGTTTCTACAGCCTGTATACAGGCTCGGGAGGCCATGGAAGCGGATCAGGTTGATCATTATTGGTTGAAACTTTTAGCCTATTGCCAAGCAATGGAGGGGAATGCCGAAGGGGCGGACCTGACCATTGAACTGTTAATGGAAGTGGGTAATACGGATTTTATATTCTATGATTTGATCAACAAGCTATCCATGGAGAAGGCCGGAGATGAGGTTGCACAGCGGTTTGCATCTGGCTTTGGGTCTTTGAATCCCATGCTATACAGCCTTTTATCTGTCTTGGAGCAGCCCATAGATGCGCGGATGTTTGCCGATGCCCCGGCGCTGGTTTTATACGCCCTGTCCGGTAATGCCAATGTCAGCAAAGAAGGTCGTCTGATGGCCGCCGCCCAAAGTTATCAAGGCGCAACATTTCCCGTTGATAAACTCCGCCCACTATATAGCAGCGTACGTTTTTCAGGAGATGAATATGATAATGCGATTATCATTTCCCGGTCCGATGATACGGTCATGGGGGATGTCTTGCTCTATCAATCCGCCGCGAGACAAATTGATCAAGTGAAAAAAGCGGAATTGCTGAAGATCATATGGGAACGGGCCATCGTCATGGGGGACCTGCCCCGCGCGGCAAGATTAAATGCCCGAACGCTTCGGTCCTTGGCACCGACGAAAAATTTACTGTTTCACGCCCATCATATCGCACGTGGATTGATTCTGGCCGGGGACTTTAAAAAGGCCCTGAAATGGTATGGCTATGTTAAAAATGCGGCCTATAGCGGCGATAGTGATGCGACAAAAGCATTGGTGGATATTTGGCCAATGATGATCGTGGCGGGTCAGAAGAATGACATGCTGCATAATGATATTCCCTGGTCAAAAGAAATTCTGGATTTATGGTGGAATGGCCAGATGATCTTGTCACCGGAACAGCGGCAGGAAAAAGCCGCGTTATTTTATACCATAGCCGAGGCCTTGGCCTTTACGGTGCCGGACATCATGTGGCAGGAACTGGTCGGGCCGGTGAGCGTACAAAATAACCATCCGATCCCCGTGGCCATATGGCGGGATATGATAAAAGCCGTGAGTGAGGATAAGCTTGGGGAAACGCTGCTTCTGTGTTTATTGGCCAGCAACGGCGAAGGCGGAGCCTCAAGCCTTGACCCAACAGGGGTGAGTGCGGTAATTCGGGCGCTTCGTGCCATTGGGTTGGAAGAAGAAGCGCATAGTCTTGCGCTGGAAATATTGGCGAACAATGGCTTCTGACCGGCTTCTGATCAATCAGTTTCTGGAAATGCTCGGGGCGGAACGGGGCGCGTCACAAAATACGTTAGAGGCCTATAATCGGGACCTAACCCATCTGTCGGAAAATACTCGCACGGCTTTATTGGATATGAAGCGGGACCATATCCGGGCCTATCTTGCGGTTTTACAAAAGCAGGGCATCGCCGCCAGAACGCAGGCCCGGAAATTATCCACCTTACGGCAGTTTTATAAATTTCTTTATGGCGAGGCTGTACGGGACGATAATCCTGTTCTCGGTATAGACAGCCCCAGAATCGGGCAGGCTCTCCCCAAATTGCTCAGCGAAAAACAAGTCAGTGCTTTGTTGGCGCAAGCGGAAACTCAGGCCCGGGAAAAAGCGGATATCAAATCGCTCCGGCTGCATGCGCTGATTGAATTGCTTTATGCTACGGGTCTTAGGGTGACGGAATTGGTCAGCCTACCGTTTGCTGCGGTGCAAAGTGAGCAGCCTTATATCTATGTGCGTGGCAAGGGGGACAAAGAACGGCTGGTGCCTATGAATAGCCGGGCGATGACGGCCTTGGCAAAATATAGCGATGCGCTGAAAAATATGGGCCTGAAACAGGGAAAACCGAAAAAAATGAGCCAAAGAGCCGGGGAAAAATGGTTGTTTCCATCCCGAGGGGCCAAGGGGCATTTAACCCGGCACCGTTTTGCCCAATTATTAAAACAATTGGGGGCCGAGGCCGGAATTCTGCCCAGCCAACTTTCACCCCATGTGGTGCGTCATGCCTTTGCTACTCATCTGTTGGCCCATGGAGCGGACCTTCGGGCGGTACAGAAAATGCTCGGCCATTCGGATATCAGCACCACCCAGATTTACACCCATGTTCTGGAAGAAAGGCTGAAATCTCTGGTTCAGAAGAAACACCCCCTTTCCAAGGCGTGAAATGGGGGCTATAAGAGCAGCTTGAACGCTGAAATTCATTCTGTAGGATTGCTAGAGACATAAATATGCTGACTTATCTGAATTTTGAAAAACCTATTGCCGAGCTGGAAAGCCGGATACGTGATATGAATAACCTCGAAAGTGGTGAGGAAATCAATATCGCCGAAGAGGTTCTGCGACTGGAAGTTAAACGGGATAAACTGCTCCGGGACACTTACCAAAAGCTGACCCCCTGGCAGAAGATAAAAGTCGCCCGGCATCCAGAACGGCCTCACTTCAGGGATTACGTAAAAAGCCTGGTGACGGATTTTATGCCACTCGCTGGCGATAGAGCTTTTTCCGATGATGTGGCAATCATAGGGGGGCTTGGCCGTTTCAATGGCCAGTCGGTGATGATCATTGGCCATGAAAAGGGTCATGACACGCAAAATCGTATCAAACATAATTTCGGTATGGCCCGGCCAGAAGGCTACCGCAAAACTGTCCGTTTGCTTAAAATGGCCGAACAATTCGATATTCCGGTGATTACTTTGGTGGATACATCCGGGGCATACCCCGGTGTTGGTGCCGAGGAGAGGGGACAGGCAGAAGCCATTGCCCGTTCTACAGAAGCGTGTCTTGGTCTGAAAGTACCCTTGATTTCAATCATCGTGGGTGAGGGTGGCTCCGGCGGTGCCGTGGCACTTGCGGCCGGGAATCGGGTTTTGATGATGGAACATGCGGTTTATTCCGTGATTTCACCAGAAGGTTGCGCCTCTATCCTATGGCGCACATCCGATAAGGCCGAAGATGCGGCCAATGCTCTGAAAATTACGGCACAGGATTTGCTGAAATTACAAGTGATTGATGAAATTATCCCTGAGCCTGTTGGCGGGGCGCACCGGGATCATGCCTTGACCATGGACACCATCCGCAAAGCCTTGGAAACAGCCTTGAACGAGCTTTCAGTTCTCAGCGGTGACAAGTTAAAAACCCTACGCCGGGAAAAATTCCTCAATATGGGTAAAGTTGGACTTTAAATTATTTTTTTTGAATATTTTTGGTAAGTGTATCTGCTAGTTCTGCTGCGGATTCTGGTGGAGGGTTATCAGTATGTCCATCTTTTTCAGAAAGATTTTTTTGTTCTAGATTATCTTTTTCTATCTGGTTGCGGTATTCTATTTTAATTTGGTTTATTTTTTCTGTGTGCTTTAACGGAATATCATAAAACTCTGAGGGGTTAATACTATTACGATTGTCACAATTGGTATTATTAATGTATGGCATGATAGGGTATTGATCGTTTAATTTTAAAAATGCATCACAAAATTCTTTTATTTCTTTGGTGCGGAATGTTATTCTCCTGTGTTGTAGGGAAATTTCATAATGTTTTAATTTGTCTTCATCATGAATATTAGGCGTATTCTTTTCGGGCAGCATGTCTATCCATACTAATGGGTAGGGTTTTCCTCCTGTTACACCTTTCAATGGTAGCCTTCCATCATAGCCAACTTTTATTTCTTTAAATTGATATTTATCTCTTCCAATGCTATCCCACCATTTAGATTCAAAAGATAACATGTAGGCAAGGTCAACAGAGATTATCATTTTATGTTTTGTTGCAAATTGGCCTAGTCGAAAGCCAGTATCCATTGCAGGACCAATAAAATCTATTATGATTTTATCTGAAGGGGGCTGTACGTTATCTGTTTCTTTGGTGTAGTATTTATCTAAATGTATTAAATTCTTTAGAAATGTATTCCCTTCGCCACTTTCTTCGTCATTTAATCCTTCGACTTGTGAAAAAAAGGCCATTTCTGCATTTAGATATGGAAAACCTGCAATCCAAAGGGTAGATTTCAAATCTAGGGATTTTTTATATTTATGAAATGTTTCTCTATAGTCTTCTACTACTTTTTTCCATACATAAATACATGTAAAAACTTGGTGAAGGTGTGTGATTTCTTTGCAATAAATGAGTTCGTCCCCAAGGATTTTCCATAAAAATGGACTTGGACCTATGGCATCTGCGTCCATTTTCGTAATTTTCTGCAATTCACTTGCAAATTTTCCTTCAAAACTGTGGTAAAATGTTTGAATTGGTTCTAACCAATCCTGTTGAATTTTTTTAAATTCAGAAGTATCGTGAGATTGTTTGAATGCAGTTGAACCAACTATATCAACGCTTAAAAATAAGCGTAATCGTGGCCGAATAAAATCTGTTTTAATGTCAGGCAATTACAAACTCGTTATATATTCGGCATGATACTTTGCTGCTGTGCGCGATACATTGAAATGTTCTGCAATAATGTCAATATCTGTATCGTATTTTTTTAAATATTCTTTAAATTCGTTGCTAGGCATTAGAAATGCTGCTGCGAACCAATTAGCTTCCCACTCTGAGCGTTCATTACTTTCTTCTGTATAACGGGTTGCTTTGAAAGTTTTTTCTGAATTTTCTGATAAATTAGGAAGGTAATGTAAAAAATAATGGCCTAATTCATGAGCTATAGTAAATCTATTACGTGTTTCTGAGACGTAGGATGGTAAACTAATATTTATTTTTCCTGAATTAGAAATTTCAATAGAACCGTCATTAGTTTCAGTTAGGCCCCAAAAATCCCTATGTACTATTTCCCCGTTTAACTGTTTTTTTACCACAGTATATATGTCACCGCCTGGTTCAAAACTTAGTTTTTCAGCTATATATTCTGCTAATTCATGGATATATTTTTTAGAATATCCGGTAGATTCGGGTTTCCAAGTTGCTATATTTTCCATTGTCATGCGCCTAAATCTTTCTTGAGTCATATTTTAGATTAAGAGTCAAGCATAAAATTTCAGTGCCTGTTATAACATAATATATAAAAAATACTACTAAAAAGTAAAATTTACACTTGTTAACTTACAAGGCCCCGTGGCAATGTTTGTATTTTTTGCCGCTGCCACAAGGACAGGTATCGTTGCGGCCTACTTTTGGTAATACTTTGCCGTGGCAATGTTTATATTTATTGCCGCTACCGCAGGGGCACGGGGCATTTCGTGATATGTTGGCCCATGATTTTGGATCATTGGGATCAAGGCTTGATTCTGCTTCATTCTCACCAGTTATCGCATTGATATGGGTGGTGTTAAAGGCACTCAGGTCGGGATCTTCCAATTCGGGTACCGGTTCTGCAGGCTGGATTTCAATATGAGACAGCAGTGTCACCACATTATCGCGGGTTTCATCCAGCATGCTCTCAAACATGGAAAAAGCTTCGGTTTTATATTCATTAAGCGGATCACGTTGTCCATACGCCCTAAGCTGGATCACTTGACGCAGATGGTCCAATTGTGACAGATGTTCTTTCCAGTAACGGTCAATGGCTTGCAGCAGGAGGCTGCGTTCTACTTGACGCATGATGTCCGGGCCAATATCGGCGGCGCGGCGGGCCATGAAACGGTCGGTGGCATCAATGAGGCGGTCTTCAAATCCAGTCGCATCAATGCCTTCTTCTTTAACCCATTCTTTCAAATCAAAATCCCGGCCAAAGATGCGGGTTGTTTCAACGCTTATGGCTTCGGCATCCCAATCCTGAGGATAAGCCCGGGGCGGAATATGGGTTGCAACCATATCTTCCACCACCTGAATCCGCATATCGGTCAGGGTGTCGGTCAAGTCATCACTGATCATCACATCTCGGCGCTGGTCATAAATGGCTTTGCGCTGATCATTCATGACATTGTCGAATTTCAGCAGGTTCTTGCGGATTTCATAGTTCCGGCTTTCAACTTTTTCCTGAGATTTTTCCACTGCCCGGTTCAGCCATGGATGGATCAGAGATTCGCCTTCCTCAAAGCCAAATTTCTGCATCAGGCTGTCCATACGTTCGCCGCCAAAGATGCGCATGAGATCATCTTCCATACTCAGGAAGAATTTGGAATGGCCGGGGTCGCCTTGACGCCCGGACCGTCCCCGCAGTTGGTTATCAATGCGGCGACTTTCATGGCGTTCGGTCCCCAGTACATAAAGCCCACCAGCCTCAAGAACTTTTTCCTTTTCGGCGGCGATTTCGGCAGTCAGTTTTTCTGTGGATTCCTTGCGGGCGGTTTCATCAATATCGTCGATTTCGGCTTCCAAGCGCATATCCAGATTACCGCCGAGCTGAATATCCGTGCCTCGGCCAGCCATGTTGGTGGCAATTGTTACGGCTTCGTAACGACCTGCTTGCCCAATGATAAAAGCCTCTTGTTCGTGGAATTTCGCATTCAGAACATTATGTTCAATTTTGCGCTCTTTTAGCATATCGGACAGATATTCCGACCGTTCAATGCTGACCGTGCCAACCAATATGGGCTGTCCGGCTTTTTGACAGATTTCAATCTGATCAACAATGGCGATAAATTTTTCTTGTGCCGTCCGGTAGATTTCATCATCGTCATCAATACGGCTGAGGGCAACATGGGTGGGGATTTCGATTACATCCAGACCATATATTTCGCCAAACTCCGCGGCTTCTGTAGCGGCGGTCCCGGTCATGCCGGATAATTTGGGGTAGAGACGGAAATAATTCTGGAAAGTGACAGAAGCCAACGTCTGATTCTCCGTCTGAATCTCGGCATTTTCTTTGGCTTCCAATGCCTGATGTAGACCATCGGAATAACGGCGGCCTTCCATCATGCGGCCGGTGAATTCGTCAATGATGATCACTTCGTTATCTTTGACGATATAATCTTTTTCCCGGGTGAATAATTTATGGGCGCGCAGGGCTTGATTAACATGATGAACAACGGCCACATTGCCGAAATCATACATATTGTCGCCTTTAATCAGGTCATGACTGATCAGGACCTGTTCCAGATGCTCCATGCCTTCTTCGGACAGGGAAACGGATTTGGATTTTTCATCAACATCGTAATCTTCGTCATTCAGTTCGGGAATGATGGCGTTGATAGATACATAAAGCTCTGACTTATCCTCGGTCGGGCCGGAAATAACCAACGGTGTCCGGGCTTCGTCGATGAGGATACTGTCCACCTCATCCACAATAGCAAAGGACGGCGGCCGTTGAACCATAGCATCCTGGTGGAATTTCATATTATCGCGCAGATAATCAAAGCCCAATTCGTTATTGGTGGCATAGGTGATATCGGCGGCATAGGCGGCTTTACGGGCCTCATCCCCCATATTGGGGACAATACAGCCGGTGGTCAGGCCAAGAACATTAAATACCCGTCCCATCCAGTCCGCATCACGGTGGGCCAGATAATCATTGACGGTGACGATGTGAACGCCTCCCTCGGGTAGGGCATTCAGATAGCCAGCCAATGTGGAGACCAGAGTTTTACCATCCCCTGTTTTCATTTCGGAGATTTTACCCTGGTGGAGGACAATGCCGCCGATCAACTGCACATCATAATGCCGTTGACCCAGTGCGCGCGTAGCGGCCTCGCGGACAGTGGCAAAGGCCTCAACCAAAAGGCTGTCAAGGGTTGCCCCCTCTTTCAGGCGCTTACGAAACTCTTCGGTTTTGGCTTTAAGGTCCTCGTCAGAGAGCTTACTTATATCTTCTTCCAACGCATTGATGGCATTGATCTGCGGTTGCAGACTTTTGATATAGCGGCTATTGGCGGTTCCAAAAACCTTTTTGGCGAGCTTGCCCAATCCCAACATTTCAATTCCTTAAAGTAAAGCGAGTCACAGAGATAAATATAATATCCCGGACCATCAATAAACAACCTAGAACAGATAAGTGCGTCCCGGCAATCTGTCAATGACAGATCATGATAAAAGGGTGATAAATCATAATTTTACGTGTTTATTGGAGAAATAATGGACAATATTCTTGTTGCAGGCCAATATATTGAATAAGTATCTGTGACAGGAATAAGAATTACAGGCCTAAAAACTATTGGCCTCAAACAGAATTGATCTGAAGAATGACAAAAATAGACAAAATATCCCCCTTGGCGCCAAAGAGCTTGCCAGCATTTCCGGAAATTGACGGGGTTCTGCTGTCCACAGCGGCAACGGAGATGAAATATAAAGGCCGGGACGATCTGTTGTGCGTCGCCTTTCCACAGGGGGCGACGGTTGCCGGGGTCCTAACGCAGTCCCGCACCTTTTCAGCGCCGGTTGGATTATGTCGGGACAATCTGGCCACAGGTAAAAAGGCCCGGGCATTGTTAGTCAATGCGGGGAACGCCAATGCCTTCACGGGCAAGGCCGGGGATCAGGCCATGGCATCATCGGTGAAGATGCTGGCGGATAAAATTGGCTGTGATAGGGATCAGGTCTATGTGTCGTCCACCGGAGTGATCGGGGAAGTCTTGGATGCTGACCTGATCAATGGCCATATGACAAATATCGTTGGGGAGCTTTCCGCGCAGAATTGGCCTGCGGCGGCCAAGGCTATTCTGACCACGGATACTTTTGCCAAGGGCGCGGCAAGAACGGTAAAACTGAACGGGACTGTGGTAAAAATCAACGGCATTGCCAAGGGTTCTGGTATGATTGCGCCGGATATGGCGACCATGCTGGCTTATGTCTTTACCGATGCGGATTTGTCTCAGGATGTTTTACAGGCCATTCTGGTGGATACGGTGGATAAAAGCTTTAACGCCATTACGGTGGATAGTGATACCTCCACATCGGATACGCTTTTGGCCTTTGCCACGGGCGCATCGGGTGTTGGCGGTGACATAACCGATCCTCATGATCCGGCCTTGACCGAATTTCGCGCCGTTTTTGAGGAATTGCTTCGTGATTTGGCCCATCAGGTGGTTCGGGACGGTGAGGGTGCGACCAAATTTATTACCATTACCGTCACTGGCGCAGAGGATGCCCGAGCGGCCAAAGTCATTGCCTTAAGCATTGCCAATTCGCCCTTGGTCAAGACAGCCATCGCCGGAGAAGATGCCAATTGGGGCCGCATCGTTATGGCCGTGGGCAAAGCGGGGGAAGCCGCCGACCGGGATAAGCTGAAAATTATCATTGGCGGCCAAAAGGTAACGGAACTGGGGATGGCGGTTCAGGGATATGACGAAGATATCTGTACCAAACATTTAAAAGGTCAGAATATTGACCTGGCCATCGATGTGGGCATTGCACAGGGCGAGGCGACTGTCTGGACCTGTGATCTGACCCACGGTTATATTGAGATTAACGCGGATTACCGGAGCTAATCCCATGGCCTTCCCCGAAGTCATAGAAACAGAGCGTTTGCATCTGCGGTCGTATGAGACGCGGGATTTGGCGGCTCATGTGGAAATATTGGATAATTGGGCGGTGACCAAATGGTTGTCCACAAATATTCCCTTTCCCTATAACCGAGCAGAGGGTGAGACCTTCATTGCCGAGGCCAAGGCCCAGTTTGTGGAAGGAAGCTCTCTGCGGTATGCCATAACGGATAAGGAAACGGGCCGTCATGTGGGCGGCATTCGGGTATTTTCAAATACGCCGGAAACAGAAGTTGGCTATTGGCTGCATCCTGATTTTTGGGGTCGGGGCTTTGGTGGCGAATTGCTGAAAGCCGTGATATCTGTGGGATTTTCGGCGGGAATTATTACTTGTTTTATCGCGCAAACGGCCTCTAAAAATACGGCTTCTCGACGCCTGTTGGAGAAAGTTGGCTTTAAACATGCCGGTACACCACCGCCGGAACACGCACGATGCGGCCACGAAGAAGGCTGCAGCGAATTTTACCGCCTTGAAATTAATGATTGGAAAGATGTATGAGCCAACTTTGTCCCGAAGTACCGGGTCGCCCAACGGGACCAGTGAAATTACTGTTGGTATCGGCGGTGATCCTGATTGATATTGATGGCCGGATTTTGCTGGCCCAAAGACCGGAAGGCAAAAGCATGGCCGGTCTGTGGGAATTCCCCGGCGGTAAGGTGGAAGCGGGCGAAACGCCGGAACGGGCCTTAATCCGGGAATTGAACGAGGAATTGAATATTGACGTGACGGAGGCCTGTCTTGCGCCGTTTGTCTTTGCCTCTCATACCTATGAGGACTTTCATCTGCTGATGCCCATGTTCCTGTGTCGGCGGTGGGATGGGATTCTGACCGCGCAAGAAGGCCAAACCTTAAAATGGGTAAAAATACAGGATTTGCAAAATTACCCCATGCCGCCCGCCGATGAACCGCTGATCGCCATGATCCGCGATTTTTTGTAATGTAAGAAGAGCCAGCGTTATCGGAAAAGGGGATATATGCCAATAACATCATTGCAACAATTTCTGGAATTTTTGAAATTTTCAGTCCTGATGCCCTTTAGGTTGGGGAGCGCATTCTTTGGGGTTTTCTTGGTTGGTGCGGTCTTTATGATCTTTATGTATCTGTTTGCCTTTTCCGTAGATGGGGTGGCAAAAATATTTTCAGTGGATATCGTCAGAAGTTATAGGGAGACAATTCTGGCTGATAAAATGAAAGAATTTTCCGTATTATATGCCTATGAATTTATCTGGCAGCTATGGGTAGCGTATATTTTTGCCATTGTGATCATGGTCAATCGAGCCGGGAAATCTGCCATTCGTTTGACCAATGAAGCGGTAAAGAAAAATTATCGGGCTATTTTTGCGTTGGGGAGCCTATTGACCATATTTTTCATTTTGTTGCCCATGGCGTCTATGCGGTTGGGCTATCGGTCCGAAATCTATTATCTTCATCATTATATGATTTACACAATTAGCGTCCTGTTTGTATTTTCGCTCATTGAAATAATACAAAAAGATAAAGGTTTTTTTGAAGCCGCCGCCGCAAGTGTCTTATTACTTAGGGAAAGGTACATTTTTACCTTTGTCGTGTTATCCCTGCTTCAATTAGGATTAAACTATGGGGAAAATATGGTTTTCTCTTCATATGTGAAATATTTGAACACCAGCCAAGTTTTCACCTTCACGCGGGAAGTCGCCTATGTTCAGGGTGCGTTGAAGGCTATGTGTGATGTCATAACCATCTCAATTTATTCCGGTGCGGTCATATTTTTATATGACCTTTATACGGCACAGAATGCGAAGAAAATAAGCTAGTCTTTATCGCCGAAAACATCCGTCAGGCTGACTTTACCCTGTCCGGGTTTCAGGGGTTTTTGCTGACTTTCGTGGGGGGCCCAGCCCATCATATAGACAATGTCAAAAGTGACGTTAATGCGGCCGCGATGATCGGTGAATTTTTGCTGATAAACTTTGGCGCATTCGGTCAATAAGCGGGGAGAGGTTAGGCCTTTGAACCGTTTATGGAGGATATTGCTCTCCCCCATGCCCTGTAATTCCTGCATCAATTTAAAGGCATTTTCGTAAGTCACCGTGATCCGGTCCGTATCCACAACGGGGAGCGCAAATCCGGCCCGTTGTAATAACGATCCGGCATCGCGCACGTCCACAAAGGGAGAAACACGGGGACTGGCGCCGCCGCGAATGTTCATTTCAGCCTCTAACAGGCATTGGCGCAATTCGGTGAGGCTTTCGCCGCCGAACAAGGCTCCGAGGAACAGACCATCCGGTTTCAGGCTTTGTTTGATCTGGGCGAGGCAGCCGGGCAGGTCATTGACCCAATGCAGGCTTAAATTGCTCAGAACTAAATCCAGAGATTCCGGCAAATAGGGCAGAAGTTCTTCGTCGCCCTGCACCCGGACGGCATCTTTGGCTGTGGTGAAATTGCGGGACAAATCCTGATGAATGACGAATTTATCTTTCAGCAGGCGGCTCAACTCTCCGCCGTGACAGCCAAGCTCCACGATACGGGTGAAGTCCCGGTTAATATCGGGATATTTGTCATAGAGTCGGTCCGCTACCTCCCGAACCATGAAATCATGATCGGCGAATTTTCTGGCGATGCGGTCTCGGTTTCGGCGCAGGGCGGCTCGGTCAAATATATTTGACGGATTGTCAGGGGTGCTTGTTTTTGTCATACTGTCTATATTGCATTTTTGTGGGCCGGGGAAAAGGCTCAAATAGGCGTGTATGAGTAAAAGTAATCTGAAACAACATATGACACGATGGGCCACGCGGCTTCTGGATCAGTTTTTGCCCCCCCGGTGTTTGTCCTGCGGTTCTGGGGCGCAGGATGCGGGGCGTATCTGTCCCACCTGCTGGAAAGAGTTAGAGTTTCTACAGGGCGCGGCCTGTGACTGTTGCGGTTTCCCTTTTCCCTTTGATCAGGTATTAGAGGGCGCGTTATGCGGCACCTGTCAGGCAGATCCGCCTGCCTTTGACCGGGCGCGGGCGGCGGTACGTTATGATGATGGCTCCCGGCGGATGATTATCTCTTTCAAACATGGCGACCGCACGGATTATGCGGATTTCTTTGCTCAGCTGTTGTTTTTGGCCAGTTATGCGCTGGATGTTTCCGAGGCCATTGTTATTCCTGTGCCCCTTCATAAAAAACGTCTTCGTAAACGCCGTTATAATCAGGCCGCGCTTATGGGGCAGGCCTTTGCCCGGAAAAAACAGATGGCTTATATTCCTGATATGTTACTTCGGGAGAAATATACCCCGCCGCAAGAAGGCGATAATCATGACCGTCAGCGCAATGTGGCCGGGGCTTTTAAGGTCAATGACAAGCATTTGGCAGTGCTTTCCGGCCGGATGATTATTTTGGTGGATGATGTTTATACCACGGGGGCCACGGTGGGGGCTTGTGCGCAAATATTGAAGCGTGCCGGGGCAAAAGGGGTGAAAATTGTAACCGTGGCACGGGTCTGTTCTTGACCTGCTATTGAATTTTAGGCCAGGATACCCAATATAAGCTTGGAAAATAAATTTGGGCAAGTTGCCCGAGAACATTAGCTGAGAGCATTACCTGAGAATATTACTCGAGAATATTATTGGGGAAATTATTTGGGCAAATTAGAATTGAAGTGATGAATATGAAGAAAATTACAATTTATACCAAAATGTTGTGTCCCTATTGTACTGGCGCGAAATCCTTATTGGCGGAAAAAGGCCAGAAATTTGACGAAATTGATATTGGCAAAAAACCGGAAGAGCGGGCGGTTATGATTGATCGGGCTTCTGGCGGTTATACCGTGCCACAGATCTTTATCGGCGACCATCATGTGGGCGGTTGTGATGATTTATTTGCTCTTGAGAAATCCGGCAAACTGGATGCGTTATTGGCATGATTTCTGATAAGGTCTCTTTGGGTAAATTTCCTCAGGATAAATTTGTGGCGGGTCTGGTCCAGATGTCGTCCACCAATGACCGGGCGGAGAATATGGCCGCAGGAGAGGCCTTGATTCGGGAGGCCGCCGCGCGGGGGGCCCAGATGATATTGACCCCGGAAATGACAACGCTGATTGAATCTGACCGCAAGGCATTGCTGGGCAAGATATATGAGCCGGATGATGATCCGAGCCTGCCGGTTTTTGCGGCTTTGGCCGCGGATTTGAAAATCTGGCTGGTGATCGGTTCTATGGCCGTGAAGCAGGGGGATAAAATTGCCAATCGCTGTTATGTTTTGTCTCCTGATGGACATATTGCCGCGCAATACGACAAGATTCATATGTTTGATGTGGATTTGCCCGGTGGGGAACAATATCGTGAATCTCGTTCTTATCAGGCCGGAAATCAGGCTGCCATTGTGCAAACACCGTGGGCAGATATGGGCTTGAGCATATGTTATGATTTGCGTTTTCCTCATCTTTACCGGAAAATGGCACAGGCGGGGGCCGGTATTTTGACGGTTCCTGCGGCCTTCACTCAGGTAACGGGAGAGGCTCATTGGCATATATTATTGCGGGCTCGTGCCATTGAAAACGGCGCATTTGTCTTTGCATCGGCTCAGACAGGCGCGCATACCAATGCCAGAGGGGACACGCGTAATACCTATGGTCACTCACTTTTGGTTGACCCTTGGGGTAATATAATAGATGATGGTGGCCTTGATGTTGGGGTTGTTGTTGCGGAAATCGACACAGGTTTGATTGACAAAGCAAGGTCACGGGTACCGTCATTGAACCATGATCAAAATATCGCGTAGGCCAATAGTTGGATGGGCCATAGACTGAAGTATTTATAAATGGGATTTGAGTATGATCGTTTTTGATCTTAAATGTGAAGACAACCATGTCTTTGAAGCCTGGTTTCGAAGTAGTGATGCTTATGAGCTTCAGGTGGAGGATGGGCAGATTGAATGTCCGTTCTGTGGCAGCACATGCGTGACGAAATCTCTGATGTCCCCCAATATTGCGGTGAAGAGTAACAGCAGTAGTCAGAAAATACCGGATTTTGTTCCCGGTTCCATGGGTGACCATTTGGTTGCCGCCAGTGCCAATGTGCCGGAAACCATGGAAGCCAGTGCAGAGGACGTAAAACGTGCGTTGGAACAT
>JAESRB010000116.1 GCA_016764855.1 Emcibacter sp.
AATTTAACAGAAGCGATTCTATAAAATGACAAAACGTACACAAGCTAAGTATAAAATTGACCGCCGCATGGGTGAAAACATCTGGGGCCGTCCTAAATCTCCCGTAAACTCTCGCGAATACGGACCGGGCCAACATGGTCAAGGTCGTCGCAGCAAACTTTCCGATTTCGGTATTCAGTTGCGCGCGAAACAGAAGCTTAAAGGCTACTACGGCGACATTACTGAAAAACAGTTCAAACGCATTTACAAAGACGCTGACCGCCAACGCGGAGATACAGGTGCCCATTTGGTTGGTCTGTTGGAAAGCCGTCTGGATGCGCTGGTTTACCGTTCAAAATTCGTGCCTACCATCTTTTCTGCCCGTCAGTTTGTAAACCACGGTCATGTGACAGTGAATGGCAAAAAAGTTAACATCCCAAGCTACCGCGTAAAAGCTGGTGATGTTGTGGAAATTCGTGAAAAATCACGTCAGATCCCAATGGTTATTCAAGGCATCGCATCAAACGAACGCGACATTCCTGATTATCTGACACTGGAAAACGATGGCACGAAAGTTACTTTCCTGCGCGTCCCACAATTGGACGAAATTCCTTATCCAGTTCAAATGGAACCAAACCTTATCGTGGAATTTTATTCACGCTAATATCTATAACCAATCATTTATGTGATTGACGCTATAGTATAAATAATTCTAAGCTGCTCAGTATAACAACTGGGCGGCTTTTTTTATTTGAAATTGAGGGAATTTAGTATGAAAAATATTTTGGTATTAACTCTGGCGTTGATGATTTCAGCTTGTGCAAGTACAGGTGTTGTCCCTATGGGGCAGGACACATATTTTATTGGTAAAAAGGATGGCTCTACAGGATTAGGTGTATCATACAAAGTTAAGGCTGCCGTTTATAAAGAAGCAAATGATTTTTGTGGAGCAAAAAGCCTTGCTGTTGAAACATTAGAAGTCGTTACTACTCCAGCAAGACTAGCCCAATTGGGTTCCACTGAATTAAAATTTAAATGCGTAGCTGCTCAGTAGGGCTATGCTAGGAAAGGTCTTTATTCACCAGCAACCACTATTGATCTGACAAACTCTGATTTGCTATATTACACATCGTAAACACATGGAATTACGGGGTGTAATATGGAGATTAAGCAACGTCAAATTGAACTGCGCGGCGGCAGGAGAATATTACATACGCGAGCAGATGACAGGCACGGTTATTGGCAATGCAGATTGAGACTAGGGCCAGATCGAAAGCTTGTACGGCGCAGCACGCTAGCGGCCAATATTGAAGAATCCAAACGAACTTCTGGAAAAATTACGCTGAGATACGCTATATACACCCTAGACTGAAATTATAAATTGCGGGTATTTTAAAATATTTTATTGCAAAAAAATATCTGTAATAAATTAGAATATTACGATATACTTACGTTGTGAAACTAGTTTTATACTGGCGGTTAATTAGATGGGAAAAAGTGACAATACGAAGGGTTTATATCGTCTTATATTTTTCCTAACCCCTGCACCTCATCATTCAAGTAAGTGACCATATAGTATAAATAATTTTTGAGCTGCGCAGTCTATTCTGGGCGGCTTTTCTATTGATAGATAGTAATGTGTATGCAAAAGTTTGAATTATCCCCTGCTTTCCTGATTGGCCATGAAAAAATAGATTCTGACCATATGGCACTATTAAAGACACTTAACCAAATGGTCGATTGCTTCACTGCACACGATACAGAAGGCTGTGAAAGAAATTAGGAAATCTTCTGTACCAAGCTAAAACAGCATTTCTCGGATGAAACAAAGATAATGCAAGATTTTGGATATATTTCTGATGACCCGAAGGATGAGCATCAAAAAATATTAGATCATGTTACGATGCTGAAAAGAAAGAATAACTCTCTTAAAGACTGGGAGCTTTGTCTTTTTGAAATGCGTAATGACCTTTTAACGTGGATTTTAAAACATGACCTAAAGTTTGCCGAATATCTCGTTACCATCGGCTATAATCCAATCTAAATACGTTACATTGATAAATTAATATGGTTTTTTGACCAAAACTGCTAAAGTTCAACCACATGATAACAAGCATTAAAGGTGAGAAATGGCAGCAGTGTTTGAAAGTTTTTTAGCGGGATTTCCTTTATTCATTCTTCATTTCCTGATCACTCTATCGATGTTTGTTCTTGCGGTGATTATATATGAGAAAATCACGCCTTTTCGTGAAATTAACATGATCAAGCAAGGTAATGTCTCTGCGGCCATATCATTGTCTGCTGGCATTATTGGCCTTGCCATTCCTTTGGCAGTTTGCCTTGCGGGCAGCGTCAACCACTGGGATATTATTATTTGGGGCCTCGTCGCCTTAATCGTACAAGTCATTGCTTTTTACGCAGCCCATTTCATTATGGATGATTTAAAAGGGCGGATTGAACGGGATGAAATCGGACCAGCAATTCTGTTATTCTCTGGCAAAATATCCGTGGCGATGATTAATGCTGCGGCCATTGCTGTCTAACAATGAGAAACTTTTATCTCTGGCTGTCGGCCTTTATTATTTTCACGGCAATTGCGTCTTCGCTACCGGAAAAGGGGACGACCACTGTGCCGCCAATACGGCTATCCCCCAAAGCATCAGAGAAAGCGCTTCCGCCCTTAAAACGATCTCAGCCCGAGGGTGCTGGACAGTTAAAAGAGAAAAACCGGTTTGACCCCATAATCGCCATAACATCAGAAGCAAAGAACCGAGGCCAAATTTATACCGGCACTGCCTTCTCACTTTCCGAACAAGGCGTTTGGGGCACCGCACAGCATGTGACAGCGGGTTGTACGGATTTAGTCGTTCTCATCAATGCCCGTAAAGGCTACAGAGTGACCGAAGTTACTCAACACCCTACCGCAGATATAAGCATTCTAAAAACCGCCAGGGGTGCCAAGCCGTTTCAAATCGAAGAGCGGGATTTAAGCTATAATTCAGAAGGATTTCATTTTGGCTATCCCCGAGGCGAACCGGGAAATGTCTATTCTCGACTGATTGGTCGCCGGATCATAAAAACGCGCGGTGCTAGAAACACGAAAGAGTCCGTTTTGGTCTGGGCTGAAGAAATCCGTCAGCCGGATCATAACCTGTCCCTAGGCGGGATCAGCGGGGGCCCCATACTCAATACTCAAGGTCATTTGGTCGGCGTACATATCGCAGGCTCCGTACGACGAGGTCGATCATATTCCTCTCTACCAGAAACCCTTCTTTCCCTGTTACAACAGACAGATTATTCCGCGCCCCGTACCGACACAGAAGATAAGGCCTTATATCAAGTTGATCATTTGCGAGAAACCGGCATTTTATTACGAAAAAGACTCTCCGTCACCAAAGTGATCTGTATGGTAAAATGACATAAAAAAACCCCTGTCCACACAACGGCACAACAGGGGTTTTAGAAAACCTAGCTATTAGGCTTTTGGTTTAATGTCATTCTGTTCTAGTAAACCAAGCAATTCACCATTGGCTGCCATTTCACGAATGATGTCACAGCCGCCAACAAATTCGCCCTTAACATACAGTTGCGGGATCGTAGGCCATTCACTGAATTCTTTGATACCGTCGCGCAGAGCAGAATCCTGAAGCACGTCAAATGCCTCAAATTCCACTTTAAAATGATTAAGTATCTCAATCACCGTAGCGGAAAATCCGCATTGCGGGAACATTGGGCTACCTTTCATATAGAGTACGATATCACTTTTTTTGATATCTTCTTCGATACGGCTAAAAACTGGATTTGTCATTTAATCTTCCTGAGTTATTATTTACCTGAGTATTTTTTATTCGGATACGGATGTTTGCAACGCCAACGCATGCAGATCATCACCCATTTTTCCTTTAAGTGCTTTATAGACCATTTGATGTTGCTTCACACGACTAATACCTTCAAATTCCTTTGAAATTACCAACGCAGCATAATGATCACCATCTCCTTTAAGGTCCTGAATGGTTACTTTCGCATCGGGGATAGATTCCCGGATCATCGATTCAATTTCTGTGGCTTCCATTGCCATATTTTAAGCTCCTGATTAACGCATCTTAATGTGAATATGGGGGAACATACCGCAAATTTTAAGAGGAAAAATATTTTTTTTATAATTTTACCTCATCAGCCATAATAAGACAAAAAGTTGTCCCCGGCTTTGGTACCCGAAACAATATTTTTAATTTTCTCTATTTGTTCCGCTGTGAGTTCTTGTTTCCATTTTTCCGCTGCGGTTTTTGGGTTCCGTACTGTTTGAAAATACTTTTCATTACCGCCACTATAATTCATGCTGCTTTTCAGGAAGGTATCCGTTTGGTCGTTATAATCCAGATTACAAAAATCAAATAACTTACGGCTGACGACAATAGGCTCATCGCAAAGATCCTCATATAGAAAAAACATGCAATTATCCTGACCTTCGATATCATTCATGGCTTGCTCATTAATACAGACCCAGCTACATGCCAATTGCTCTTCCATCGACATACTTTTGATCTTTTCCTCTGTCCAGCCGCGTTCTTTCGCGACAGTCATAGAGGCCAGTTGGCGGTAGTATATTACATTCTCAAGAAAGTGCAATTCCCGTCCCCGAAGCTGAGAAGACACATAACCGCAGGGGTGCCTCAGAATATATATCACTTTAGCTTCTGGGAATGCCTGTGCCACAAGTCCGGTACGGCAAGGAGAATTTACCGACTTCATTACATCCACTATCTTGCCATTTTTACCATTCTTTCTGGCAAAAGCTGGTGTTTTAATTTCAAGAGGCAGCTTAAGCTTGCCGCATATGCCCGAGGTAGTCTTCAGCATGAAAACTAATCCCGGCATGATCTTATTCATTAGACCCGTGAAATAGCTTTTATTAAAAACAGGAATAGATGCGGCCGATTTTAAGTGCCTTACGTTTAAAAGCTTCGTAAAATAATCTCGCGTTGTCGGGATCAAGATTTCTACATCTTTGGATTCAGGAAAAAAAGGAACATCCTGAGAAACAATAATAGAATCCGGCTCGTGATGATAAAGCACATCTGGGTGGCTATCAAAGATCTTAGCCAACCAAGACGTTCCACTACGGGGCGCTCCAAATAAAAAAATCATCCTCTGTTCCACCTGCTTTTTATAATTTCAACAAATAATACAGATTAAATAACAAAAATTACTATTCAACTTGTTAATATAACAGAAAAGAAACCCGTAGATCAATTTATACGAAGCGAACCGAATTCTATATTACTCTAGGCCCATATAGTCTTTCATCCAGCCTTGATGGGTTGTAAGAAGCTCAGACACTGAAATACTGCTCATGCCATTCACTTCGAAGTCCTTGCCACCGACACGACCTATATTAGCACATACAACACCTTCTGCTTTAGCTTTGCTCAATATGGCATCTGCCTTATCCGCTGGCACCGACAGAATATAACGGGCCTGATCTTCCCCAAAGGCAAAGGCATGCTGTGGTACGTTCTCATAATCCAGAGTTACAGCCATCCCCATTTCAGAAGCCATGGCCATTTCAGCCAATGCCACATAAAGACCACCATCGGAGATATCGTGACAGGCCGCAATATTTTCGGCATTAATCTGAGCCCGAACAAAATCACCGTTTTTCTTCTCTAGCAATAGATCAACAGGAGGCGGAGCCCCCTCTTCCCGGCCTTCCATAATATCAAGGTAAAGTGACACGCCAAGATGTCCTTTAGTCTCTCCGACAAGGATGAGAACCTCGCCTTCTTTCTGTGGTGCAATCGTTACCATCTTGGAAGAATCTGTAAAGAGACCAACGCCGCCAATAGCTGGCGTTGGATGAATACCCGTGCCGTTGGTTTCATTGTAAAGCGACACATTCCCGGAAACCACAGGATAGTCCAGAATTATACAAGCTTCTTTCATGCCCTCAATACAGCCAACAAACTGACCCATAATTTCTGGTCGTTCGGGATTACCAAAATTCAAACAGTCCGTAATCGCCAATGGTGTTGCGCCCACAGCGGTAAGATTCCGCCAGGTTTCCACAACCGCCTGTTTACCGCCCTCTACGGGATCGGCATAACAATAACGTGGCGTACAGTCCGTGCTGATGGCTACGGCTTTCTCCGTACCATGAACCCGAACTACTGCAGCGTCTCCACCCGGCTTTTGGATAGTATCCGCCATAACTTGATGGTCATATTGCTGCCATATCCAGTCCCTGCTGCAAAGATCCGGCGAACCGATCATTTTAAGCAGCGCTTGTTTCATATCAGCCGGAGCAGCCACATCTTCAGGTTTCAAGAACGCCCTTGCAGGTGTTTTGACCCAAGGACGGTCATATTCCGGTGAATTATCCGCCAAAGGCTGCGTTGGAATATCGGCGACAACTTCTCCTTTAAAGCGAAGTGTCAGATTTCCCGTTTCCGTGATCTTACCTATGACAGCAAAATCAAGGTCCCATTTATCGAAAATTGCCTTGGCTTCTGCCTCACGCCCCGGTTTCAGAACGATCAACATCCGTTCCTGGCTCTCGGACAGCATCATTTCATAAGGCGTCATGCCTTCTTCACGTTGGGGAATCATATCCAGATTAAAGTCAAAGCCAACACCACCACCGGAGGCCATTTCAACGGATGATGAGGTCAGACCAGCCGCCCCCATGTCCTGTATGGCGACAACCATGTCCGTTGACATCAATTCCAGACAAGCTTCAATCAGGAGTTTTTCCGTGAAAGGATCACCCACTTGTACGGTTGGACGTTTTTCTTCTGTGTCCTCCGTAAATTCAGCAGAAGCCATTGTCGCGCCGTGAATCCCGTCCCGTCCCGTTTTGGACCCCACATAAATAACCGGATTTCCAATACCTGCTGCTGCTGACAGAAAAATCTTATCCTGATCCGCCAATCCCACATTCATGGCATTAACCAGAATATTGCCGTCATAAGAAGGATGGAAGTTGGTTTCACCGCCCACAGTAGGCACACCAACGCAATTGCCGTAACCGCCAATGCCTTCAACAACACCACTCAACAGATGCTTGGTTTTCGCATGGTCTGGTGAGCCAAAACGCAGGGCATTCATATTGGCAATGGGCCGTGCGCCCATGGTAAAAACATCCCGCAAGATGCCGCCGACACCCGTTGCTGCACCTTGATAAGGCTCAATATAAGACGGATGATTGTGGCTTTCCATTTTAAAGATGATTGCCTGATTATCCCCGATATCAATCACGCCGGCATTTTCACCCGGACCATGAATGACCCACGGCGCCTTAGTCGGCAGGGTTTTCAAATGCTTCTTGGAGGATTTATAGGAACAATGCTCGCTCCACATCACGGAAAAAATACCCAGTTCCGTCAAAGTTGGCGTCCGGCCCAAAATTTTAAGACACAAAGCGTATTCATCATCACTCAGGCCATGCTCTTTGACCAAAGCGTCGGTAATTTCTACGTTGTTATTCCAAGTCATATTCAAGAAACCTAATTTATGGCGTTAATCATACTTTCAAAGAAACCAAGGCCGTCAATCCCGCCCTGTGCATCTTCGATCAAGCGTTCAGGATGGGGCATCATTCCAAGGATATTTTTCCGGCGGTTAATGATACCTGCAATATTGTTACGGGACCCGTTGGGATTAGCCTCCGCAGTTGCCTGTCCGGCTTTATCCACATAACGGAACGCAATACGTCCGTCATCTTCCAATTCTTTCAAAGTCTCATCATCGGCAAAATAATTACCATCATGATGGGCCATGGGAATAGTAATGACCTGCCCCTGCCCGTAAGCATTGGTAAAAGCTGTGTCGTTATTCTCTACCTTGAGATTAACATCCTTACAGATGAATTTCAGGCTTTTATTACGCATCAACGCGCCCGGCAACAATCCCGTTTCGGTCAAAACCTGAAAACCATTGCAGATGCCAATCACATTGCCTCCGCGGTTCGCATGTTCAATGACTTTTTGGATCGCAGGGGACCGGGCCGCCATGGCACCGCACCGCAGATAGTCTCCAAAGGAAAAACCACCCGGAAGGGCGATTAAATCAGCGTCAGGAATTTCTTCATCCTGATGCCAGATAATGTGAGGCTTATGGCCTGTGATTTTTTCCAGCGCGACAATCATGTCACGATCACAGTTAGAAGCAGGAAATACAATTACAGCGCTTTTCATGGACGCATCCCGGTTAAGTATAAGTTATTCGATCTCGATGACGTAATTTTCAATGACCGTATTGGACAGAAGTTTTTTGCACATATCTTCTACTGAGGCCAATGCTTTTTCCCGGTCAGTTTCGGCCAGATCCAGCTCGATATATTTACCTTGCCGAACGTCGTCCACCCCGCCAAAGTCAAGAGCCGTCAACGCATGCTGTATAGCTTTGCCCTGAGGATCCAGTACGCCATTTTTTAAAGTGATATGAACACGTGCTTTCACGATGTGCCTTTCTATATATTTAAAGGGTAATGCCAAGACGTCTTGCGACTTCTTGATAGGCTTCAACTTCGCCGCCCAAATCCCGGCGGAAACGGTCTTTATCCAATTTCTTTCCGGTTTCCATGTCCCAGAGACGACAATTATCCGGGCTGAATTCATCGGCAAGGATCAAACGATAACCAAGTTCGTCTTCATCATACAAACGGCCATATTCAAGTTTGAAGTCAATAAGCTCAATGCCAACTCCGGCGAATAACCCGCGCAGGAAGTCATTGATCTGATGCGTCATATCGAAAATTTCGCTCAATTCTTCCTCATCGGCAAGATCAAGAGATAGGATATGCTCTTCGGCAATTAACGGATCACCAAGATCATCATCTTTCAGAGAAAATTCAATGAGAGGCCGTTCCAGGCGCCGACCTTCTTCTATACCCAGTCGTTTGGCCATGGTTCCGGCAACAGTATTCCGGACGATGACTTCTAACGGGATAATCTCCACTTCACGAACCAATTGTTCCCGGTCACTTAATCGTTTGATGAAATGGGTTGGAATGCCAATGCGTTCCAGATGCTTCATTACCAGCTCGGTAACTTTATTATTTACAATACCTTTACCGGCAATTGTTCCCTTTTTCTGGGCATTAAAGGCAGTGGCATCATCCTTGAAATACTGAATGAGCGTGCCTTCTTCTGTCCCCTTGTAAAGGACTTTGGCTTTGCCTTCGTAAATTTTTTCACCCTTAGCTATTTCTGGCGCTTTTTCTGGAGACATATCAGGCTTCCTGTAACAGATAAATTAAACGTCTAAATTCAAGTTTGTTTGATAGAATCAAGCGAGGCGAACATATATCAATATGCCTGAGAAAACAATTGGCGTTAGACCTTAAAAAATAAAGTGATCATACCCATATAAAATTATAGAAACAAAATGCTATCTAGCGTACATAAGAGATTATAGCATTTTATATTAGAGAATTAGTTTTTTAAAGGAGATTGGACAGATGACCCAGTTTGACGACCGCGAACAAGCCTACGAAAAAGAGTTTGCCCGCAATAAAGAATTCGATTTCAAAGTATCTGCGCGCCGTAACAAGCTGCTCGGCCTGTGGGCAGCAGATCTAATGGGTCTGGCCGACGCCGCAGCCGACGCCTACGCTTCACAAGTCATTGCCTCTGACTTCGAAGAAGCCGGAGACGAAGATGTTTACCGAAAAGTAAAAGGCGATCTGGATAAAAGCAGAGCGGAAATTTCTGAGCATCAACTTCGCCGTGAGATGGAAGACCTTCTTGTCACCGCCCGGCAACAGCTGACCGATGCCGCTAAAGGTTGATTTTAATATCAGATAAAAGCCACTCCCGAAGTTAACTGGGGGTGGCTTTTATGCATACTCAGCCACGTTATGAACACATTCCTGCCCGATAAATTATCAAAACCAGATCAGATCAGGGATATTAAAAATTATTGAATATATCCTTTCGTCAAGGTCATGGTGTAGAATGACCGTGTAATTGTAAGGAGTTATCGCTTGAAATTAATCAAAATAATCATTGTGTCTTTGATTTGCCTGCTGCCCTTTTCCCTAAGGGCTATGGATCATAGCAAGCCCCTGATGTTGTCCGATAAATACTATAAAGAATATTGGGAACAGCATTTCCTGTTTGAAGACGGCACCTTTATCACCAGTCAATTTCTTGTGGCGAATTTTCCTTGGCCTGTGGGCCGGGATCATGGCATCATGATTTCCACTGTTGTCAGCCCCGATGGCAAACGTGCCATCATCAAAAATGGCCGTAATTTGGGGAAATGGGGGTTTGATTCGGGGAAATTCAACCTTTTCATTCATACTCACCGCCTAAAGAGTGAGGGCCGGCAGCATGATATTCATGTGGGAACCGTTGGCCGAAGCGTTGTGGATATTACGGGAAAGGCCAGCATTCCCCCTCTCGACCACCAACCCTATAAGACAAAAAAAGATTATATGAAAAGCTCTTTTTATCTTCCTTATTTTGAGGGAGATGGAAAATGGAGCATTCAATATGACGGTAAGAAGTCCTTTGTCACTGGAAAAGGCAAGGTTCAGGGCTTTGGAACCCATGCCATATTTAATGGCCGTGTAGAAGGCCTGTTAAAAAGCTGGTTGCGCATCAGCGGCCTTACATCCTTTAAAGATGACGAAGAACAAACAACGCTTATTCCTTTTTTATCCTCTATGGAAAGACCAGACGGTCGTCAGGACAATATTCTTACACTGAAAAATGCGGATAATGATGTGATTGTTTTTTCTGATATTACGGTAAGCTATAAAGATATTGTAAAAGCCTCCAAGAAATCTTCTTATCCTACGGTTATTGAAATCACGGCAAAGAATGATACCGCAAGCCTGACGGGTACGATCCATTTCACGCGAAAAATTGACCATTTTAACATCATGGATCACTTAAATTTCTTTGAAAGAACCTTTGCAAAATCCAGAGCGTCGGTAGCCAATTACCGTTATATTGCGGATTATGACCTGTCCTATGTGACATCCGAAGGCACGCAGAAACTCACCGGCAAAGCCCTCAGCGAATATAAAGATATTCTTCCGCCAAAGAAAAAGAAGAAAAAAAGGCGGAAGTAACCTAATTACCCCCACTCTATTCCCGATTACAGATCATAGAACCATAAACGATAGTTAAGTATAGCTCGTTACGTTTCTAAAAACCTTTTAACGATATGATTAAATTCATCGGTATATTCAATTTGGGTCCAATGGCCACATTTACCGAATATATGCATCTGAGCATTATCAATATATGACATGAGTTGATAAGCATTCTGCAATGGAATAACTCTGTCTTCTCGACCATGTATGATCAATGTTTTATGAGTAAGCGATTTAATATCCTCTTCTGCGCTTACCATAGCATCAACCCCGTTTTGACGTGGTGCCGGAAACATACTGGCATAGGCTTCCTGAAAACCCGGCCTGATACTGGCCTCATATCTTAATTTCGCCAGATCATCCGTCATAAGTGCATGATTATAAGAAAAAATATCAAGAAGCTCCTTCATATTATCAAGGGACGGCGTATAGCCCCAGACCTTTTCCAAGCCATATGTAATATCAAACGGAACCCCCACGCTCCCCATCAAGACGAGCTTATCTACACGGTCCTTATGCCGGATAGCCATGGCCAAAGCCAAAGCCCCACCAAATGAATTTCCCACGACGGATGCCTTATCAATATTCAAGGCATCCAATAGCCCAATAGCATGATCAACCCACGCATCCATAGTATAGGAGAAGCCCTCCGGCCTCTCCGTATAACCAAATCCCACCATATCCAGTGCGATAACGCGGTTTTTCTTGGATAATTCGGAGATGATCAACCGCCAATTAGCCCAGGCACTTACCCCCGGACCGGAGCCATGTATGAGCAGCACAGGGTCTCCGCTGCCCACGTCATGATAATTGGTTTTAATTCCACCCGCGCTAATCGTCTTGCTGATTTCCGGATTATCTGCGTCTTGTTCAATCATGTTTTATTTCACTTATTTCACACTGAAATTGACGGAACCCATATTTTGAGCTTCGAGCCGCACATGCACACCGGATGTTAAAGCTTCGGCTGCTGTTGCGCCGCCCGCCATCACCGTCCAGCCCGCCTCCAGACGTCCACCATCTTCGCCGACCAGTTTGGCCGCCGCCACAAGCGCACGAAGCGGATGCCCCAATATAGCAGCAGAAGAACCAATTTGCACAGGCCGCCCATCAAAGCTCATCACCATACCAAGGTTAGTAAAGTCAATATCCGGCTTGACCCACGGCCCCACCACATAGGCGGACGTGGATGTATTATCCGCGACCACATCGGGCAGGTTAAACTTGAAGTTTTCATACCGACTGTCAATAATTTCCAGTGCCGGAGCAATGGCCTCTACTGCCAGCATGGCTTGTGCCGGGCTGACCAGTCCTTCGAGCGGCTTATTCAGCAGGAAAGCAATTTCCGGTTCCACACGGGGATGAACAAAATCAGATAAATCTATCTCTCCACCATCTTCCACAAGCATCGTATCGGTCAAGCGACCCCAGATCATTTCATCCAAGCCCATCTGGATCATTTTTGCCCGAGAGGTAAAACCCATTTTGACCCCAACCTGATGTTGACCCCGGTCATAACGCCGCTGTACGGATAAACGTTGAACTTCATAGGCTTGCTCAAGCGTTAAATCCTTACCAGTTTCCGATAACTGGGGAATGGCATTGGCGTATCTTGACGCATCATCCACGAATTCTGCAATTTCACTTAGGTTCATCATGGGACTTTTCCTTCTTCTTTTTTCTGTTTAAGTATATCGAGGGCGACATCGACAATCATATCTTCTTGTCCGCCAACCATTTTTCTTGCGCCCAGCTCCACAAGGATTTCCCGGGTGTCGAGGCCATAGGTTTCCGCCGCCGTTTCCGCATGACGTAAGAAGGAGCTGTAAACGCCAGCATAGCCCAGAGACAATGTCTCCCGGTCCACCCGCACCGGACGGTCTTGCAATGGCCGCACTAAATTCTCCGCCGCATCCATCAGCTTGTAAAGATCACAACCATGGTTCCAACCCATGCGGTCCGCCGCCGCGATGAAGACTTCGAGCGGCGCATTGCCGGCCCCGGCCCCCATCCCCGTCAGGCTGGCATCAACTCGGATCGCGCCGTTTTGCACCGCCGCAATAGAGTTTGCGACCCCAAGGCTCAGGTTATGATGGGCATGAACCCCGCGCTCAGTCTCCGGCTTCAGCACCTTGTCAAAGGCCTGTAATCTAGCCGCGATATCGTCCATATTTTGCGCCCCGCCGCTGTCGACAACATAAACCGTGGTTGCGCCGTAGCTTTCCATCAACTGGGCCTGTTGCGCCAGATGGTCCGGCTCAATCATATGAGACATCATCAAAAATCCGATGGTGTCCATGCCCATCTCACGGGCTTTTTCAATATGCTGTCTCGAGAC
>JAESRB010000117.1 GCA_016764855.1 Emcibacter sp.
GGGCGCTGCGTCGACCTTCAAGCCGATTCAGGGCCGGGGCATGGCACCAAACCCCAATGAAATTGGCCCAACAGCGGCAAAGCGCATGTTGCGACTTGATCCCCGGATCGCGCAGCCTGCGCGTCTCGACTTTACGTGGATTTCTGCGGATAGCGATTCCGTAGTTGTTGATTTCAGTGCCGATGCGAGCCCGGTTTGTGGTTGGTTGTTACCCAACCATCTGGACAAGTCACTGGCGGTCTATGATGCAGCGGGCAAATATCTGGGTGAGGTGCTCACGATCTTCATCAAGCCCGGTCAAAATTCAATTGCCTGGATACCGGCTCCCGGCGACCCTGCAACTTCTCCTGTAGTCGATCCAAATGCTGTTCCAGACATTGCCAATCCCCACCTCAATGCAATCATCACCCAATTACTTGCCCAAGCGGACGGACCTGTTGCGTTGGCAAATTTCCTCAATGTAATTGACGAAACGCTTTGGACTATCGAACCGGAAAGTGCAAAGAGCGAACGGGATTTGGCCAGTATTATTGGACGCCCATTGGCTGTGACCCGGATTAATGTCGCTATAGACCTTCGTGGTGAGGCTCAGGTCGATCAGGCTTTTTACAAGACTTTTACGCCTGATACGGATCAATTGCTTCAGGATTCAGGTAGCCTTGAGGGCTTTACCTGGCCAGTGCGGTTTGGCTCTCAAGCCCTTCGTCACGATGGTACGATCGGCTATTTCGCCGACAATGATTATACGACGTTTAACGCGGTTCATGTGCCATCCTCCGTCACCCCGTCAACAACGCCTTACGTTAAGAAAATTGGTGCAGGCAATTATGTCGACCTTGCCGTGCGACCAGAAGTTGCAACAGATGGACCGGCGCCATTCGACCGAAAGGGCTCACAATATCTGACCTTGTTGCTTGATCCCAATGGTAGCGTCAACGCCGCGACCGGTCTGCTTCCATCGCTAGAAGTTTCCCTTGATGCTCGCTTTGTGGATGCCGCGCGAGAAGCGATGGCTGTGACATTCCGCACTGGTCCCCTGCTGCTTGGTCCAGAAACCATACGCATTCCGCTCCCGGCAGTTTCGAGTGGTGAATGGAGCTGGTTGCAATCAACCGGAACCAGTGTCGGGGACTGGCAAGGCGATTCCATAGGTGCTGCCAGCACGGCACCCCAACTTGATGGTCAACCCTCAATCTTGCGGGAGGGCTGGCTTCGATTCAGCCGAACCGACACATGAACTCAACTGAAATTGCATCAACAGCGCGCTTAAAAAACGAAGGCTAATCATGACCAAACCAGTTCTTTCATACCAAATCCGTACGGCCCCCACCCCGGTACAGATCACCAAAGATGCCACAATTTCGCTGGTCGTATCGAACCCAACCAGCGATTATGTCTCGTTGTCAAAGATTGAATTTCAGCTTCCGGGCTCGGGCACGGCGGCGACTGATTTAAGCAATAATCAGGTGAATATTCCAACTGCCAGCCGTGGTGGTGGCTGGACCATCACTCAATCCGGCAGTATTTTCACCATCACCCCGAACAATTCAGCTGCCGGGACCGTGAAGCCTAACCGCATCGGGGGCGATGGGCTGGTTTTCACCTTTGGACCGATTCCAATCAATCAACAACCCGGTACGGCGATGGTTACAGTTGCCGAAGACACTGGCGATGGCCCGTCGTCGAAGCTGGATTTCAATATTTCGAAATGGCCGGTTGAGTTTAACCTCAGTAATTTCAAGGCAACCCACTCAAGCGTTCCCAAGGGAAAGCCGGCAGTACTCAGTTGGAACTTGTCTGGAAATGCGACACTGACCCTCGAATATAACGGTCTGAACGTTAGCAATCCGAGCAATCCATACACGTCCCAAGATTTGAGTTTGATGACGGTGTTTACCCTGACTGCCAAATCGAGCATTAACGGCAATCCCGTCGAAGTATCCTTGCAAACAATTGTCGAGATCGAGGAGCCATCCCTTGTCAGTGTCGGCGATCAGTTTGATATTGTCTATGGGCCAGGGCAATGCTTTGTACTGGTCCACCATGCAATCCGATAATTGTGTGCTCAAGGCCAACGGTGTGATTATTGACCCCAGCGCCCCGGCAAATACAGTCGCAAGCGGCTACCCGATCGCCGCATCACAACTTAAATCGACGACGACTTTTGAGCTTGAACCGGTCAAGGGCAGCGTCAGAGGCGCATCAAAACAATGGTCGACATTTGCAAAACAATTATTTCTGAGGCGGTCCTTTTCAGGAATGGTAGGCTGGGGTGCCGTGACGGTCGACCGAACCGGGAAGAATGCCTATGTTTGCAATTCGTCAGCCAGAACTCTGGAAATTGTACCGCTGGCAACAGGCATGTCCACAATGTCGATACCTGTCGGGCTGGGTGCTCGTGGCGTTAGTCTGGGCGACGACGATACCGTTGCTGTGGTCTCCAACGCTTTTGACGATTCCATCTCCATTATTGACCTGACTTCGCACAAGATTACCTCGACAATTTCCGGAATTAAGAGCCCTGCAGGAAGCGCCATTCTTGGCAATACCGCATTCATTGCTTCGCCTCAAAAATCCGATTCAAAAATCATGACGGTCAATATCGAAACCGGCGAATTGTCCGAATTATTCGCCGTAAAGGGGCAACCGTTCGATGTAGCAGTCACCCCCGATGGGCGCACCATCTATGTCGCCAATTATAGTTCTACAAGTATCGATGTGTATGATGTCGACAGCGCCTCCATGACCCATTCCATCGATGTTAAGACCCCACCGACCACCGTGGCCGTTTCCGGCAATGGCGCAAGCGTCTATGCCGGAACACAAACTGGCACCGATATCTATGTGCTCAATTCACATTCCAGCCCGCCAGATGTGACAGCAGTGGTTTCCGCATTATCCAGACCCGCCAATATCGGCGTGTCCGGTAGCGGCCAATTTATGGTCACCATCGGCCCGTCAGGTTTTTTCGTGTTCGAGCTTAGTGTTCCCGATTTGCCAAATGCAGAGGTTTCCAGCAAATGACCAATCCGACAGCGATTAACGTAACTAATCCCATCCCGGTAATGCTTTCTGGAAATGTGAGAACTAGTGACTCGAGTGCAGTTGTGTCACTTGCTCTCCAGAACTCAACAGGAACCTCCCCGAATACATCGGCTTTCGGAAATTTGTCAGGTTGGACCTATTTCGCGGTGCTTGATCGCCGCAATCCCACAGCTGCACCTTTGTTTAATGGTGTCTCGAAGGACAATACTACTGTGCCAAAAGGGCTTGCGGTAGTTTTGACAACGGACAGTCTGTTATTCGCCGGAACAGCTAGTTGGTGTTCCGGCATGCCGCAGGGTGAGCTGTATCATCTGCTTGCATCCAATGGCGGTGGGCGACTTCTGCAACGTATGGAATCCCTCGCCGTCAATTTCGCCTGTGGGGTAAACAACGCATTGATTTATCTTATGGCATCCGTTCCTGGCTCCGGTCTCCCCGGTCTTGAAGCGCTTGGAGAATATCCTGATAACACCCGAATTGTGATGGATCTTGTACCAAATGCCAGCGGTCTCTTCACCCCGATTGCGATCTGAACAATCGTCAATCTTTCAAAATTACCAACCATAGAAAGTGAGAAAAATATGAGTGAGAACATACCAGTACTTTTTTCCGCAGTATTCACGATACCAACTGTGTGGAATGGTGGCGAAGCCTATTACACTGTTAATATAGGGTCCGCCAGTGGGCAAAGTCCATCTACGATGGGGAAAGGTGATCCACTGCATCATGTCATCATATACAATCGGAAAGATCCAAATGCCGGTCCGGTGTTTGAAGCAAATGCACCTGACAATACCACAGTTCCAAAAGGCCTAGAACAATACCTGACAGATGAGTACATCATGTTTTGGGTTTCCGCCGCTTTCACGGCAGGAATGCCACAGGGGGCTTTGTTCAAAATGCTTGATGAAAATGGTGGTGGCAGGCTCCTTCGCCGAATGGAGATTTTGTCGACGGCCATGGCCTGCGGAGTCAATGCAAATATGGTCTATATGGTGGCATCGATACCGAATGTTGGCTTGGGCGGGGTCGAATATCTTGGGCAGGCAGAAATGTCGATGTCTGGAGGCAAAGACCCAACAAGAGTGCACAAGGTCGCGCCCTATCAGATGCTTCTGGAATTGATTCCAGCTCCCAATGGTGACTACACGCCGTTGGAACTCAGCTGATTTGAAGTGTTTCCCGGGCTGGACAGCACTGGACCTGCCCGGGAATACAATTGGCACCCATGATCGAACCTGTCTATCCGGAGCTTTACAAGATGCCAACACATCCAACCTGGGTTTGTGACATTGGCACCAAACAACACGGAGGAAGCCATGCTATCGGTGCTTGCCCTATCATTTTTGCTTCGAAACTGGGGGGATGTTTCCCCGGACAGACTTTGAAGAGACAGATGCCATGACGCGCCCCCGATTGATCACGCTTGGTTTCAATATTTACGGCACAGGCCTGACCCGTGTCATGCAAACGGTGACGCGTCGATTGAGCGACCGGTTTGACATCGACTATCTCGGTATTGGATACACTGATCCGGTTTCCGTGGTGGAGGGAGTCAGCACACACCCGACGAACATGTCAGGCGGCGGCGATGTTTATGGCGCCTTTCAGGCGTTGGAAATGGTGGCAGAAAACCCGCCCGATGTGCTTTTCATCCTGCATGATATCTGGACCTTCAAATATTACTGCCGGGTCCTCGCGCCGGTGCGAAAAACCACACGGTTGATCGCCTATATTCCACTTGACGGCAACATCGTCGATCCTCGCATAGCGCTGCCGCTACGAGGACTTGACCGGGTGATTGTTTACACCGAGTGGGCTGCTGAGGAACTTAGAGCCGCATTTAACGCCCTGGTGGCCGGAGGCGAAATTGACGATTTCCCAATGGTCGATGTGGTTTATCACGGAGTTGAGACGACAACGTTCGCCCCTGATCCAGCGCTTGTTGCAGCTGAATTTGACCGGGTGGGTCGATCAGCGTTGAAACGTCAAATCTTCCCTGAAATTGAGGATTTGGATAACAGTTTCATCGTATTAAATGCGGCCCGGCCCGACATACGCAAACGCGTCGACATTACCATCAAAGGGTTTGCACGCTTTGCAAAGGACAAGCCGTCCAATGTGAAATTGTGTCTGCATCATGCGATTACAGAGGAGGAAACCTCCGACCTCCTGTCGCTTATTGATACCTTCAACATTCGTGACCGTGTGATCTATAATCCGCTCAGTCCCAATGGGGGTCCATTAAGCGAAGCTGATCTCGCCAAGCTATACCGAGCATGCGACGTGGGTATTAATACAGCAATGGGTGAGGGGTGGGGGCTTGTAAGCTTTGAACATGCAAGCACCGGGGCGGCACAAATTATCCCTAACCATACCGCATGCGGCGCTCTTTGGGATTCTTCCACAGCTCAGATGGTCGAACCGGCCTCGTGGAAAGTGCCGAATTTCTCACCGCTCGAAATGGGTGAAGTTGATCCTTCTGGTGTGGCCAATGCGCTCAATCACCTATATTCGGATCGACCGCTCCTGCAACGCCTCAGTCGGACAGGCAGCAATTATGCAAACAATCCCGAATTCAAATGGGATGCAATCGCCGACCAATTCGCCGCTATCTTTAACAATCAGGTGTCACCAGGCACTTTATGATAAAAATTTTTACAACTTGATTGTCAAATTAGGTGCACTTTCGAGAAAGCTTGTGCTTGACCATTATGGCCAATCTTTGCCTCGCAGCGATGGTTGAAACGCGTTTTGTTTTCTCCAAACACATGGCCCGCAACATTCAAAGCATCTCGGGCCCTTCATGTTCCACAATCGTGATCCAGCCAGTAGAGCTGGCCGTGAGAGTCCCGGTGCAATAGTCCACCACTGAATCGGCTAGATTGTCTGGCCGTCACCGGAGTATCCGTGTTGATCAAGCGGTTTTTTCAACCCATTTTCGATTATCCCTAATGAGTGCATTTGCGAGAATAATCAGTGTCTGACGTCAGCGCTCATGGAA
>JAESRB010000118.1 GCA_016764855.1 Emcibacter sp.
GCTATGGCTGCACGTCCTATCCCTGGTCAGAGGTCGCGATACCGCTTGAATAAGCAGATAGCCGCCCTCTCTAGGCCATTTATTATCATTGCCAGTTATAGATAAATATACAGAGAGGTAACCTGTAAACGATGTTCAGAATTAAGAATACCCCGTCATTCGAAAGTGAAAAAATCTATCAAAAGGCCAAATACTTTCAAGGTTCGGTTTTCTCCAAACAGCTTATTGTCTGTGAATCGCGTAAGAAAGTATTTTTGGGGGGAAGGTTTGCTATCATATTGACGGCATTGTCACTGGCTGGTGGTGTATTGGTGAATCCTGCTGCTGCACAACGCGTTGGTGAGAATGCTATTACCTCTGCGGATGATGCATACGGCACTGAGGTTGGGGCGGAGAGCATCGGCGTTTACAGTGCTTATGATATTCGTGGCTTTTCTGCGATCAAAGCCGGTAACTTGCGGATCGAGGGTATATATTTTGACCAGTTTGCTGCGCCGTCGACACGCGTCCTGCAAGGCTCGGTGGTCCGGGTGGGGTTGGCAGCTCTCGACTATTCCTTTCCAGCGCCCACGGGAATAGCCGATTATCAATTACGTATCCCAGGAGAGCAGCAAGTTGTGAGTGCTGGGATTACTCTTCTGAAATATGGTGGCATGGTTGCCGAGGTGGATACGCAGTTGCCAGTTGTGAGGAATATGTTCAGCGTTGGCGTTGGGGCTTCATGGGTGCAACCTGAACAAGTAGACGGTGCTAGTTTCAAGGCTTGGCAAGTTGGCTTGATAACACGGTACCGTCATGAAAGCGGCGAGATTTTGACGATGGTCAATCACTACAAAGCTTATGACCAGAAAGTCCGTCCGATTATCGTGGGGAATGGGGCGTTCCTGCCGAAACTGACCCCAGCACGTCGTTACCTTGGACAGCCATGGGCCCTTAACGAGAACCATAAAAACAATGTTGGTTTCATTGTACGTCAGAATTTGGCAGATTCTTGGTCATTCCGTGGAGGCCTATGGCGGTCGGGTGTGAATAAAGTGCGCAATTTCAGTGAGATAATCGATGTCGATCAGTTAGATGGCAGCGGAAGTCATGTTGTTGTCGCCGACCCGAAGCAGAATGGACGTTCTTATTCCGGTGAGGCGCAGATCGCTTGGAACGGAGGTGATAAAAATCTGCGTCATCGTGTTGTTTTCATGTTTCGGGGCCGGGACCGGCGGACCGAAAGTGGGGGATCTGATGTTATCAATCTGGGGCCCGTCGTACTGGGCGATATTGATCACGAGCCGGAACCAGATTTTACATTTAATACCGTTGATGTCGGTCATGTCAAGCAGGTAACAGGCGGCATCGGTTATGCTGGATGGCTGGGCGATGTAGCGCAACTGAACCTAGGTTTTCAGAAGACGGAATATAAGGCCAGTTTCACCCATTTGAGCGATAGTACGAAAACATCTGACAGCCCATGGCTTATCAATGCGGCTCTGGTTATTAATCCTAAACCTTGGCTTTCGGTATACGGGACATATGTACGTGGGTTGGAGGAGAGCGGTGTCGCTCCAGAGAATGCCGCAAATCGCGATGAGCTTCTGCCGGCCTCCCGCACCAGACAAATCGAGGGTGGTGTACGGGTTACTTTTCGGGGCTTTCGTATCTCGGCAAGTGCCTTTGATATCAAGAAACCTTATTTCAGTTTCGATGAAGCAAATCGTTTTTCAGCACTTGGGGACGTTCATCACCGTGGTATCGAAGTGTCGATAACAAAACAAATTGGCAACGCGTTTAATATACTGGTCGGGGCTGTTTTGATGGACCCGGTGGTGACTGGTGAAGCACGTGACCTTGGTCTGGTCGGTAAGCGTCCTGTTGGTGTTGCGTCCACACTGTTACGCCTTGATTTGAACTATTCTACCAAAATAGAGGGCTTATCGTTCAATACGTCTGTGGTCCATTCTGGAAAGCGGGCCGCTTCGGCACAATCCTATGATGATCTTGGGGGACAGCAAGTGTTCGTTGATCCCTATACTACTGTGGATATAGGAGTTCTCTATAGCTTCATGACGGGCAAGACTCCGATGAGCCTCCGTCTTCTGGTTTCTAATGTCTTTAATGAAAAGGCGTGGGACATCGTCGCTGCAAGCGCTTATCAGCTCAAGGATATACGGGGAGCCAGATTGCAACTTGTTGCTGATTTCTGAAATTGAGCCAATAGTCGTGCCTCCATCTCAATTCGTTATAGGGTGGAGGTTCAAGCTTTGAAAGGGGTATTACTAAATAATTTAAGATGACAAATTCACAAAAAATATTCCTCGTACTGGGGGGAACCGGAAGAACAGGCCGACACTTTGTAAACAAAGTACTTCAGGAAGGCCATAGGGTTAGACTCTTGGTTCAAAATACAAAAAAGGTGGAATACAATAATACAAATCTAAATATGGAACTGGTTCAAGGTTCAATTATCGATTTTGAAAATTTTGACGAACTGGTGCAAGACGTGGATTATATAGCCAGTATGTTAGGCAATGCTCAACTGCAAAAAAACGAGAACATAAACGCTAATTTTGTTAAAAAATTAATGCCCGCTATGCGAAAACACGGCGTTAAGCGATTTCTGTATCAGGCAGGCGGATTAACTCGTCCTTACAATCAGAATCTTCCTTTTCTTATGTGGATTGTCAAAAATACTTTGGCGCGCTATTACGGGTTGCTTGGACAACACAGAGATAACGAAACTGTACTTAAATATTTGGTGGAAAAAGCACAGGATATTGAATGGATAGTGCACCGCGCTGCATTGATTTCAGATGCCCCCTCAAAAGGCACTTTGATAAGGTCCAAAACCAAAACGAGTATGGCAACTTTTGTGGATTGTGCTCATTATAATTATCGGCTTTTAAGTGATGACACAGCTATTCATACTTATGATTTGAGCTATTATTTCAAATAAGAAACCTCACAAAAGAAGCTTAACAAACTGTCTGGAAAATCGTTGACACATCATAATGCTGGGTAAGGAAGAAATAAAACGAGGGTGCTAAAAACGATAGGAGATCCAATGTCTAAGTTAGATCACAGCTCTGGTGATATAAATTCTAGTGTCGCTGAGATGGGTGAGCACCTCGAGCGTTCTACAAAGTAAGCTGTAAACGTAGCCCTCGGATGCAACGTTTTTTGTCTTTAATATATGCGAGAAAATGATTGTTGGCCGGATTAAATCGCTCAAGGAATATACATTGTGACAAATCTAAGAATTTTGATTATGGAACGAATACGGTCGTTCGAGTCTAGGCGGGCGTTCAGAATGAGGTAGTATTTACAGTAGTCGCTTAAGGAGTAATGGTTTAATTATTTTTTATATAGGACGATAAATGAATGTTATTGGGGAAGAATTTTCAGAACTTAACCGCCTTAATTTTGCGTGGGAAATTTTACGACATATTCCAGAATATATAGAGGGCTATAAGTATAATTTGAGTATAAAAAGGCAAAATTGCTGTGAGTGTTGTAGCATCTCGCAACAATGGGGGTTACTTAAATTTTGCCGACCCTAACCTAGACTATAACAAGGCGAGCCCTTTTTGGCTTCCTGAACTCTGTCCTCATATTATGCATGCCGATTTCTATACGGAGCGGCATCAGGTAGATCCGTATGTCCTAAACTTGAGTAAACTAAATTGTCAGACCGTAACGCTACGGCAATGCCCAAACCTTATCCATTATATGTTTCAGGATGGTCGCAAATCGATTCAGATTTGTTGCCAAGATACAACAGGAGTTCATGAGCAGGATAAACAATGCGGAAACTTGAATTTGGTATTCCAGACAGGGAATAACATTGATACCAGCGAGGAAAGACTTGCAAAGAAAAGGTTGCAGTATCTTGCCAAAACGGGTTGTCTTCCCGATCACCTTTTCAAAGCTAATGTGGCCTCTTTTAAGTTCAACCGACAGTTGGAAGTGCTTAAACAGGTTATTCAGAATATTACAGATAAGAAAATCGCAGAACTCTTCTTTGAGAAAGCCCGCATTATGGAAGAATGGTCGATACCTGATAGTCATGTCAGAAACATTGTGGAATATGCCATAGAAGCCGCTGAAAAGTTAATGAAGGGCGACTATCTCAAATATCTATCTGTGCCGGACTCATAGAAAAATACTTTTAAAGTTTCTTCCCCCTGCACAGCTAAATTAAATTCCGTCACATTGTTTCTATTAACAGTTTAATAGGAGCATACATCATGACAGACACGATAGTTTCAAGAGACCATACAGATTTTCTAACCCAAACCGAGGCTGGTAAATACCTTCGTTTAAGCCCCCGAACTTTGCAAAATATGCGTGTTACAGGAGACGGTCCTGTCTACCGTAAACATGGGCGCTTAGTCTTTTATCGATTGGAAGATTTGAATGCTTGGTCAGAGGCAAGCAAGCAGGAAAGCACATCTGATGATCAATAATCTAACTCGAATTCAAACCATAAGCGTAAAGAATTGCATTAAATATTACGTGCGTTTTGGCAGGCCTGTCTTCATAAAAGAACTATCTTCTGATCAAACATATGAGTATTACAAGCCAGATCAATTGGTGTGCTACGTCCAGTGGCAGGCAGGAGAATATGGTAGCAGGATATGGCGCGTTACAATCTTCAAAACAGTCAATTTCACGTATGAAAGTCAAATTCAATCCATCCAAGGCATTAGACCGGGCGTGCAGATTATTCTGGACTTAGAGGGTGCGATGAGGGTGCGTCCGGCCTTAAAAACTATTGATCAGATTGAAGCAATTGGCCTTCACCCTACTGATATCTCTCCAGCCTATTATGGACACCTTCATCAGAGGATAATGGCAAAGCAGCCTGCTCATCCTTATGGAGAAGAACAGCACCAAAGCTTCCTCAAAGAGCAAAGGTGATATCATGGGGATAAAATCTATCCTGATGGCCATAGCAGGGAGCTGTATTCTATTGGCAAGTGTTTTGATGACAGAATACCGTCCAAGAATCATCTATAACCCATCGCAAAGTGCCCCCGTTGGTTTTTACATTATAGAACAGAAATCAATTCCAGGCGTGGGGGATTATATTCTCATAGGGCTGCCTAATGCTGTCAAAGAAATGGCCATAGAACGTCGATATGTGGGGCCGAATATTCCGCTATTGAAGAAGATATTTGCTACATCCGGTGATCATATTTGTAGTAAGGATGGTCAGGTTTATGTCAATGATCAGCCTGTCATCAAGATCAAAACCCATGATCCTTCTGGCAGAATATTACCAATCTGGAATGGCTGCGGAGTATTAAAACAGGGCGAATATTTTCTACTTAATCTTCATTCAGACTATTCATTTGA
>JAESRB010000119.1 GCA_016764855.1 Emcibacter sp.
ATAAACACCACTATCTGCAAGGATTGCGGGGCTGTTGGGCGCAATACTCAGCCCCAGACGGATGTTATTCTCGAATTTATCAATATCGCCTTTATGGTAATGAATGATCGTCATGGCATACCATGCGATGGAATATTTGCTGCTGAGGCCGATGGATTTTTCGGCATATTTCTGGGCTAATTCCAAGGGGTCATCGGCGTGGACGTTAAAGCTGAAACGATATTCATCAAGGGCAAGAAAAGCAAGTCCGGCCCAGGCATCAGGATAATTGGGGTCAATCTTAACCGCTTTTTCCAAACTGTTCCGGGCTTTTAAATGGGCATGAGGGGACAGCTCAAACAAATAATCATGGAGCAGCAACATGCTTTCATAGGCTTCCATATATTCGGTGCTGCTACGTTTCATGTCCACGGCACTGGTGCGCATGACGGCGCCATAGGTGTCCCCGATGGTGGCGGCGACATGGGTGGCGATTTCATCCTGAACATGGATGAGGTTTTCCGGGGTGAGTTTACGGTCATAATTGGATGACCAGACGACGCCTGCATTGGTGGCATTCAGCAGACGGGCAGAGACCCGCAAATGTTCACCAGCCAGCCGGATACTGCCTTCCAAAATGTAATGAGCTTCCAATTCCGCGCTTAAACGGCGGATGTCGATGTCTTTGTTTTTATATTGTGCGGTGGTGCGCCGGGAAATCACATAAAGTGAGGGGCTAAGGGACAGATGATTGATGATTTCTTCGGTAATGCCATCACAGAAAAGCTCCTGCGCGCTCTCACCACTCAAATTCTCAAAAGGAAGAACGGCAATGGCCGGTCCAGTAGGTGGTGCGGCGGCGGCAGAGAATACCGGATCTTTTTGTTTTAGGGCTGTTGAATTTTTTAATGGTTTTTCCAAGAATTCAATTTTGGGGTCATAGGAACCTTTGGGCAGAGAGATATTGATCTGATCCGTCAGGCCTTCTTCCATGTAATAATGCTTCAGCAGTCGCCGGAGCCGTCCGGCCTCAACGCGGACAATGGCATCGGTACGGGGGTCGAAGGATTCATCTTTGTCAAAGACTTCTAATCCCAAGGTATAGCCCTTTATCAGGTGGCCGCGATCCTGGAGGTTTTCTTCCACCACATATTGAAGAAATCGTATGATGCGATTCTTGTTTTTAAATGTTTCACTGGCTAGAATTTGAGCAAGCTGTTCCTTGATCATATCTGGCGAAAGAGAAATATTTGAGGGCATTTATGGCTTCTTACACTATTGTCGATTTTAAACCTATTATATGGACAAAAAGAGCAGCATTTAAAGGTTAAATATTATTTTTAATCCGGGTCCCTAGTTTACCAGCTACTGGCTTAAAAGTGAGACACCCTGTAAAATTGCTAAATTTTAAGGCATCTCAATTTTAAACAGACATATATCACATCGTGACTTAGCTACTTTTCAAAGATGTTACGAGGTCATCATGGATCGGTTGATAATCAGGCGTTGAATGTCGGATGTGCCTTCGTAAATTTGACAGACGCGCACATCCCGGTAAATGCGTTCCAGCGGGAAATCACGTAGATAACCATAGCCACCAAGCGTTTGGATGGCGGCGGAGCAGACCTCTTCGGCGGTTTCAGAGGCCAACAGCTTTGCCATGCAGGCCTCTGTCAAACAGGGAATGCCCCGGTCTTTAAGGGAAGCGGCATTTAACACCATGAGCCGGGCTGCTTCCAGCTTTGTGGCCATATCGGCCAGACGAAAGCCGACGGCTTGATGCTGAATGATGGTTTTACCAAACGCTGTTCTTTCATTGGCATAGGCAATGGCATGATCAAGAGCTGCCCGAGCCATGCCGACACTTTGGGCGGCAATGCCGATGCGTCCGGTTTCCAGATTAGACAGAGCCACACGGTAGCCTTGGTTTTCTGCACCTAGAAGCATGTCTTTAGTAACTTGCATATCTTCAAAAACGAGGGTGCAGGTATCCGATGATTTCTGGCCCAGTTTTTCTTCCACGCTGGCGACCGTGTAACCGGGTAGGTCGGTGGGGACCAAAAAGGCTGAGATGCCCTTTTTGCCAAGATCGGGGTCGGTCACGGCAAAAATAAGAGCCGCGCCAGCAATTTTACCGGATGTGATGAAGAGCTTTGTGCCGTTAATGACCCAGCCTTCGTCATTTTTCCGCGCCCGTGTTTTTAACATACTGGCATCTGAACCAGCCTGAGGTTCGGTTAGGCAAAAAGCCCCGATGATTTTACCTTGGGCCAAAGGTTTTAGAAATTTTTCTTTCTGTTGATCCGTACCGTCCTTCAGGATTGCGGCACAGACCGGAGCGTTATTGACGCTCATAATCGTGCTGACACCGCCATCGCCACCAGCAATTTCCATAAGGGCCAGCGCATAGGAGATATAATCGGTTTCGGCTCCGCCCCATTTTTCGGGGATTGTCATGCCCATCAGGCCCAATTCGCCCATGCGGTGCAGGACATCCATGGGCAGATTTCCCGTTTTGTCCCATTCCGCGGCATTGGGGGCCAATTCGTTGCGGGCAAAATCCCGGGACATATCCCGAATCATTTCCTGTTCTTCGTTGAGAATCATTTTATATTACCTCTACGGCCATGGCGGTTGCTTCACCGCCTCCGATGCAAAGTGCCGCAATGCCGCGTTTTTTCCCATGGGTCTTAAGGGCATGGATCAACGTAACCAATATGCGCGCACCGGATGCGCCAATGGGGTGGCCCATGGCACAGGCACCGCCATGGATATTCACCTTGTCATGACTGAGGTTAAGCTCTTTCATCGCGGCCATGGTAACAACGGCAAAGGCCTCGTTAATCTCGTAAAGGTCCACATCGGCATCGGTCCAGCCGATTTTCTCATAGAGTTTGTTTATGGCGCCGATCGGGGCGGTGGAGAACCATTCCGGTGCCTGTGCATGGGTGCTGTGACCGACGATTTTAGCGATAGGTGTCAGGCCGCGGTGTTCCGCATCGGATTGTTTCATGAGAACCAGTGCAGCAGCCCCATCGGAAATGGAGCTTGAATTGGCAGCAGTGACGGTGCCGTCTTTGGCAAAGGCCGGACGCAGGGTTGGAATTTTATCAATGCGCGCCTTACCCGGTTGCTCATCCGTGTCAAAAACGGTTTCCCCTTTGCGGGATTTTACAGTTACCGGGGAGATTTCTTGTTTGAAATAGCCTTTTTCAATAGCGGAATTGGCCCGATTCAGAGAAGAAATGGCATAATTATCCTGTGCTTCACGGGTGAATTGAAAATGCTGTGCCGTATTTTCCGCGAAAACACCCATAAGCTTCCCTTTGTCATAGGCATCTTC
>JAESRB010000120.1 GCA_016764855.1 Emcibacter sp.
ATTATAAAGCTCTTTAGGGGGCTCATTCTGTTTGTCTTTAGACTCAAGCGCATAAAAACCAACCCCGATCAAAAAGCTGAGGGCCAGACCTGATACAAGAATGACCATCTTTTTATTCAGGCGGCTGACAGGCCTTGGTTTTGCTTTAATTTCTAAAGTATCTGTCATTTATGCCCCCTTTTTTGTTTTCTGGCATATTTCTCGGATTTTCGGGTGATTATAACCTTTTTCTGGGGATCTTCACCGAGACGAAGTTCAGCCGCCTTAAACAGACGGTCCACCACATAATAACGGCCCTTCATGCGGTAATTGACCAATTCTACTTGACCTTTCTTGCCAAGGACAAAAAGAGGTGGTGCCTCGCCTGTCGCAATATCTCTGGGGAATTCGATATAGACTTTCTGGCCGTCATCAAATGCGCGATATGGTTTCCAGTCCGGGCTATCGCCCGTGATCACATAGGCAAAGTTGAGCTCATTCAGATTGAAAGAAGAAGAGACAGCCTGTGCCTGTTCTACCTGTGCCAAAATATTATGTTGTTTCAACCGTTCAATCTCACGGTGAGGATAGCTCCAACTGAGAGCCGCCATATAAGTTGTCTTCAGACTTTTCAGTTCCAGATGATAACTGCGGCGATCGGTAATGATCACCAGATTAGTGGAGAGACCTGCTTCGATGGGTTTGATCAATATATGAACCTGTGCATCAACCCCTGTTCCACTCACCGTATCACCAATAATCCAGCGCACGGTATCACCTGCAGACATGGCCTTCAGGCTTTCCCCCGCTTCAAGGCTGATATCCGACACATGTTCTGGTGACGTATAAAGCTGATACAATGCCCCTTTCGCATAGGGGTAATGTTGAATGGCGTTAAAATACCGCCCCTCATTTGGTTTCCAGAGGGCTTTTTTCTGAGCTTGTGTGATGGCCTGTACGGGAGATAATTTTTTCTCAGGCTTGGCGGCAAAACTATCCGGTAGTTCCTGCAACTGTCCGGGTAATGCCAGGACTATCGGCACCTCAATAATTTCCACCTCACTTGGCACATGTTTGATCTCAATGGCAGGGGCGAACTCTTCGGGCGGCGAGGGCATATCCAGTTTCTTACTTCCTGCGCATGCGGTGAGCAGAATAAGCGGGATGATCATAATCAGATGTTTCATTTTAAAGCTCCTTTCGTGTTGAGATTGAAATCACGGCTCCAGTTGAGATCGTGAACATAGAGTCCAAGGGGATTATTTCTGAGAGTGGCCACATCGCGGGGTGGCTCAAACACCAGACTCAAGATGGCTGTGTGATTTTGTTTTTCTGACAAGCTGCCTTTTCTGTAATGAGCTTCCCGCCATTTGATCTGGAAGCTGTCTTTGGACGCCCTGACAATACTGGTCACTTCCACCGTAATGGTCTGACGGCCCAGTAATTTGAACGGGTCATTTTCACGGGCATATTGATTGAGAATATTGGCCCCCTGGTCTGTGACCATGGCGTAAGATTTCAGCCAGTTCTCTCTGAGAATTACGGGATCGGAAGGAAGAGACCGTACCTTCCCAATAAAATCACTTAAGTGATAAGAGATCACCGCATCACTTGGCGAATATTTCTCCAGCGCGGAACCAATGGCTCTGATTTCACCTTTACTGCCTACTTCCACCACGTAAGGTGTGACGCGACTGCTGGAAGACAGCGTAATCAGGGCAAAGACAAGGGCTGTGGTCAGTCCGAGACAAAGGAAAGCCATCACCTGCCAGTTCCGAGCCTGCATCAAGGCAGAACCCATACGCCTGTCCCATAGCTCGCTGGCCTTCTGGAAAGGGGTTTCTATTATGCCAGCATCTCCGTAGCTCTGGCGTTGCCGTTTAAATATCTTCATAATTTTATCCTATTCATTGTTAGAATTAAGGGACGGGTTTGCAGAAGAACCAGGGCGGTCACCCTCTTTCATGGCATGCATGGAAGCGGAACCCGCTGACTTCACTCTCTGCACCCGCTGCATTCGTTTGGCCCAGTCGGGTATGTTATTTGGTGAGGGAGCAGAAGCTGAACCAGAAGAATTACCCCCTGTGGTTTCCCACGCTCTTTTTTGGCCTTGAGCAAAGCTTTCTTTGACAGCCTCAATGGGCTTGGAGGCTTTCTCTTTTAAAGACGTTGCAAAAGACTGACCTGCCCCCTTGACTCCTGACGCCATACCGCTAGAAGCAGTTTTGGCCCCAGAGGTTGCTTTCGACAGGTTATAAGCTCCACTGGCCTGCCCCGCGACTTTTGCTCCGGCACTGACAGCTCCTGTGGCGAGACTTGCCGCACCCCTTACAGCCATAGCTCCTGCCCCTGCGCCAACAGCCACAGCCGCGACACCTGCCGCTGCTGTACCAACTGCCGCCCCTGCCCCAAGTTGAGGTGCGCCGCTCACAAGCCCTGCAGCAATGGCGGGTGCAAAGATACTGAGACCCAGTAGCGATAAAGCACCAAGTACAAGGGACATAGCATTTTTAAGAGTGGCTTCCGTGCCACTCATGGCAGCCGCGAAGTCCCCAAAGATCAGCGACCCAATACCAATGATAATCGCCAGTGCCATAACCTTGATCCCGCTAGAGACCACGCCGCCTAAAACACGCTCTGCAAGGAAAGAGGTTTTATTCCACAGGGCAAACGGGATAAGCACAAAGCCTGCCAAAGTGGTGATCTTGAACTCAAGGATGGTGATAAAAAGCTGAATGGCCAGAATGAAGAAAGCTAAGACCACCAATATCCATGCAAAAAGCAACACGATGATCAATATGAAGTTTTCAAAGAAAGCCACTGGCCCAAGCAAGTCCCCGATCTGAGCAATGATTGGAAAACCCGCATCAAACCCTGTGGCGGCAATTCGTCCGGGCTGCAAAAGTTCTTCTGCAGTTACCGTTGATCCTGTGGCCTTAAGTCCCAACCCTGCAAAGCTGTTAAAGATGGTGTTACTTAAAAACTGGAAGTTATTGATGATCAGCGCGAAAAACCCTACATAGAGGATTTTCTTGACCAATGATGAAAGGATGTTTCGATTTTCATCAAAAGCCCAGAATAGACCTGCGAGCGTAATATCAATGACGATCAAGGCACTGGCGAGCCACGCCACCTCACCTGATAGCAAACCAAAGCCGCTATCAATATAGCTGCTGAAGACATTGAAGAACCTGTCAATGATGGAGATATCATCCATATTATATCTCCTCTAATTGATCTTAATGGGAATGGGCGTGTAGCTGGTGCCAGATCCAAGAAAGCGTTGCCGTTGGACACGAGCTTTTTCTTTCTCTGCCAACTGCCGTGATCTTTCCAAGGCAATGGCGCGGTAATGCATGGCATTCAACTGCTGGCTTTTAGCCTGCTGCTGCGCCCGAAGGGCCAACATCTGATTGGTCACTTGCCCGACCTGCAATGACCCGACAGAATTCTGGGATTCCTGCACCAACCTTTCCCACAGCGGTTCGTCAGCTTTGAGGCTTTCAATAATGCCTGCCTGTGTTTTAAGGCTGTTCTGGAAGCCCAAGCGGGATTCCTTCCAACGACTTAAAGCATCCTTGACATATTGATCATGGGTGAGCGCCGCATTATAGGTTTCTGGATAGAGTTTGAGATAATCCGCCTCAATGCTGGAGATTTTCAGGGTCAGGCCTTTGGCATCCTGAAGGATCAGATGCATTTGCGACAAGGTGGTTTGCAACTGCGGGATACTGTCATACCCCA
>JAESRB010000121.1 GCA_016764855.1 Emcibacter sp.
AACCGTGACAACCGCCTAAAATTTAAGATGTGTTAGCTCAGGAAACGTCATCAGAGATCCTAAAAAGAAACGTCAAATTCATGTCCCCTCTTTTCAGTTTCTCTGAATTTTATAACGACCTAAGAGATATTACAGGCCAATCCGGCCGCCTCAATACCCTTAATGGCACATTCTTCATCATTATGCGGTAAGTCGCCGCTGATGCCGACGGCACCAATAATTTTATTGGTATTTGAACGGATCAAAACACCACCCGCAACCGGTACGATCCGCCCACCGGAAATACTAGAAAGTGCCGTAAAAAAATGAGGATGTGAATTAGCCCGTTCCGTTAAATCCCGACTATTGACCCCCATCCCCAACGCACCCCAGGCTTTTGCCTGAGAAATATCAGGACGGAGTAAACTTGAATCATCTTCACGCTTAAAAGCAACAAGCACTCCACCAGCATCAAGAACAGATACACTTAAAGGGTGACAATTTTGTTGCCGCCCATGGCTCAATGCGAAATCCACTATTTTTGACGCTTCGTTCAAAGTAATCATATTAATTTCCTATTTTATAATCAGATAATTCAACCGAAACTATGTTCGCTTTAAAATGGCCGTTCTGCCAAAATTATTGCCAAATAACCAGATCGAGAAACTTGCTATAAGTGCAATAATTCCAATGATGCTAAACAGATAGAAACCGGCATTTTCCCCATCGATCAAAAGCCCTCCCACAAGCGGACCGACGATAGCGCCGCACCGCCCCACGGCCATCATAAATCCTATTCCTGTACCTCTGATATCCACGGGATAAAAAATTGACGCAATCGGAACCAGGCTAACTTGCGCCCCAATACAGAAGAAACCTGCCAAAACTGCAAAAGGAAAAATGGCGCTTTCAATATCCAACAATAAAAGCAGTAAAAATATACTCACCGCCCCAACTGTATAGGCGTATGCCACTATTTTATGTGGGATGAACCGGTCGCTAAGAGCAGAAATAGATAAGCTACCAATGATCCCCATCAGGTTAAGAACCGCCGCAGCCATAATACTGACCTTTACGTCATATCCCGACTGAACCGCAATCGCCGGTATCCAACTCACCAATAGGAATACTGCCATAAGGCTCACAAAGAAAGTAATCGCCAACATCATGCTCTTAAAGGCACGCCCTTCTTTAAAGATCAAAAGAAAGTTCCCTTGCCGCACATCTTCATTTGTCTTTTCACAAACTTTATCCCAAACATCCGCTTTACCTATACGCGATAATATGCTGTGTATTTTTTCATGTTCTCCCCTCTTCGCCAGCCAATCCATAGATTCAGGCAGAACAAAAAACAAAACAGGCAGAAGAAGAAGTGGCGCCATACCGCCCACCAGAAAAACAACCTGCCAACCGTATATTTCAATGAGCGGCGCAGAACCGATCGCCCCTATAACAGCACCAAGAGGAAAACCACAAAACATGGCGGCCACTAATGTTGCCCGCATTCTCTTAGGTGCATATTCTGATGTTAAAGCAATAATCCCAGGCATCGCCCCCCCAAGGCCAAAACTTGTTACCAAGCGATACATCATCATATCAAATTGATTTTTTGAGAATATTGTCAACAAGGCCCCCACAGCAAACAAAGAAACCGTGGATAATAAAGCAATCCGGCGTCCAAATTTATCTGTCACAACGCCAAATATTATAGCCCCGAGCAACCCACCAAAGAGACCAATAGAAAATATTGGCCCAAACGTTGATAATGGCACTCCCCATTCCTGTGCAATAACAGGCGCCACAAAAGCGATAGACTGCGTATCAAATCCATCAAGAAGAGATATTAGGCCACATAATGCAATTACCATTATCTGATAACGGCTCAAAACATTGTTATCTATGATAGCTTCTTGTGATTGTTTTTCCATCTACCCTGCCTTATTAATCCTTATAATTTCTGTGCCATTTAACGCACATACAATTTAATTTATGCCATTCTTACGATTTAGACGCCAACCGTGTTGACTGCCATGACACCAATTTTTTTTGCTCATTTATAAACATATAAATAGCCGTAAAACGGTTGTGACCTTTACGGCTATTGTTATCTATACAAACATCCATTTCCGTCACACCTGACACAATGGCAATATCATTATATATCCTAACCTTTACATCACTGTCGTTCAGGCTCAGACACTGCAACCTCTTACTACGGTAGCCCTCAATCATAGAAGACTTACCATCAACCTTTGAAGAGGCATGTATCCACACCATATCGTCCGCAAAAATCGACTCCATAGCGAGGAGGTCCCCCTGCGTCATAGCTTGACGCCTTACCTCCTCCATCGCGTATATTTCTTCTTCCGTCATGCGGGGATGGCATCTGTCATACTGCCCACCAACAGGCAAGGCTTATCAGACCGATTACTCCAACCATGATTTGTTCCTCGGATCACAACCGTATCCCCAGGCTTCATCAGAACTTCTTCTACATCGGTCAGCAAATAAATCTCACCAATAACGCAAGTAATACAATCCAATGTATCTGTTCTATGCATGCTTGGATGCCGCCCCATTTCTGTTTCAGACGGCGTATGCTTCTGCTGAACATCCACATTCAACTTCTTAAGCACCTCGATATGATGTGTTTTATCTTCTGTATCCGGGGGGATTTCGAGTGCTCTGCACAGCATCCCATTCGCAAATGGCGCGCGCTGCATCGTTTCCATAGATCTATCCCCTTCTATGGAATTATCAACGGGCGTTTCTTTCGTACACCAAAGCGTCGCTCTGTAGAAAATGCCTTCTTCTTCTTGAACATTTTCGGCCTCTTCCATCAAGAGAGCAGACTGCCCATCTGCATTTGGACCCACGACAAATCTTTTCCACTTAGCCATCTTTACTAACCTTTTCTATTAATCATTATTTTCTTGCACAAGGCTCTATGAGCGCGTGAAACCACTATCCACCAAGCCCTCATTCAGAGCAGAAACCGTATTTTCACAGAATTTCCGAAAGCCCAGAGTGTCCAACCCCAAGCAAAAAACCCGAATACCATCCTCTAGAGCTTTACGGCAGGTTTCCGGCGTGGGATTCAAAATCGGCCCGCCAATAACAGCAACATCATATTTCTTTGCTGTATCCATCACCTTCCGATAAGCCTTTTGGACTTTCGGGCTCTTCATCATTTTCGTCCCCTCATTCATGGCATAGGCAAGATCACCCGCACCAAAAACAATCATCCGAATACCTTCCAATGCGCAAATTTCTTCAATATTATCTACGGCTTCGGGGTGTTCAATCATTGGAATAAGTGTGATTTCATTGTTATTCCAATTTGCATATTCCTGAAACGTACTAAAATCATAGCGCGCGGCCCGAACAGAAGGGCAAATCCCACGCGTCCCTTTTGGTGGAAAGAAAGCAGCATTCGCGGCCTCTTTTACATCCTCAACACTTCGTATCATCGGCAAGAAAATCCCTTTAGCTCCGGCTTCAAGAGCACGGCGTATAGCGACCTCATCTTTCCGGTCCGGCACACGAACCAATGGGACAAGACCCGCAAGTTCCGAGGTACGGATCTGGTCTTCAAGGGCATGAACATTGTTGCCTGAATGCTCCGTATCAAGCATTACAAAATCAAAACCTGAATAACCATAATCTCTATTAAAGATGCATTTCCCGTAAAACACTGCATCCCAAGAGGTATCTCCTTATTTTCCAACATTGAGATAAGACGGTTATTTTCCAACATAAAGTTTTCCTTATTTAATCATCAAGTCACCTAGTCACTTTATAGCATGCTTAAAAATTGTAAAGCGAAAATATAATATTTAAAAAGGACAATATCGCTCATAGGCCCCTGCATCACCTTGGTGAAAGTCTGCAGCATATCTCGACTAAACACAGGAAAAATTTCGTTGACGACTGCCAACGAAACAAAGGAAAATATAAGGAAATATTAAGTATGCGGCCTATTTTAAGCAGCCAGGATAATCACTCTTTACCTATCCTGCTCATCATAGACGCCAGAACTAAACGCAGCTCAGGATCAGTCAGGCGTGCCTCTCGCGCTTTGGGAAAGGTTTGAATAAGTTCGAACGCCATGACATGAAATTTACGCGCCTGCTTAACGGCTGATTCCTTATCACCTGTTAGAATATCTTCCACAAGCTTCTCTCTGATTGGCCCTAATTGTGCGAAAACTCTTTGCCATTCTTCAAATGAGCCATCAGCAAGTATTTCAGCCAATTCAGTCTGGATATCTACTAGAAATCCACAGATCGCAGACAATAAAGGGTTATGTGCCGCTGCTGCTATAGCCTGATGAAAATTGCGGATTGCAGCCACCGCCTCTGATATGCTGGTAATTTCTTTAAATTCGTTAATGACCGTAACAAGAAGGTCCTTATCCTCTTGGGTCGCAGCTGTACAAGCCAACTCCGCGGACTTGGCATTTAAGACAGAAAGAATTGTTAAGACATCAGAAACACCCAATCCTTCCAATTGGATCACCGTCCCCAATGACATTGCAATCAAAGTCTCTGAATCAGCCGTCACATAGGTCCCACTACCATGACGAACGTTCACCAAACCCAATGCGGCAAGCGCACGAATAGCTTCACGAATAGTTGGGCCGCTCACCTTATAGCGACTTGCCAACTCCCGTTCCGCAGGCAGCTTCTCCCCTTTTACAAACGTGCCTAATATAATCAGGTCCCTAAGTTCACGGAATATCTGGTCTGCAACCCTATTGCGATCCAGTCCTGTTTTCACATTTGTATCTTTAAATATTGTCATAATGAATTTGCTATGCCTAAATTAAAGGAAGTTACCAAGTAACTAGAACAATACACAAGTCCGGTCAATCTTTATCTGAAACTAAATGTTTTAAAGCCAGTCAGTTAGCCCATATTCAGAACCCAATAGACAGCTCATTAGCAAGGCCTGAACATATCATAAATAGTGTGCCATAAACAAGAAAATCAGAAAAAAGTTGTATCAGCCCAACTATCTATCAAATTTAAAAATATCTTAAAAAGCAATAGCCCTGTCACAACAACAGGGCTATCAAATATTCAATTAAAAACGCCAATTTCACAACGGTACTACTTGGTACTCACCGGACCGAAATTTGCTGCATCCTTAGGGTTCCCTGACCCCTTATATTTGGCCATTAAAGGATAGGGATAAACTGGTCTTGTAAACGTAACCTTTCCTTTGGCATCATGATGAGCCCCGATCATGGCGTCCGGCGCTTCATTCCCTTCGACCCAAGCCTCAATATAGCTCAAGAAATCTATATTCTCAGCACCATCTCCACCGCGACAATGTAGCGAGCCGGGGATCATGAACATACGGAAAAATTCACGAATTTCCTTATGACCACCCATCGTTTTTTCTGCCGTTTCGTAATAGTCGATTGCCTCACCTGGAACCGTTCCCATATCGCTCCAACCAACATAATTAATGAATTTCCCACCAGTAGACTTAAATCGGCGCAAATCCGGATTATTAGCAGTATAGAGCGTTTCCATTACGTCGTGACGCTTATAATCGCTGTCAAAATCATATGTTGCAGGGTCCCAATCCGGCCCAAGGTCTGGCCAACGCCCCATGTAACGGAAATAGTTCTTCGCAAGAGCAACCAGCCCAACACCATCAGAACGGTAAATTCTACGCCAAAACTTTTCTGTTCCCGGTTCCCAGCCACCAGCAGCAATTTTTTCACCGTTTGATTTTGTCGGTCCCGAATACATCTTCTTAGCCACATCAGCCATGGCTTGTGTTAAGCATCCTGTATTCTGCCCTGCCTTACAAACAAGACGATCAGGATCCACATAACACGCACCGGGGTTGCCGATCAAGCCATCCTTCACACCATCGTCCATATCGCAACGATCAAGCGCATCTTTATGCAATAGTTCGATATCAGCTTGAGAGTAGACGGACTTCAAATTCTTATCAAAGGCATTATTGATCGCCCAAAGGTTCTGCTGCATGAGCTTCCCGAGATGATTAGGCACACCACCGCCAACAATCCCATCAAAATCCCAAGGATAACGCTGAGCCAATACCATGGCCTGATGCCCGCCATAAGAACATCCCATAAAATAGGATCTGGCTGGTGCCTTACTGTAGAAAAACTCTGTGATGACCTTACCAGCAACCGCTGTGACATGACTTGCACGCCCGCCATAATCCAATTCCGCCGCCATATTATTATAGGCCCATTGACCATCCGTCCAGCTCACATCTTCTTTACGTACCACATGTCCCGCATCACTCGTAATGCAGGCATAGCCCCGACTTAGGGGATCACTACAATATTTTTCATAGTAAAAAACACCGCAGTAATTTCCACATCCTAACTGGAGAAATTTACCATTCCACTTATTGGCTGGCAATTTGATCTTAATACCAACATTCGGCATTACGATAGCGACGACCTCGCAATGCGCAGGCGTTTTATCCGTCGCTTCAATATAATTCACTTGTTGGATTTGCGTAGGTGCTTCTGGAATTCCTGAGAAGTCCGCCTTTGAAATATCATTACAGGCCGCTACATTCAGCGCCCCTTCCAAAGGCTCCGCCGCAGAGGCGACATTTGGCAGTATAAATACGCCAAGAATTAAACTCCACCTCATAAAGATTTTTTTCATTTAATGCCCTCTTTAAATTATGTGTAAATTCATTAATTTTGTCCGCGATAATCAAACTATTCTGAAAATATAGGCAATCTTGCCCTCACCCTGAGGAAAGGAATTTTTCACGTTCCAACCACAAGGCCTTTTGCCACTAGCAAACATATTCAGGGGAAATAGCTCAGCTTTTCCCCTGAATACTTTTAAAATTTTACCAACCCATGCGAACTCGAACGCCAAAAGTACGCGGATCACCAACAATTGCTCCCGGCGCAGGTCCGTTACCTGCAACAATTTGATAGTATCCTCTATTGGCCAAATTCTTGCCGAATACCTCGAACTGCCAACCGCCGTCCTCGCTTGATCCAAAGCCAAGATTGGCATTAATCAAGCCGTAAGCTTCCTGACTGGATTCAGTAATATTCGAAGCATCGAAATACGTCCGGGACCGGAAAGCATAATCAAGATGCACCCGCAAGTCATACTCTCCAACTTGCGGCGTATAATCAAAGGCAACCATACCCGACCACTTCGGCGCGCCATTTAATAAATTCCCCGATGCATCGATTGTACACACACCCCCAGCACAATTTTGGTTGGACACATAGGGTGAAAAACCGCCCGGAATAGATGCCGTTGGGAAATTTTCGTATCGGGCATTCAGATACGAAAGAACTGTCGTGATCTGAATATCAACGGTCGGTCTGGCAACGGCCTCTAGCTCAAAACCTTTGATCGTAGCAGACGCCGCGTTGCTGATAACCGAATTACCAGGTCCTAAGAGTTGACGCACCTGCAGATCTTCATAATTATAATAAAAGCCTGTCACATTTACACGCAAACGATCATCAAACCATTCCGTTTTGGCGCCTACCTCATAGGACCAAATGACCTCTGGCGCAAACCCGGCACTCTCGGCACTTCTCGCTTGCCCATTGAAACCGCCGCTTTTAAAACCTTTTGTTGCCGAAGCATACAAGAATACGTCTTCTGTAGCTTGGTAATCCAACCCAATTTTAGGCGTAAAGGCCTCGTCCTTACGTTCTGTAAAGAATGTGATCGGGAAACCGGGGGGAACCGCACCTAACGAGGCAGGGTTGAGGGACGTCGCCTCAAAGCTTTGATCTATCGTTTTCTTTTCCGTCGTATAGCGGCCCCCTAAAATAAGCCTTAGGTCTTCAAGAATTTCATAATCACCCTGCGCGTATATGGCGAATGAATTGCTTTTCAGGGTTGGGAATGCTCCCCGGATCGCAGCACGGTGAACCGGCGTAATCACGCTAGGCGGGATAGCCACACGACTTCCCGGTGTATCTTTATCATGAAGATAAAAAGCACCAACGACACCACGAATGCGGTCTCCAACATACTGGAGATTAACTTCCTGAGAGAACTGCGTGGTGTCCCCCGTAGAACGAAAGTACAGCAGATCTAATTCGGAAGCATCATTATCGTTAAACGCCCTTGTTTTAGTGCGGCGCCATGCGGTAGTGGAATTCAATGTCAGATCATCATTTATCTGCCAGTTGATTTCCTCCGACACGCCCCCAATCCAGCTTTCCAGCGTTTGATCACCATCAAGAGCCACGTCACTGAAGCTACCCACAAGTGAATTAGCCAATGGGGCCGAGAACGGCAGCGCCGCGACCAGATGCGAATAGCTTTCGATATGCTCATCTACCTCAGCATAATCTGCTCTGGTTGTTGCAACAATATTTTCAGTCGGCTCCCAGCGAACTTGCAAACGTCCCCCCCCGCTGTTACCCGTCGCAATATCATGACCAGCCGGCGCTATATTTTCGAAATAGGCATCATGGCTGCGGTAATTCAACGCCAGGCTGGCGGTTAACTTGTCTCCACTAAGAGGACCCGTCAGATAGGCTCCACCTTCGAATGTATTATAATTTCCATATGCGAGACCGATCTTACCTTCAAATTCAGATGAGGGTTGGCGAGAAATTATATTAATCGTTCCCCCTGTCGCATTACGACCATACAACGTCCCCTGCGGCCCACGCAAAACTTCTATGCGTTCCACATCCAGAAAATCGGACATTTGACCCGTGGCGCGGGCGATATAAACCCCGTCAACCTGTGTCGTTACACTTGGATCAGAACCACCATTACTTCCAATTCCCCGCATATATATTATAGCCGTAGCAATGTTTCTACCAAAGGTCAGTCCGGGCACATAAGAGGCCAGATCCTTTATATTATGCAGCCCCTGTTCTTCCATCAGGCTGCCTCCGATCACAGACACAGCAATTGCCGTACTTTGCAATCCTTGAGCGCCCGTTTTCGACGCCGTCACGACGATCTCTTCCAAGGCAAAATCATTATTTTCATTCGCATTAGCCGTGGCTATAGCCTGTGTCAGAACACAGAAAGTAAGTGCAGCAGAACAGGCTGAACCCAACATTTTTTTGGTGTGCATTTTCATTATTTACTCCCGAAATATAGTTATTTAATAGTTTTGGCAGCCACCTTACAGGGTTGCTTCGCCCACTGCATTATTGGTCCGGCATCAAGACACCGACCCACCCACGCAGGCTCTCTCAAAATTTAGTTGATTCATGGGATCAACTTGAAACACATTAAGTCACCAAGTCACATGGTGTCAAGATTAAAATAAGCTGCAAATATCAACATGACTATTTGTTTTTCTGTATTCGGGACTAAAAAAGATATCTTCAAGCCGTCAATCCCCTAGCGTCATGACATACTCAACTTCTAAAATAAGCTCTTTATATATAGTCACTTGGTATCCATAAGACTCCACAGAAATCATGAAAAATTCCTAGGATTATAGACAATTTGAAAGCTATTAAATGAAAGCATGAGATTTATAAAATATATATACAGCAATATATCACACAGATAAGAGCAAGCACGATGCTACCGCGAGCTGAAATATCGGATATATTTTTTCGTATGAGGATTGGCCCCCAAGATCAACTCTGGCGTTATTTAGGAGTTGATAGAATTATACGCCCTTTATTGCATCGGCTTCTTATACAGATACACTTGGTCTGGTACTGAAACGCGCATACCAACCGATCAATTGCGGAAGTTCATCTGACAGCACATACCCAAATTTATCAATGCAAGCCTCGAGCAAAGCATATAAATGGCAGTCAGGTATCATGGGTCTGTCCCCAGCCAGGAACATATTATTGCTCATCACTATTTCCAGTGCCCCAAATCCTCTATTCACCGTTGGAAGAAAAAATTCTGCCAATAGAGCGTGACGCGGCATGCCCCGGCTCTCAAGGAAACCCGGCCCCGGACCATTATGACGAACAAAGGTGCCAAGTGGTGCAAAAAGATCGTTTACGATTGAAGTGATTGACCTCGTCATCACCCGTTCTTCCGCTGTCGCTCCGATCATGCCTGGAGTTGGATAGCATTCCTCCAAATATTCAATTATCGCCATGGATTCAACCACGTAACTACCATCATCCAGCTCGAGAACTGGAATTTTACCCGTTGGGCTCATGGCCTTAAAGGCAGATGTAGCCATTTCCACCTGAGCATTGGCAAAGTCAATATGCTCAAGGTCTATGCCCTTTTCCTTTAGGTAGATATTCACCCGGCGGAAACTGGCAGCCATGCGTGGACCATAAATTTTCATTGTCGCTCATCTATAATAATGGTGAGAAAGAATACAGAAGGTGGAAAGGATTATGGCGTCTACTAACTTGCAGACGCCATATTCAGTCAGATTTTTAGTAACGGAAAGTTCCGTTAAGCCCGATAACACGGAACGAGCTCTGCGAGAAACTTTGCTGATAAGCACCAGCCGCACCAACACTTGCCTGAATGTATGACGGGATAAGCTTGTTGGTCAGATTCTGCACGAAAAAAGCCAAACGCCAGCTATCATCATCAGCAGAAACCCCCATATCCATATCTAGACGCGCATAAGCAGGCAACTTAGTATGCGGGTCCTGATTGATGCTAAAATTACTCTCTGTACGGTAATAACCACTCAGCGAAGCAAAGCCGTTCAAATTATCGGATATTGGCTTCTCATATCGCATTGTTGCGCTAACCGTAAACTTCGGCGCCTGAGCAAGCGGATTGCCCGAGGCATCATAAGCCGTAACAGCTGGTCGACCAGGCGCGCCGGGGACAAGAATAATACATCCTTCCGCCACGGTCTGGCTACGATAACAGGGCGCGTTCGGGAACTCCCTAATCTTAGCATTAACATATGCGAAACCACCATGAAGCGTAAGCGACCTAGTAACTTTGGCAGAAAACTCGACCTCAACGCCCTTGGACTGAGCCTTACCAGCATTCTGCAATACCGTTTGGCCAATAAGAGGGTCCAGAGATGTCGTCTGATAATCGTTAAACATTTGCGAGAAGAGCGCAATATTCAACGTTGCCCGACCTTGGAATAAAGTAGACTTAAAACCAAGCTCCCAAGCGACCGGAATTTCGGGGTCCACAGCAACCGCAGCAATGGTACTTGCCGTCACATTGAACGCAGGCCCTTTATAACCGCGGGTATAACTTACATAAGCCATCATATCCTCTGAGACGTCATACTGCGTGCTAATTTTATAGGCAAAGTTCGAATGGGTCCGTGCTTGATCCAATGTTCCAAGAGGAAAGAACGAGAAAGGCGCAGTACCCGGCGACCCAGTCGACCTCAACGCGATATCATCATAGGTATAACGTCCCCCCGCAATCAACCGAATGTCGTCCGTTGGGTGGACTGTGAACTGCGCAAAAGCCGCAACACTCTTCGCACGGTGAGTGGCATCAAGAAATCCCTCACGCAAAGGATTAGGAGTGCCCAGATTAGCAGAGGCGTGGCTCTTACGACCATATCGGCCACTATATAAGAATATACCGCCCTGCCCCTCAACTACTCCACCGGCCGGAGAGATCAACCGGATTTCATTGGTGAATTGACGGTCATCAAGCGGCGAGGCCACAGTATCGAAATAATTGACCGAAGTATAATCGCTGTCAGCAGTAGCCTCGAGTTTGAAGAAACGCCACGCAAAGATATTACTGAGTGAAAAACCATTCTCCCAATCATAACCCACTTCGATCTGAGCTCCACCAACCTTGAAATTCGATTCATAAGGAGCGTTGGAACCATTTTGAAGGTTGTCTGGGCCTGGAACGATACCAAGATCATCGTTAGCTTGTGCCAGCACTGCCGGGAATGGTGCAAAGACATTGAGCTCCCTCAGCGTGAAGGCCCCCGTCGCCACACCGCTCTCCCGCGCATAGTCACCGATAACATAAACATGCAACTTTTCAGTTGGCTGCCAAAGATACTTAAGCTTAATGCCCCCCTCGCGGAATGCAAAATCACTCTGAGCATTCGGGTTGGGATTATGCACGAAAGCGGACTGATAAATACCAAATGCACTTACCCGTACGGCTGAATCATCTGTGATAGGCGCATTTACAACCGCCTCTAAGCGACCATTAAAGCCCGTTCCTGGTGAATTAACCGCAGCAACTTCGAAATGCGCTTTAACCTCATACTCACCAAGGCTCGGACGCTTCGTGGTAACATTTACCACGCCCGCAGACGCATTTTTACCAAATAACGTTGTCTGTGGACCGCGCAACACCTCAACCCGATCGACATCGAAAAATTGCAGTGATGCAAATTGTGGCCGGGTAAGAACAACGTCATCAAGGATCGTTGAGACATCATATTCAATCGCATTAGAGAAAACGCCGGTACCGACCCCACGGATGTAAAAATCCGAGATACCCGGCGCGGATGAGCGTGCATTCGCCTGAAGACTAGGCGTTGCATATTGAAGCTGAAGCATGTCGTGCAGACCTCGTTTAAGAAGCTCTTGTCCAGGCAGCACCGTTACGGCTACAGCCACATCTTGAATATTCTGCTCTCTGCGTTGCGCCGTCACGACGACCTCATCCAGCCCCATGATTTGATTTGACGTCTCTTGGTCCTGATTTTGAGTCTGAGCCATGCTCGGCATACTGACACCACTCGCTAATCCAGCAAGAAGAATTAAACGAGTCCCCTTAACAGCCCGCGCTGCATATGATCTTTTTGTCGTTCTTTTTAGCATTATCCACTCCCTAATTAATTATACTGATATTGTACCCAACCCACCTCCTGAATTGGTATTGACTCCAACCTATTATTTAAAGGTGTAAAACACAAGAATAAAAGATAGTATTTATTTGTTTTATGCGAGATTATGGCTAAAATACATCAAAATTTTAAGGATTAACCTTATTTAAATTAGTATTATTATCAACTTAATTAAAGACAACCCTCTTTCAAGGATCTTAAGTCAGAAAAAGACACGCGCAATCCGCCCTATACGCACCAACACAGAACCATGGATAAAGTAAAAATGAAGACGAAGAAAAAAAATTCAATCACCCACCTCATCACACCCACAGATGATAATATCAGCTATGGGTGGCTTGATAAAACGATGGCATTCGCCCTACGCAGTGCCAGCGAAGCCTCTTTTAAAGTGCTTTCTCATCCGCCCGGCGGCAAAGATGTCAATTTTCATTTTATAGCAATCTTAGTCGTCATATCTGAAAATCCGGGCATTAATCAAAAAATTCTCAGCCAGACGATACGACGCGACCGCTCCACGCTTACAGCAACCCTCACAACCCTAGAAGGACTAAAATTTATTACCCGTGAACGTGGATCAGCCGATAAACGCAGCTACACCATCGCAATCACAGACATTGGTCAATCGGAAATAAAACGTTGGAAGGCCCGCGCCCTAGAGCATGAAAAAATCTTAAAGCGTTTAGTTGGCCCCAGCCACTTTGAGGAAGTCTTGGAAGCCATGGAACGCATCGTCCTAATTCTAAAAATATAGGAGGCAATACAACCCATATATAAAGCAAAAAATATTAGACCTATAATCAAGGGTACGCCCAATAAGAGCAAGATAATATTTATTGGTTTCATCCGCCAATCCGGCTACACTGCCCGTCACGTGCAAGAGAAACACCTTATTATTAGGGCGCTTCCCATGCGCGTCACAGCCCTGCCGTGCTAAACGATACATGAGATAAGGTAAAGGTAAAGATGAAAAACAACAGTACGGATCATAAAATGATCACGCCTGCAGAAGATAAAATAAACTATGGCTGGCTTGAGCAAACCATGGCATTCGCCTTACGCCGCGCAAGCGAGGCCTCTTTTGAGGTACTCGCTCACCCAACCGACGGCGAAGATTTAAAGTTTCGCTTTATGGCTATTCTAGCGGTAATCGCCGAAAATCCCGGCATTAATCAAAAGACACTCAGCCAAGCGGTACGGCGTGATCGCTCTACACTCACAAGTACCCTTGCCACATTAGAGAAACTCAATTTCATTACTCGCGCGCGGGGATTGGCCGACAAACGCAACTATACTATTGAAGCAACAGACACCGGCAGATCAAAAATCGAACATTGGAAAGCACGCGCATTGAAGCATGAAGAGACCTTGAAGCGTCTGGTCGGCCCTAGCCACTTTCAGGAAGTACTAGAAGCATTGGAACGCATCTCATTGGTCTTAAAAATATAGGTTTTCTACCAACTCTTTATTAATCCCTAAAATATACGAAAAAAATATCGTTTATCAGAAGACCACGGGACCACTGATAAACGACAATTCTAGCTGCGGCCTACATCACTACAGATCAGTTTCCTTCTGTAACGGAGGAGTATTAAATGACATTACAATCAGCGTAACGGCAACAATTAAAGCAGGCAACGCAGCAACACCAAAAAGAAGAACACGGTCAAAACCATAGGCGATTAAGGCACCACCAAGAACTGGCCCCAGAGCCGATCCTATACGACCAATCCCCATACCCCATCCAACACCTGTACTCATCATATGTGGCGGATAATAACGTGCCGACAAAGCTGCCAAGGTCATTTGCGCGCCGATAGTGAAAAAACCGACAAAAAAGATAACTGTCATGACGACCGGAGGGTTATCGGCACTAATCCCAATAACCGGAATAAGGAAGACACCAATAATATAACCAATAATCGTTGGTTTAAATGGGCTACGCCGATCACTTATACGACTTACAACAAGACTTCCCAAAATAGCCCCGATATTAAGAATAACAATGCCCATAACGGCCTGCTTATGGGACAATCCCGCGTCCGATAAAGTTGTCGGAATCCAGTTTATCAGAAAATAAATCAACAATAAGCTCATCGCAATCACAACCCATAACAATAGGGTCCATGTTGCTCTACCATCCATAAAGAGCCCTTTAATATGATTTCCTGAATGTTTTTTCTTATCTGAAGAGGCATTTCCATCATCCAAAACATCCCAAGTAATTTTTGAAAAATCCACCAATGGATCAATCTGCTTCAAAATTCTCTCAACCTTCTCTGTTGCTGATTTTTTAACAGCCAGAAAACGAACAGATTCAGGTAGCCAAAGTAGAATTATCGGCATCATCATCAAGGGGAGCAACCCACCCGCAATAAAAACCCACTCCCAGCCATAACTCGGTATAATCTGAGCACTTGCTATACCACCGATAACAGCTCCAAGCGGAAAACCGCAAAATGTAATCGTTATGGCCGTTGTTCGCACACGGGTCGGGGAATATTCCGACGTTAAAGCAATAAGGTTTGGAATAACGCCCCCTAAGCCTATTCCGGTAATAAACCGATACAACATCAATTGCTCAACATTTACGGCAGTGGCACACAGCATGGACATTATGCCAAAAACAAGCATGGAAAAAACAATTACCGTCTTGCGTCCGACATGGTCTGCCAATGCACCAAGCCCCAAAGCCCCAAGCATTGTACCAAAAAGACTGGAACCAAATAAGAGTCCCAATTTCTCAGGAGCTATCATCCATGTCGATTTCAGAACTGGCGCGACAAAAGCAATAGACTGCGTATCAAAGCCATCCAAGATAGCGATAACTAAGCAAATGGCGATAACACGAATTTGAAAAGACTTCAGCTTGGCCTCATTTAAGACACGATTGAGGTCACTAGCGGGGAGTTTCATGATGAACTTTCCTTATATATTTACACGATATAATTACTGGTCAAAAAACCAAAAAAGGACAGTCCGTAAAGTGCCTTGAAAAGACACCCTACATACAAATGAAAAAGACCAAAATTAGAATTGAAGAATTTTAATCAACAGAATTTATAGAACTAGCCTGAAAAATTATATCTGATATTGATAATGCATTTAATGACAAAGAGCCTCCAAGATAGAGGCTCTTTGCATCAAAATATTAAGGCCGGTGCATATCCCAAGGCCCCATCCCCTCCGGCAACAGAGGCCGGACGACGAGATCTTCTAGTTTTTCACCACTCAAGTATCTTTCACACATTTCATCTGGATCAAAGATGATACCCATAAAGTTTTCTTCATATTTTCCTGAATCGAAAAACTCTTGAACTTCCTGTGGCGTTGGAAAAACATCATACTGTAATTCCACCTTATTTTCGTCAGGATCCCGGAAATACATAGATATTGTAGGCCCGTGGTTAATACACCAAAACGGCTTAATGCCTTCTAATGCAAGCCTTCGATATGTGGCCAAAAGCTCTCCAAGCGTATCATACGTAAATGAAACATGCTCCATACCAGCATTGTTTGGGGCGATCGGCCCAAGGTCCGGCACGCTGATAATACCAATACGATGATGCTCATCATCATAGGTCATAAAGCATAATTGCTCATTCTCATAAGCCGGGTGCGCATTTAAAACTTTTGCCCACCATGCCCTGCTCTCATCATAACGAGGCGTTCTAATGACAACATGGGCAAGCTTTGAAGGTTTCAAATCTTTAGAAAAATTATCGTCAAGCGTTCTTGCTGTATTAACCATAATTGAATTCTCCTTTATATCAGCCACCAAATGACTTTTTAATTGTAAAACCAAAGGTCCTTGGATCAGAAACAAGACCAACACGTGTAACAAATTTATTAAGGTCAGGAACCGGACCACCTCCACGGTAATATACTTCATCCGTGATATTTTTTACCCAGAAGCTAAACAACCAATCACTTGAGGTACGCCAGTCCAAACGACCATTCAGAACCTGATAAGCGTTAGCATGACGTGTATTTTCATTGGTTACCGTGTCACCCTTGGCAATAAAGTCCATACCTAGCGTCAAACTGTCCCCACTATTGAAAGACCACTCATAATCAGCCCCTAAGAAGAAAGAGTATTTTGGCGTATCATCCAAACGGTCACCACTTTTATCTACGAGAACAAAAGGAGGGCCACCTACAACTGTTGGATCAAATTCTTCTTTGGTCCAATCTCTGAACTCTGCCTCAAGAAGTGAAGCACCACCACTTAGCGTGAAACCTTCTGTCACTCTGGTAAAGAAATCCAGCTCGACGCCACGAATACGCGCATCTGCCGCATTACTTGTGATGATCAAACCTTCCGCAGTCGTACCGGCGACTTGAAGGTTATTAAAGTTGACCTGAAATATATTAACGCCAAAACGTAACCGATTATCAAATAACACACCCTTGAGTCCCAATTCAAAGTTGTCTGCTATCTCAGGATCGAAAGGTGTCAGACCGTCTGGGTTATCAACCTGCCCGTTAAAGCCGCCACTTTTGAAACCGCGGGAATATGTGAAATACACGTTGGCATCATCAGTAAAGTCATATTTCATTGTCGCCTTTGGCGTAAATTCTGACCAGCTTTGGCTATTGCTTGCCGTAAAGTCACCTCCTGGCAAGAATAAGGAAAAAGGATCTCCCCCGTCAATTTCTGCTCGAGAAAAGACGTTAACACTGAAATCTTTCGTTTCCGTTGTATAACGTCCGCCCAATGTCAAGCTTAGCGCATCTGAAAGGTCATATGTTGCCTCACCAAAAACAGCAAAACTATCCGTTGAAATATCCTGTAAGAAAAATGCTGTGCTATTCTGAAAATCCGGTGACCCCGGCCCGATTAGGCCCTCATTTGGATCATCGGCATCGCCAGGCTGACTGGAGGGAATGCGCCCGTTCAAATAAATTTGATGACTTCTTTGACCCGTCTCGTGGAAATAATAAACACCACTCGTAAAATGGAATTTCCCATTCATAGACAGACCACCGTCATCAGCAGAAACAAAGCGAATTTCTTGACTGAATGACTCCGTATCCTGATCGCCACCCTGCGTCAAAGACCTTTGCGCTGTCCGGTCCACATCTTCTATATTATGGCTTTTTTCCGTACGGTATCCCGTAATGGATGAAATGCTTCCGCTATCCATATCATAATCCATACGGAACACAGCGCCCCATTGGCGAACACCTTGCTCTCCAAATGTATCCACACTGCCAGAACGAATATCTGTTTCCTGAGTTGGAAAACCGTCAACTACAAGAAAGTCTTTAAACACATAAAGAGCGCCCGGCTCATCCACGATAACACTTTTAATAACGCCGTCTTGCTGAGAGTCAGAGAAATCTACAATTGCAGAAAGCGTTAAGTTATCCGTTGGCGTCGCGCGCAAAGTTGCCCTAACGGCTTCAACATCCGTATTGTTAGCTGTTTTTCCATCCACCAAATTCGTATAGGCACCATTCTTAGACTTGGAAAGCCCCGCAAGACCAAAGAACACCTTATCCTCAATAATAGGACCACTAGCAGATGCGGTGATCTTCTGAAGATTCTGACTGCCAAAATCCAACTGGACAGAGGCAGTGGCTTCATTTGAAGGCTGACGCGTAACAATATTTATCACACCGCCAATGGCATTTTTACCATATAATGTTCCCTGAGGACCACGCAAGACCTCCACACGCTCCACATCAAACAAAGCCGCATTTGCCGCCCCCTGACGTGGTACATAAACATCATTGATATATACCGCAACACCAGAGTCAGAAGACAAATCTTCGTTTGCACGACCGATTCCTCTGATCATGTATAATTCTGTATTGACCTGCTCAGAAAAAATCTGAAGGCTCGGTGTAAATTCCGCCAGATCCTGAACCTCATTTAACCCGCGTTTTTCCATAAAATCGCCTGTAAATGCAGAGACAGATATCGCCACATCAGTCAGAGATTCCGAACGCCGTGAGGCCGTTACAGTAATCTCGTCCAATGCAATAATCTGGTTCCCGTCTTCATTTTCCTGTGCCAATGAAGCAGGCGTTAAAGATATCGACAACAAAGATGTTGTCGTCGCTAATGCTACTAAGAAATTAGTCGATATTTTCATTTTTTTCTCCCAGTGTTTTATTTAAATGCATCACAAGTTCAGCTCATCAGTCCTCTCACAAGAACTTCTAAATTCACCGAAATATTAGCATTTCCTACATTACATATTCTCGACAAAATGTAATTCTTCAATGCGTTAAAGCACCAAGGTATGCCGGCCCAACCAGACGGGCATATTTTGATAAGGTCGGGGATAATTTTCCCCGATCTACCTTCCTCTCCTGCTTCTCACGCGCATTCATTTCCGCTTCTGATACTATTAAATCCAGCGTTCTCTGACCGGCATCTATACGGATGACATCCCCATCCTTCACCAGCCCTAACGGGCCAGCCAAAACAGCCTCCGGTCCCACATGGCCAATACACATTCCTCTCGTCGCTCCAGAAAAACGCCCATCAGTGATCAAGGCGACCTTCTCGCCCATACCCTGACCATAAATAAGCGCCGTAACGCCCAGCATCTCCCGCATACCAGGCCCTCCCTTCGGGCCTTCATTACGAATAATCAGAACATCACCCTCTTGATAACGGCGGGCACGCACAGCTTCCACCGCTGCCTCTTCACTATCAAAAACTCTGGCCGGTCCCTCATGTGTCAATTTCTTTAAACCCGCAACTTTCAAAAGGGCACCTTCTGGTGCCAAAGACCCTTTAAGCACAATCACACCACCAGTTGGCGCAATCGGCTTATCCGCAAAACGAACAACCTCACCATCAGGTGCTTTTGCAGACCTTGCAATTTCTCCAATGGTTCGACCATCCACGGTCGGACAATTTTCATGTAAAGCCCCAGCTTCCAACAAGGCCCGCAAGACAGTCGGAACGCCTCCCACCTCATGAAGATCCCTTGCCCAATAACGGCCACCCGGTTTAAGGTCTGCCAATAATGGCGTGCGATCAAAAACCTTTGAAATATCATCCAATGTAAAAGAAATACCTGCTTCATAGGCAATAGCAGGCAAATGCAAGGCAGCGTTGGTTGACCCCCCCGTTGCCGCGACAGCCGCTGCCGCGTTTTCAAGACTTTCTCTTGTAATTAATTCTCTTGCCGTCGGGCCGCCAGTCTTAATTATTTCTGCCAACCGGCGTCCAGCCTGCATACCAAAAGCAAGCCGCGCAGAAGACACAGCCGGCATCATTGCAGAATTTGGCAAAGCCAGTCCCAATGCCTCGGCGGCCATCGCCATAGTATTTGCGGTAAATTGCCCCGCACATGACCCGACTGTCGGCACCGCCGCCTTTTCCAAGGACAACAATTCTTCTTCGGTCATATCGCCCGTATAAACGCTACCAACCCCCTCATAGACATCAACGATGCCGATGTCTTTTCCCTTCCACCGTCCCGGCAAAGCCGCGCCGCCGTAAACAAATATTGATGGCAAATCAAGCCGCACCATCCCCATCATTATACCCGGCAATGTCTTATCGCATGCCGCAAAACCAATAAGCCCATCATAGGCATGCGCAGAGGTTACAGCCTCCACAGAATCTGCGATGATTTCCCGCGAGACTAGACTAAACTTCATCCCCTCATGGTTCATGGACATGCTATCCGCGACCGTAATCGTCGAAAATTCAAATGGCGTCACTCCTGCTGAAGCCAGCCCCTTTACGGCTGCCGCAACCTGTGGCGCCAACGACATGGAACAGGGCGTCACAGATGCACCTGTGGATACAACACCGGCAAAAGGCTGTGCTATTGCCTTTTGATCATGACCCATCGCTCTCATAAATGCTCTGTGAGGAGCTCTATCAATACCTTCAGTAACTATATTCGAAGGCATCTTCTTGCCCGTTTTATCCGTTTTCATTGCATCCCTAATCTTAAAAAATATCTATTTATAAAGCTTCATAAGAGCGGAAATATCCTCGCCCGCTATGCCAGCGTCAGCGGCTTTTTGATAAAAACCAGCGACGGTCTGAAGGAGAGGTAAAATAATTTCGTTAGCTTCAGCAACCTCACAGATGGCCAAAACGTCTTTTCTCATGACCCCAATTTCACCTATTTTCGGCTCAACAATATTAGAGGCCATGCGTCGGCCAAATATCTGCAAAGGGGGAGAATCTGCAAAGCCCCCCGTCAAAGCATCCGGTAATTTCTCCAATTGAACGCCTAAAACACGGCCAAGGTTAATCGCCTCGGATATCGCGACAAGCGTTGACGCAACAATAAGCTGGTTACACAGCTTTGTTGCCTGCCCCGCACCAACATCACCCACATACGTCACTTTTTGAGCCAGTACAGACAGCGTCTTTCGCACCCCATCAACGATGCCTATATCCCCGCTTGCAAAGACAATTAGCTCACCGGAATCTGCGCCCGCAACGCCGCCAGACACTGGCGCATCTATCCAAAGCACACCCCTTGTCCGATGAACCTTATCCGCAAAAAACTTGGCACGCTCTGGCCCTATTGTTGAAAAATCAATAACAACAGCATCCGATGAAATCCCTTCGAGTACGCCATTATTACCAAAGACAACAGCCTGGACAGCGACAGAATCCGTAAGGCATAACATGACAATATCAGCGCCCGCCACCGTCTGACCTGGCGTATCCGAAACCCTTGCCCCAGCTTTTTCTAAAGAGACAGTCTTCGCTTTTGATCGGTTCCATACGGCCAAGTCATAGCCCGCATTCAACAATCTTTTTGCCATAGGCGCCCCCATAAGGCCCATACCTAAGAAAGCTATTCTCTTTTTTGAAGAAAGAACCATTAAAGCGTCGCCATATTTTCGAAGAAATTCTTCCAGCACATTCCGGCATGATGGCCCATTCTATGGCGCACAGCATATTCCAAGTTCTGAAGTTGTATTTTTAGTAATTTTTCAGTAACCGGGTCCGTAATACTCACCTGACCATTTTCTTCAGGTGATATATGCTCGTGAGCAAATTGAATGCATAACTCAGGTGCCGGAACAACAAAATTTCCAAGGTCCCTCAACACTCTTGATAGGTCAGACATCCCCCGATAACCCCCGCGACCTTGCGTCACCACACTCACTGCAATCACCCTGCCCAGAAGAGCCGCCTCATTCAAGGGATGCGTTGCCCAGTCCAAGGCGTTTTTTAACACACCCGGGATAGAGTGATTGAATTCTGGCATTGCCCAATAAAGAGCATCTGCTTCTTCAATCTCTTTCCGAAATTGGTCAACAGAGCTAGGCGGCGTCGCCGTATCAATATCCTCGTTGTAATGGGGCAATTCTCCAATAGAAATTGATTGCTTAAAAACCCAATCTTTAGGCGCATATTGAGAAAGACTACTTAAGAGCATCTGATTATAAGATTCGCGTCTCAGAGAACCGCATATGGTAAGTATTTTCAATTTCTATTACATCCTATAAACTGGCTATAAACTAATACAATGATTGAAATTCATCATTCAACATTTGAAACGGCTTGGCCTCTACAGAGCACATTTAACTTCCGGTGCGAAAACCGCCACTCTCCCTCTACGAGAACAAGGAGGTCCTCCGCAGCACCGACCATAATATCGGTCTTTTTTAAGGGCACTTCTCCCTGCCCTGAATAAGTCGTCGCATTGGAATAGGCCCGAACCTTATCTTCTGACAGATGCTCAATACGTAAATTTTCCCATGAATGACGTGTGACCAAGTCACCATTTTTGCGCTGAGCCAAAAGCCCCTCAACAATTTCTTTTTTCCCACAGACTTTGAACATCGGCGTTTCAATAACGGCATCTTCGGTATATAGATGCGCGGCTTCTTCAAACCTCTCCCGATCAATCAGCCAACAAAACTCCGTTAACAGATTTCCAATACGTAATTCTTGCATCAATTGTTGTGACGTTTGTGAAGGCACTTCTTTCTCCTGAATTAGACAAATTTTCAAATTATTCTGAATTAAAAAGAGTAACTTGATAATTAATTTTCTATACCGTAAATAAAATTTATGAATTAATCAATATATTTTTTGATGTCATGTTAGATAAGAGGATTTTATATGATTATTCTTTCATATTTGCCGAATTCCGTCCCATATCAGCAACTAATCCACCAGCAGAAATCCATAAAAAACCTGCCTTAAGAAAGCCCCCCCCACTACAAAGGGGAACTTCCTTCAAACATATAAAAAATTTCTAAGTACGATGATTTTCTTCTGCTCTAATAAAGCAAAAGGTAAAGAATTCTAAACTTGCAGGCCGTTAAACAAGGTATCAATGACCAAATTGGCATGTTACTCGCGCATTTCACGGCTATGCGTATCTATACCATACACTGCCATCATACGATTGCGGCTTGAGATAAAGTGATAACAAGCCCCCATTATAACCTGGACGATATGATATGAAGGTGCCGAATTTTTTATTACCCCTTCTTCCTGCGCATCTTCTACCAGGCCCAGAACAACAGAATATAACGGATTCAGGTAGTTCTTAGAAAGCCAATCAAGCCTTGGCCCCGTAATCTCACTCTCTCTAATAATTAGACTGAATACATCAGGCCTCTCTGCAATTAACGCGATGAACCGCCTGACAAAGAACTTCAACCTATTGAGAGAATCTACTTCTGAAAGATGACTGATAATCTCTTGCAATTCCTCAATCATATTGCCAATGCCGTGATTAATTGCCGCCCGCCATAATTCTTCTTTATCTTTAAAATAATAATGTATCAGAGGCGGTGAAACCCTATGCAATCGTGCTATTTTTGCAATAGATCCCCCCTCATATCCATGCACACTAAATGTCTTTAAAGCAGCATCTAAAATATTTTTCCGCGTATAAACATCATCCGCGCTCACAGTACCCTTAGGACGTCCACGACTACGTTTAGCCTTTTCCTTTTTTGGATTTTCTGCCTTTAAAAAATCTGAATTCGTCATTTTTGTCCTCGCGCACTCATGCCATATATACGAGTAAAAACCCCGATAACATGCAATAAATTTATACCCGTATTTAACACCATTATATGCATTAGTATAATCATTTACCAAACAATATCCGTAGAAATTCTATTCGACCCATACAATTTATTACAGTAAATTAATTATAAATACGTTGATGTTCAACATAATTAATGTATATGTAAATATTATTGAATAGTCAATAAATATTATTGGAAATAAAATTTCCC
>JAESRB010000011.1 GCA_016764855.1 Emcibacter sp.
GCTTAATTTTGAGGAGGACGGGCGATCAACCTTGAAAGGTGCCATGGGGTCCGCATATGGGTTGCTCGCAGCCTTTCGGCCCTCAACAATCACTTCTTCTATGTCCTTGTCGGAGGAATCATACGTAAGACGATCTGCTGCCAGAGACGCTGTTGAAAGCAAGGCGACTGATAATAGCCCTGTGCCACCTTTTTTTGCTGTTTTGAAGACCGCATTTCGTAATGTTTGCGGAATTTTTCTTGAGGACATTTGTTTTCCCTTCTCCATGGTTTACCCTTTTCTATAATTTAGCCGTCATAAAATTTCGAGCTGATTATCTCGAACGCGCATTATTGCTCTTTCGGATATTATGCTTTTATTACGAATCATTATTAATTGCAATAACTTTAATAATGATTCTTATTATCGTTTAATAAAGAGTGAAATTTAGCGGAAATAAAGGCTAATTTATCAGATCTGTTTTAGGGAAGACATTTGTAATGCGGGAACATATTCTGAGAAAGTCGCGTAATATAATCACAGGAGTTTCCGTGCGTAAAAGCTTGTTTTACGGTAACAGTATGTTCTTTGACGGGAAGGTGGGGGATTTATCAGGATATGAGAATGGAGAAAGGAGAAAAAGTCGGAGCAAAATATATGGCTCCGACATGATATATTTACAAATGCATCGTATGACGCCGTGATGGCTTTAAGAGTTAAGAATCCTTTTTGAACTCTTCTTCATGTAACCAAGCGGCATGCTTTAAGGTTTTTTTGCTCTTTGTCCAATCGATTAACATTTGTGGCGCAATGTCATGCAGCTTTTCCATCTCTTCCGGGGTTGCGGTATCATAGGCCAGCTCCAGACGATGACCATCCGGGTCGCGGAAATATATGGATTGGAAGATATGGTGGTTTGTCGGGCCGATCACTTCGATGCCATCGGCTTCCAGTTTGGCTTTAACCTTGAGCGCGGTTGCTTCGTCTTCGACTTTAAAAGCAATATGCTGTACCCAATCCGGCGTGTTGGGGTCCCAAGTCATTTCAGGAGAATTGGGGATTTCAAAGAAAGCCAGAACATTACCGGCACCCGCATCCAGAAACAGATGCATATAAGGATCAGGCTCACCCGTTGAGGGAACTTTGTCTTCGGATATGGCCAGTACGAAGTCCATATCCAGATATTTCTGGTAAAATTCGACAGTTGTTTTGGCGTCCATACAGCGGTAAGCCACGTGGTGAATTCTCATCAATGTCATTGTCAGGGGCTCCATATTCAAAGGTTATCATTTAAGATATGAAGCTATAATAGTTTCATATGTAACTAATGTCAAGGCCGAAGTTTATAGGCGGTAGTGGTTGTCTTATGAGGAGTGATATTTTATGGTCACTTCAGGCGGGCTGAGGAGTGAATATGACGCGTGGACCCAAAGAACAGGGCAACAGGGCAAAAGGCCCGCATAAAGTACCGGAGAAGAAATCCGCCAAGAAAACCTACGGCAAGCGGGGAACTGGGGGCAAAGCTAGCGCTAAAGAAAAGGCAGCTTCTCAAAAGAAAGGCTCTGGTAAGAAAAGCCAAAGCCGTCGCAAGAATATTGCGCATGTTAGTGCGGAAAAAATCCCCCGCAGCGGATTTAGCAAGCTGATCTATCGGGCCTTGGTCGGGCTGATCTGGTTGTTTATATTATTGGTGCCTGTGGTTATCTATTACGCGCATGATTTGCCGAGTATTTCTAATATCAAGCTGAAAGCTGGACGGTCAACGGTGATGGTCATGGATCGTGATGGCGGATTGCTGGCCTCATATGGGGATGTTTATGGTAATTGGCTGGATTATGATGAATTGCCACCAACGTTGGTTCAGGCGGTCATTGCCACAGAAGACCGGCGTTTCTTTGAACATTTTGGCGTTGACCTTCGCGGAATGGGCCGGGCGCTGATCAAGAATATCTCCAGTGGTTATGTGGCCGAAGGCGGCAGCACCATAAGTCAGCAATTGGCGAAAAACCTGTTTCTGTCGGCGGATAAGACCATTAAACGGAAAATTCAGGAATTATTGCTCTCCAACTGGTTGGAATTGAATTTCAGTAAAGAAGAGATTCTGACCTTTTATTTCAACCGGGTATATTTCGGGGCCGGCGCCTTTGGTATTGATGCGGCAGCCCGGACTATCTTTGGCCATAGTGCGACGCATCTTTCCTTGAGCGAATCGGCCATATTGGCGGGGATTCTTAAAGGTCCGGCGCTTTATTCCCCCTTGAGGGATTTGGAGCGGTCTTACCGGCGTATGGAAGAGGTTCTGGACAATATGGTGGAGGCTGGTTTTATCCCCCAATCTACTGCGGATATTGCCAAGGGCCGTAACGTTTATATTGTTGAGAAACAGACCGGCGGTGACGGGCGCTATTTTACGGATTGGATTATAGAACAAACCGCGACATTAATCGGTTCCGTGTCCGACCCGATTATTATTTATACGACGTTGATGCCCCATATGCAGGATAAGGCCAATAAGGCGCTGCAAAGGGTAATGGATAAGGAAGGCGAGACACATAATGCGGGGCAGGCGGCTTTGGTGTCATTGGATATGGACGGCGCGGTCAGGGCGATGATTGGCGGGGCGGATTACGGGAAAAGCCAGTTTAACCGCGTGACTCAGGCCCGTCGGCAACCGGGGTCGGCCTTTAAGCTGTTTATTTATCTGGCCGCATTGGAAGCGGGCCTGACGCCGGACGATATCATGCGGGACAGTCCTGTTATTTTGGAGGGCTGGCAGCCCAAGAACTACAGCGGAACATATCGTGGGGAGGTTACGTTACGAGAAGCCTTTGCGCTTTCGTTAAATACGGTAGCGGTCAAGTTATCGGAACGGATTAATCGTCAGAATGTCATGGAAATGGCTCGGCGGCTCGGTCTGACAACGCCGATGGTGCGGGAACCTTCTCTGTCTCTGGGCACGTCGGAGGTTTCTCTGCTGGAGCTAACGGCGGCCTACGGCGTGGTGGCCAACGGTGGTTATGGCATTGAGCCTTATGGTATTGTGGAAATACAGAATAGTGCCGGGCAGATTTTATATCGCCATATGCCGGGGCC
>JAESRB010000122.1 GCA_016764855.1 Emcibacter sp.
AACGGATTATTAGTTTTGTAACGCCCCAAACGGCCTATTACTTTAGAAGTAAGTAAAACGGATTATTAGTTTTGTAACGCCCCAAACGGGATATTACTTTTGGGCTATAAATAAAGGCGTTCCTGTCATATTTTCCCTTCCGGCTTAACGGGGCTTTGGGGCGCAGAATGACAATCATCATTAATCAATCTTTCCATATATGACCCCTCTCTCAACATGTGATAATCTGGATATGAAACCCATGTCGTGCCTTCTAAATAAGTGATTTCTCCCACATGATGGCTATGCTCAAATCTGTTCTCCCGCTGTTTTGCCGTTTTCAATCGCGCCGCAATATTAACCGGCATATCATCCAAAACAGACCCAAAAATCCTGTAATGTTGACGCAGATTATGCAAAGTGTTGAAATTTACATTGACCGAAGAGGCGCTGATAACCTCGCCTCGGGCATTCGTCTCGGGCATGCCCAACAGCTCTACCTCCCAGCCAGCATGAAGTAAGCTTGACAGAAAACCCATGTCGCTGACAAAAGTTATTTTCCGGATTTCCAGCAACAATCCTATTTCCAGCATAGCCAAAAATAATTCCCCAAGGATGCCTTCGGCTCTCTGCTCAGCCAATATATAAGATCGGGAGCTTTCCCATATATGGCACCCTCGGGGAAACTCGCCTTCAATTAGACGAGGAAAGATTTCAGATATTAAATGGGGGTACAGGGTCGGAATTAGACGACAAGAGCCTTGGATACTGCCCTCCCCGTCCAGTGAAAGCAGATAGACCGTATTGTCCGTATCAAACTCGTCACATTCCACGCCGTCAATGGCATGGGGCAAATCCCAATGGAGCTGCTCAACAAATACGTCGTATCTCTGACGATACATTTGCTGTAATTCCGCGCCATATTGGTGTCTGTTTTGCTTGGTGACGACGACCGCCATGCTCATTATCCATCTATTTCAAAGGTTGGAAATCACTATGAAACAAATGCAGTAATACGAAAACACCTATAGGTTAGGGTATTGACAGAATAATCTAATCATTACAAATAGTTAGGCTATGAAAAAATGTCAGGACAGGTTTCCGAAGAAATTTTATACTTCTGGCTCTGTCTTCCGGCGCAATCCCTCATGCTCGTCCGTCATTGTGATTTGAGGTGGTCCCAGAAATTAGGACAGGGTGTTAAGCCCTTATTCTCCAACAACATCATTAATGTCATAAGCTTTTCACCACGACTCTAACCGCAGCGTAAGGCAGCAGGAAAACCAGCAGAATTGTACTTGCCGTAAAGATACCCAACCATGTGACAAGCCCAAAAACCCAGCCCGTACTCTCCATGCAGATCACGACAGCACTTGTCATAAGGCCTCCCCCAACAAACCGCAGAAAAAACGCGGTTCGCCTGTCCGGCGCACGGTTCCATATCTGACGATGATGTCGTGCCATCGCCAGACAGAGTACCGTGCAACCGATCAATGTTAGAATGAAGGATAGTAATATCATTCTGCGACAAAGCTTAACGTGGAAATATAGGTCAGTTTTTCCACCTTCTGGCCTGTAATTTCCCGTTTTTCAGCCACATCATGGTGACTAATCAGAATGAACCGCCCTTTCTTTGTCATGGGGATGACAATACGCCCATTCGAATCACTCTCAAATGTTTTCTGCCATTTATCCGGGGACACCACCATGACATGATTATCCGCCAAAGGTTGTCCTTTATAAGTCACCGTAAAAATATTGCTGTCTGACGATACCGGCACCAGCTCTAGGTCAAGGAAAGATTTAACCTCACTTCGGCCAACACGCGCCTGAAAAATGGCCCCCTGCATCTGACCATCGTTATTCTTCCACGGTAACCATATCTGATCACTGAACAGACGCACATCACCGCCCTCCTTAACCATCGCTTCAAAATGATCCTTCTTTTGAGCCAAGGTCACGGTTTTAGTCTGATCCTGCATAAAGACTTTAACATTTTTCACCTTGTCAATTTCCTTGCCGTGATCAGGGTGGGGGCCTTCCGCTGGCCCCATATAAATCCGTACTGGTCCTGCGCCGTCCCGTTCAAGCCTGATTTCATGGGCGTTGGCCGACGCACCGAATGACGCGAGGGAAAATGTTAATAGAACAGCTTTAAATATTGAAATTTTAAACATCGGAAATATCCTTCTCATTAGAAATATGTGTAGAAAAAACCGCAAACCCCTTTTCAATGTCAAGAAGGGGAACCGGCATAGTGACGATAATTTTTCTGTATGACTTCACGCCTAACAGGGCAAAAACCAACCCAATCGCAAACACCGTCAGGTCAAATCCCGCAAGCACCCAGTCACCATGGGCAATCGTAATGCCAAGGTGACGATCGGTCGTAAAGAAATTAACTATGGGTAACAGCGCATAGGCCCCTGCGGCGAAGACAAGCATCTCCGCCCATGCCCGGTCAAGAGGTCGCCAGACGGGATAAACAAACATGGCCGCCCATGTGATAAACATGGCATGAGCCTCCCAATCTGCCCGCCCTTCCATAGAAGCCGGGATCAAACGGTTGGCCCAGAAATACGCCGCAATGGCAATGGGCAAGCCAACGATAGTGCCAAGATTAAGTCGGTCTACTATAGCAACACCAAAATGACTTTTACCTGACTTAGCCAGTTTAGCCCTGCGTTTAGTTGACCATAACAATAGACCTGTCCCGATCATTGCCGTCCCTCCCAGCCCTGATAAAACATAAAGCACCCGCAACACAGGCCCGGCAAACAGGCCTTCATGAAGACCAATTAACACCTCATTTGTTTGCGTTGCATACTTTGTCCCGGCACCTTCAACAATCTGACCGCTTACCCCATCAAAACCCAGCCCGTCCTGGGTAATCATTTCGCTATGACGCGGAAAAAAAGTTACCTTTGCATTGGCTCGGCCCGGATTGTTAATATTGATAGTAGAAATATTACCCTTTCCCCAATGGGCCTCGGCCTTCACTAACATGGGCATAAGCGGTGCTGTTTTCGCCATCGACATAACTTTGGCCGAATCCGATCTCGTATTTTCAAAAGCCTCTTCGAAAAAAAGATCCCGATTATCCGCACCATAAATAATTTCCGGGCCAAACGGCATGTAGGTAAACATCAAATATATCAAACCGCTGTAAGTAATCATCAAATGAAACGGTAGAGCCGTGACGCTTAAAACGTTATGTCCGTCCAGCCAACTGCGCTGGCCTTTACCTGGTCGGAAGGTCAACAAATCCTTGAAAATCTTCTTATGAATAATAATTCCGCTGATAATTGCCATGAGCATAAACATCGCACAAACCCCAACGATGATATAAGCTGTAGTCGCCGGCATATAGTGCAAACGGTAATGCATACTATACAACAGGTCCCCGCCCCCCGTCTTGCGAACAGCGTCATCCTCGATTGGCATACCGGTTACTGGGTCAAGTGTCTCACGCGTAAACTTGCCGAACTCTTCCCCCGGTTCCGGTGATGCCTCCCAGCCGATTTCCAGTTCATCATTCATACGTCCACCGGGAAAACTAATACGCCAAAACTTTGCCTCCGCCGCCTGTGCCGTCAGCCTTGATAGTGCCAAAGGCAAAAGCTCTTTTGGTGAAAGAGGTGCCAAGCTCAGCGGCTTTTCCGGCTTCATCCAGCGATCTATTTCGTAATTGACATAACCCAGCGTGCCGGTGAGAAAGGTAAAAAACAACAGCCAACCAGCCAGCAACCCCACCCATGTATGGAACCATGCCATAGACTGACGAAAACCTTCTTTCATGTCATCGCCCCCGGGCGGATCAGAATATAAACACATCCGAGCGCTATTGTAATCGCCAGAAGCCCACCCCATGCATACATGGCCGTACGGACGGAAAACACCCAAACGATAGCGGCTGCATAAATAGAAAAACTTAGCATCATACCCATCAACAACCCCTGCGCCCGCCCCGCCGGCAAAGCATAGGTCAGAACCAGCGTCGCCATCGTGGCAAGACAATAGCTACCCATCACTGCTGCAACAACCCGTGATGCAACAGCGAGGCGGTAAGATAATGTTACTTGTTTCAACACAGGGCTTTCTTCATATTTTCCACCATTTTCTTATTCATTCTTCCATATAGGAGATACTTTAATGCAAATGCGTCGCAAGAACATAAATATATTCTAATAGACGAGTGAGGCGCCCCTATTTTTCAAAAAAAACTGAGACGAACTTTTCTGAACCCGTTTTCCCAAGCAGGATAAAAATGCCGATCCATAAAAATACCTAACGGAATGGACGATGAAACCACAGGCTGTTTCACCGCCTAAGAAATTTTCAGCCAACAATATTTACAGACGTTACCCCTATCAAAATGTAGGACGAAGTCATGTGGGTAAGGTACCTCATGCCAAAAATATGCAAGAAGAGGCCACACTGAAAAAACCATCAGCATACCCTCTTCACATTTCTTAGAAGTTGCCTTTTACCTTGAACATGACGCTACGTGGCTCACCATAGTTTCGGGAGCTCTCTCCCCAGCCAAGCCCCGCATAATAGGTTTTATCAAGAATATTATCGACATTAACTGTCGCACGCCATGTCTCATTCACACGGTAGCCGGTGAATAATCCCACGATGGCATAAGCAGGCTGGCTTTCGAGATAATTATAATATCCTCCCCATGCCCCTTGACCCATCCAGCTTTGATAACGCAATGAGCCACCAAGGTTACACCCCTCCAATGATCCAGAGAAATTATAGTTGGTGGAAAGATTAAACTGATGTTCCGGCATACTGCTGTCAAAACGTGTGCCGATCAGATCCAGATCCGGATCTTTTCGGTATTCCGCATGCGTGTAACTGTAGCCTGCAACAATGTTCCAGCCTTCGGTCATTTGACCCGACAATTCCAGCTCGACTCCTTTGCTTTCCACCTCCCCCGAGGCACGTTGGCAATATCCGGAAGTCGTACCCGGACAAGGGTTCATACTGCTCAGGTCATCAATAGGACGATTACGCTGACGAATAAGGAAAAGAGACGCACTAAAGTTCAATCTCTCCTCAAAATATTCCCCCTTAAAGCCGACTTCATAATTGCTCCCTGTAATAGGTGGCAATTGATCGCCCTTCTTGTCGATACGACTTTGCGGTTCAAATATTTGGGTGAAGCTACCGTAAAGGCTATGATTATCATCGAAACGCCATGTCACACCAGCATAAGGCGTGAAATTACCATTCAATGTAAAGCCCTCGACGTCACGTGAACTTGTATATTTATAGAAGCTTATACGGCCCCCGAGAATCACAGAGATCGCATCTGTTGGATTTAATTTAACCGTTGAATGCAGGCCAAATTCCCGCGCGTTGAAGGCCCAGTCCCACAGCGTCGTATCAATATACGCCAGGCTATGGGCTGTCGGATCCCAATTAAAAGGGTCTTGAACGACACCACCAGTATCTGACCAAGTCGTCGGGTCCCAACCGCCCTCACCGCCAAATTTTTGCTGACGCCAATTGGCTCCAACAACCAATTCATGATTACGACCAAACAAGGTGAAGGGGCCCGATGCCCGCGCCGATAAAGTTTTACCGTGGTTATAATAATCATACGTACTTGAAGCAATCCGCAGTTCACCTGTACTACTTCTCCAGGCCGTGGTCTCGACATAATCCGCATCCATATTCTGCAATTGTCCGGCTAATGTCATTTGCCATTCAGAACCCAATGCTTGCTGCAATTCAACAAACGCGCCACGATTGACCGTATCCTCATAATCAAAATCATACCCAAGATAGGTTGAACGCGGCAAATGCAGGGCCGACCCATCCGCATGGCTTGGCAAACCATTGTTGGTTCCTGTTCCATTTCTGTCCCGCCATGAACCGCCAATGGTGAGCGTGGTATCCGGCGTCAGGTCAGCTTCGATTACGCCATATGTTAATAGTGTCTTTGTATTGAGAACATCAATGAAGCTGTCCTTGTCCTCCAATGCGGTCACCAGACGTCCACGTAATGAACCACTGTCATTCAGCGCCCCACCGACATCAGCATCAAGACGAAGATTATTCCAGCTACCGACAGAAGCCTCAACCCTGACTTGACGTTCAGACGTCGGCCGTTTGCGAATGAGATTCACTGATGCAGAAGGTGAACCCGATCCCTGCATCAAACCGTTGGCGCCACGCAAGACCTCAACCCGGTCATAGATTGCCATGTCCGCCGTCGCGCCGTTATAACTTCCGGACCCCCCAATCCCCACAGCCATGCCATCAATTAGAATAGACTCCAAACTGAAACCCCGCGCCATAAAAGACGCAGAATCGCCGGTAAAATTGCCCTGCACCGAATTTAAACCCGTAATGCTGGTGATGGCATCATGCAAGCTATTGATACCGTAATCATCCATTTGTTGCCTGGTCAAAACGCTGACGGACTGGGGCGTATCCCGAATGGAAAGATTAAGTCCCGTCGCGGACCTCATCGCACGGGTGGTATAAGACCCCGTACCTTCCGTGGTCCCCCCGTCGGAACTTCCCACACTGACTGGTGCCAAACGGCGAACAGAACCATCAGAAGACTGAGGCACCCGTTCCAATATTACCGTAGAGCCTGAGACACGGTAAGTCAGACCCGTATCTGCCAGCAACTGGTCCAATGCACTAACTAGACTGTGATATCCTGACACTGCACTGCTCGTGCCCCCCTCAACCAGACCGGAGCCGGAAGATACCTGAAGTCCCGATTGCTGACCAAACTGCATCAAGGCTTCCGTCAGGGATTGCGCTGGAATATTGAACGACTTCTGCACCGAAACTACAGGCGTGGTTTGAGCATATACAACCCCTCCCACTCCACAAATTGCCACCAGAGCGGTGCTGGCTAATAACGTCATTCCCAACAAAGCCCCCAACCTTATTGGTTTCCTGAAATTTTGTCGTAATTTTGAATTATTATCTGTCATTATTTTCACTCCGTCCTTCATTTTAAATGCGATTAATTCGCAATATCATCTCTTAAACGTTAGACGTTGCAAAAAAAACATTTTTCAAAAAAAAAGACATAGAATGAAATAATTTATTATAACTACATGAAAATAAAAGATTATTTATTTTTTAGAAATAATCATAATCCAAGGAGTGACTTGTCGAACCACACCACCATGAGAAGTGACCAGTGCAGAAAGGGCAGCAGCGGGATCACGCACATCATAAACTCCTGTCATACGGAACTGTTCTAGGCCTGTAGCCGTTACGATGATTTTTCCGGCAAACCACGGTCTGATTTCATCTATCACTTCACCAATGGTCCGCCCCCTGACCAATAGTTTACCCTGTTGCCAGATGCCGACAAGTTCCGGCGCTGCAGTCCCCAAAACAGCAGAATGATCGTCCTTAACCCGCAACCAGTCTCCAGCTCGAAGATCATAGGGAGCGGAATCCATATCCTTTACACGCACATGTCCATGACGAACAGCAACCGCCGTTTCAGTTCCCAGAAGGCGCACCTCAAACGCAGTTCCCAAAACAGTGGTGGTAATGTCGCCAGTTCTGACCTGAAAAGGCCGCTGCGGATTGCTTTGCACATCAAAATACGCCTGTCCTGACAGCAAATGGATATGACGCTGATCCGCAGTATAATCAACGGTGACAGCACTGTCAGGGCCAAGGTTAATCAGACTGCCGTCATCAAGTTGGACAGTTTCAAATTGCCCGGCCCCTGTCATATAATCAGCCTCCAGATACAATCTCACGGTGGGCAGTATCCACAATGCAAAAGAACAGGCGATAGCCAACGCGGCAACATATCTGATAACAGGCCTTGCAGTTTTTCGGATTGGCGCAGAGGACTTCTGCTGATCTGCCGTTAAGGCCTGCCCCAAAATGTCAAAAGTCTCATTGACACTTTCCCATGCGGCAGCATTAGCGGGGCTGTCCCCATACCATGCCTTAAAACGCTTACAAAGCTCCGCATCATCTGGCTCCTCCCGCAGCAGGATTAACCACACAGACGCTTCCCGCCGTGCAATTTCAGCATCAGACATCAAAATTCCATAGACCATATAAATATGACGTTTGAGAAAAGCCCGCGTTCAGAAAAAACATGTTCATATCCGAGCGTTGCGGCGACGATCGCAATGGGCAAGGCCATCGGCAATCAATGAATGAACAAGGCCCACGGAAACGCCCAAATGTTCAGCGATCTCGCGAAGCTTGAAGTTCCCGAATCGGTACATTTCTATGGCAATACGCTCGCGCTCAGGCAATTCTGCAATGGCTTCCAGCACAATCCGCATCTCCTCGCGCGCAATAAGAGTGGCCTCAGCACATGGCGCATCATCGGATATGACGCGGGATGCAATCTCCATATCCAGTCCGACATGAAGCCCTTCTCGTGCCGAACGCCGCAGGAAGTCAATAGAAAGGTTACGCACAATCCGGTAGAGATAACGGACAGGTTCGTTAATCAACTGGTTTTCACTTGCCCGGCTAAGCCGCGTCCAAGCTTCCTGAACCACATCCTCCGCATGACTGGTGTCATACACAATTTTACTGGCGTAGTTCACCAGTTGGACACGGTGAGCCATAAAAATATCCAGTCTCTGTCTCTCGTGATGCACGCCTCTGCTCCATTCCCTCTCATGGTTCAGCCTTCAAAAAAGACTAATTCAGACATACATACGCCACCTGCGAATGGATCGCAAGTGGCGTATGCGTAAAAAATTTAGTTTCTTAACTGTTTAATACTCTACAACTCATACCGCAGGGTCAGCATGAAGTTGCGTGGTTCACCATACATTTCCAAGCTGCCATAATTTATACTATCCGCGATGGCGGCATAATAAGTTGTATCAAACAAGTTATTAACATGTGCCTGAATGCTCATATGATCCATAGGGTCATAACTCACCATCATATTCGCCAAGGCATAGGCTTTTTGTTGATTCCGCACAATATTAGACCCTGTATCAAGATTATAATATATTTTACTTTGATACGTAAGGCCTGCACCGACACGCCACTTGTCCAAATCACCCGGCAACCTGTATGTTGTATTGATTTTGAAAATATGTTCGGGAATGCCTGTATCTGTCCGTTGACCTATCCTGCTCGCATTTGCATCTTTAACATATTCAACATGAGAATAGGTATAGCCCGCCCCAATTTGCCAACCTGGGGCCATTTCGCCCTGAATTTCCATATCAATACCTTGGCTTCTAATAAGGCCTGTGGCCTCATAACAGGATGTTCCCGGAAAAGTGGAACATACGGACTGATCTGTCAATCGCTTCGCACGGTTGGCCTGATCAATTTGAAAAATTGCAATATTTGCATTCAGGCTGCCGTCAAAATATTCGCCCTTTACGCCAATTTCATAGTTTTTACCCAAAATAGGTTTAAGCACTTTTCGATTAATATCTATTGAGTCTTGTGGTTCAAAAATATCAGTATAGCTTACATAAAGGGAGTGATTGTTATCAACATCATAAATTAGCCCACCATAAAGGGTAAGATGTCCATCTTCCTTTGTTGTCGACCAGGTCCCAATATTTTCATACCAATCCAGTCTAGCCCCGGAAATAAATTTCAGCGAATCCGCTAAATTCCATCGCACAGTAGCATAAGTACTCTTCTGCGAAACACTCGAAGTGCTCTCACCTCTATCGGGATTATCAGCTGTAAGTGACGGCATCGTCACCATACTGGCATCCCATGTTGTAAAGTCCAATACAGATGATAAGGCGCAACTCGCGTTGAAACAGTCAAAAAAATCAACATTATCCACATCTTCTTTATTGGTTGACACACCAAAAACAAATTCGTGGCTTCGGCCAAATAATATCACTGGCCCTGATGCATATAAGTCGGTCCCGAATTGTTCGGTGCTATCCTTTGCCGCCCAATAAATATGGCCAAAACCGCCATTAACATCATCAGCCACCAGCCATGTTGCAAGAACATCAGAAGTTGTATGGGAATATTTTGTATTTAGTCGAATGTTCCATCCATTATCAAAGCCATGATCAAGGCTTGCATAAATACTGTTCACATCCTGCTTGAGATGATCCCAATCTGCCCCCACAAAGGTGGAGCGTGGTACATTCAAATGCTGTCCTTCTGATGAGACTGGAATCCCTCCCCACACCATGTTTCTGAAATTATGGAGATAAGAATATCCTACATTCAACGTCGTATTCGCCGATAAATCAAAATCTACCGTGGCGTATATCGTTTGGGTATTTTCATTATCCACATCCCGGAAATTATCCGCATCCTGCATATAACCAACGACACGCCCTCTTATTTTACCATTTTCCGTAAGTGAACCACTCATATCAGCCGTCGCACTAAAATCATTCCATGACCCGACACTCGCCGTTACATGCGCCTGAAAATCAGCCGTTGGACGTTTGCGGAATAAGTTAACCGCAGCAGACGGATTACCGGCCCCCTGCGTCAATCCCGTAGAACCACGAACGATTTCAGCCCTGTCATACATGGCAAGGTTTGAAAGAGGGCTTGGAATATAGCTGCTAAAACTGCTGCTAATACCGTCCTCCGTCACCTTATCAAGATAAAACCCCCGCGCATAAAATAACGGGCGACCAACGCCATACCTGTTAATTGACAGACCCGGAGTCTTCTCAATAATATCAACCATATCCACCATACCCAAATCATCCATCCGCTGACGGGTAATGATGGTAATGGACTGTGGTGTTTCCCGGATAGAAAGAGGTAATTTGGTGGCCGTATTCATGGAGGCAGTCGTATAAGACCCCGATCCTTCTGTTGTTCCGCCGTCGGAGCTTCCTACGCTGACCGGGGCCAGACGGCGAACTGATGATGCTACACGTTCCAATGTTACTGTCGAGCCGTATATCCGGTATATCAACCCTGTTCCGTCAAGCAATTTCTCAAGCGCCTGTTCCGCCGTCATTGTCCCTTTGACACCTGCTGTCCGCACATTGCGCACCAGATCACCATGGACGGAAACCTGAAGTCCTGTCTGCTGCCCAAAGGGGGGAAGCGCATCCGCTAGAGACTGAGCGGAAATATTAAAATCATATTGCTGGCTCTGCTCTATAGTGGCCGATTGCGCCTGAACAGTTGGTATAACCGAAACCGTTGCTAATGCAGTCGTTACCATTAAAGAGGCCAAAAAACGCCACCCTCTGTCCCCACTTTTCTCCAAATTAGCCTTTGTCCGGCTCATACATCTGGCCTTCATTGTCTTTCCTCTTGTGTTTTTTCATATGTAAAAGATAATTCGCAAGTTGAATTAAATGCAAATGCGTCGCAAAAGCATATTACTCCCTTAACAAACGAAAAGAGGCAACGTAATTTTCAAAAATAAAATGAAAAAACTTTCAAAAAAAGAGGTTAGTTACCAGAGATAACCAGCACCCAAGGCGAAATATGGAGCATCCTGGCCCCCTGTGCCGTAGCGATGGCGCGAACGGCCTCGACCGGATCGGATACATTATAAACGCCGGTCAGTGGTTGACGAGCCAGAATATCTCCCCGCAGGATAATGATGCCATGATACCACGGACGAATTTCATCAATAACCTCCGCTACGGATCTGTCCTTGGCAATAATATGCCCCTGTTGCCAGATTCCTATCTGCGCTGCGGGACGGCTCCCCCGTCTGACATTTCCATTCCAGCCCACCTGAATCCACTCTCCCTTTTCAAGGGATTCGCACATGGGGGGACTTGTTGCCGGATGGTTAACACGAACATGACCACTTCTCACACCAACATCGGCACCTTGTTCATGTAACCGCACATCAAATGTGGTCCCAAGCACTGTTGTTTCAATCTCATTGGACGCAACCCGGAAAGGCCGCGCCGCGTTGGGCGTCACCTCAAAAAAAGCCCGGCCTTTCAACAGGCGTATGCGACGTTCTTTCCCTGTATAATCAACTGTAACGGCACTCTCAGGGCCAAGATGAATGCTACTGCCATCCTCAAGCCGTACGGTCTTCTGTTTCCCGACAGACGTGATATAGTCTGCCTCTATCTGTATCATCAGACTTGGCAGGAGAAACAACAAAAAACAGGCCGCAACAGCTATGCCCGCCGCAAACAGATGTTTATATATTCCTGTACGGAAAGACTTTCTTTGGTCTTTAAAAACCGGAGACGACAGTTCTGTCACACAATTTCTCTCTAGGCTACCTACCTGTTTTCCAACTCGGCCTATCACCTGATGGGTATATGTCATTTCCGCCCAATCCTTGGTATGTGCGGGACTTTCAGACAGCCAGACTTCAAACCGGGTACGAAGACCAATATCATCAGGGTCCTCGTTCAGGGCGACCAGCCACTCACTAGCTTTGCAAGGTGTGAAATCATCATCCATATGGTGTGCTATTTTCCCGTCGGTCTGACGTTAAGTGACCTTCCTCATCTAACAGACGTATCAAGACAAGGTAATTTTCAAAAAAGTTTCATAATATCAATTTATCATACCAACTCACGATGACCGATACAAACGCTCTCGGCAATGTTCAAGGCCATCAACAACAAGACTGTGGGCAAGGCCAACAGAAATACCAAGGTGTCTGGCAATATCTTTAAGCCGGATCCCGTCGAAACGATGCATTTCCAAAGCAATCCGCGTGCGTTCAGGTAATTCGGCCATAGCGCCCTGCATCACGCGCAATTCAGCTCTGGCGGCTGCTACCGCTTCTGGAGATGAGACCTTTTCAGGTATTTCCACCATCTCAACATCGGCACCCGACACAATATGGCGCTCTTCGCGCTGAATACGCCGCCGACCATCAATCGCAAGATTACGAACAATACGATAAAGATACCCCACCGGCTTTTCCAGAAAATGATCATGCACAGCCACATTGAAACGCAAATAGGCCTCCTGCACCACATCTTCCGCATGGCCCGTATCACGCACAATGCGATTGGCATAATTCACCAATTCAACACGATGGTCCATAAAAATCGCCAGTCTGTCCCGTTCACAACGCACTACTGTGCCTTTCTGTCTTTTAGAATTGTCCGGTCTTCATCGCAGTTTTAACTCATATTTGCGAGTGATTCTCATATAACGTATAATCATCGCACGTTAAAACTGCAACTTTTTTCATTACTCAACGTTATAAGAAAAATATAAAAAATCCGTCCAACCAGAAAATTAGAAAGATATAAGCATTATTGCGCGCAAAATTCATACGGATACCATAAGTTTAAAGCAACGCGCGGCGTTAAAACTATCTGTATTTTTTGATTATCACGCAACAAATTACTTATAGTTTTGCCTTCAGGGCATTTTTAAGAATACGGATATTCTGTTGTAAAATATCATCACTCTTGATTTTCGCGGCAGCCTGCAAAAGACCAAGCCCATGGCGAAGACGATTTTGTCCGACGGCCATACGGGCATTCATACGCAGAGCCTCATAAGTAAATCCATCCAGCCGCGCAGCTCTTTCATACATGAATTCAGCCCGTTCAAAATCATTCTGTTCCCTGTAATTATGGGCCAGCAGCATGAGTACTTTGCCATTCATCGGGTCACGGGCAACAATAGCCTTTAAAATTCTCGCAGCCCGTTTTACATTGCCTTTTCCAATCTCTAAATAAGCTTCCATAATCTGAAAGTTCTTTTCCGGATAGGCTTTTTTGATATCCGCCAGAAAACGCGTTGCGGCGGGCCAGTTTTTATCTGCGGCAAGATAATCAAACGCTTTTCGGGCTTTTTTAAAGTCCGGCCTTTCCTTCTTTTCAAGCGCTGCACTGAAGGCCGGGTAAGCAAGTTTTGACATGCCATCCGCCATATAAAGATTCCCCAGAAGCAAAAGGCTTTGGGCCGTAGCTTTATCCATCCGTTTGACCACTTCAAGATTCGCCGTAGCCCGTACATTATCTTCAAGTGCCATGTAAGCATTGGCCTGCATCATCCAGTATTTCGCCTCCCCCGGATTATCCATAATCAACTCATCCAAAAGAATAATCGCGTCATTATATTTTTCTGCCAAAAGTGATGCCTGAGCTTCGCCACTTTTCCAGTCATGATAATCCGGTTGAAAGAGGCTCGCCATTTTATAGGCCTTTAGCGCAGCGGCATATTTTTCATCCTGAAGATAGCAATGGCCGAGGAAACCATAGCTTAATCCATCTGCCCCTCCCATCTCCATGACCTTCAGGATATGGGGACGCGCCTTGCCACACTGATTAAGCTGGATATGAGCAATCCCTATATTTTTATAGGCCCGCAGAAATTCCGGGAATTTACGGATCGCTATTTCATATTCAAAAACAGCCTTTTGATATTTTCCGGTCTGAAGATACATCTGCCCCAAAAGAAAATCAAAAACAGCTGAACTTTCAGGCCGCGCAATTTTTGATAATTTCTGAATGGCACCGTCTATATCTTTATCCACTAGGGAAACAATGGATGAAAGCTGATCTCTTTCGTCCATGCTCACGCGTGGTTCAATCTCACTATGAATGCCGTAACTACCCATAAAGCGTTTTACAAAGGCCGGGTCCTGCCAGCTGTTTTCCATCAGGGGAAATGTCTGCGCCGAAGCTGAAAAGCTCCCCCCCGTCAAAATCAAGAAAATGGTGATTATATTATATTTCATCTTTAAGCTCCATCTTTGAGTTCCAGGGGCAAAATAAATTTACCTTTAACAGCTTTACCGTCTTTTTTAGGCGCACTGAAAAGGGCCTGACGAATAAATTTTTCTGCGGCAGATTGCAATTCAGGATAATCCAGTTTTGTAAATTTTTTAATAGTCAGCCGTCCATTTTCATGAACAATGACCATCACTTCCACCACCGAATTCTTGATCCCGCGCCGGGAAAGGCTGGCAGGGTAGGTGTAAAGCGGACGATTAATAAGACGCGGCAAATCATCCAGTTCACCAAGGTCAAAAGTTTTAAAATCTGCGGCAAGGCTGGTTCTAATCTTAAATTTCTTTGTTTTTACCGCCACCGCAAGCGCGTCTGTTACATTGGGGTTAAGGTCAATGTCCAATGCCTCAAGCGGAACCACATCTGTCATATCCTGAAGCTTGACCACCTCTTCCTGTTGGTCCTCTGGTTCGTCTGGCCTTTTGGGCGGCGGCGGCGCTGGCGGCGCAATATCAATGCTGCGGACAATAAGTTTCTTATCCCCACTGCCCGATATTATCTGGGCCAGCGGCAAACACAAAAAGAGCAGGACCGAGAAAAAAAGAGCATAAATTATGGCCCTTTTTCTATAAAAAATAGCCCTCATCGCGCTTCCGTCGCAATATTTACAGACACGGCTCCAGCAATTTTACTCTGATCTATAACACGCACCAATAGGCCAGCCGGAACTTTTTTGTCCACCTGTATAATCACTGGCATAGGGTCTTTCTCAGATAGCCGCCGGATCACACGACCCACGCCTTGAACGCCGATTACCCGACCACCGTAAACGACTTTTCCTTCTTCTGTAATAGCGATAAGGATACTGTTTTTCTCAAGCTGTTTCGCAGACAAGGCCTGAGGCTTATTCACTTCCACGCCAGTTTCTTCCACAAACACAGTGGTAACGATAAAAAAGATCAACAAGATGAAAACCACATCAATCAAAGGTGAAATATTAATTTCATCCTGATGTCTGGGACCTGATTGAAAAAGTCTTTTTCTCATGCCGGAAACCTCATTCTGCCAAAGCGGCCTTGTAATAGACCTCACTAATTATTTCAGCACGGCTGAAATGTTGCACCATTTCCCGTTGGCGGCTGTTAATCATCATCAACATGAAAAGTGCTGGAATGGCGATAAGGAGTCCAGTTTCTGTGGTAATCAAAGCTTCTGATATGCCACGGGCAACAAGATCAATACTGTTACCACTATGGGAACTTCCCAGCCCACCAAAAGTGGTCAGCATCCCCATCACAGTTCCCAACAGACCAATCAGAGGGGCCGCACCCACAAGTATCTGTAAGAACTGGGTCCTGCGTGTGATGTAAGGCATCCGGTCAAATTCAAATTCCACTGGATCTGCTTCATGCAAAGCCCCTACATGTATCAGCAAATCAAAAGCCGTCGCATAAATTAACACAGCCATGAAAAGCAGAGGCCCCATCAAAATACCTCCTCCCACCCATATATTCTGCAATTCATTCAGCATTTCCATCAAGCAACCTCCAACTTGCGAGGCACAGAGGCCCGATGTCCCGGCTCCGGCGGCGAGGACGGCAATGAAGCAAGCCCATTTGAAAAGATCACGGCATATTTTTCCATTGTCGCAAGAATTGCCTGACATTTACGGCTTAGAAGCGCATGTAAGATAAGGGCTGGAATAGCCACAATCAGACCAAATTCGGTCGTCACCAAGGCTTCCGATATGCCCGATGAAAGTGATTTAGCATCACCTGTACCAAAAATAGTGATCAGCTTGAACGTATGGATCATGCCCGTCACCGTACCCAGCAATCCCAGAAGAGGGGCCGTCGCTGCCGTAATGGCAATCAACGGCAGATATTTCTCTAGCCGGGGCTGAGTATCCAGCAGAGTTTCATACATAACCTCTTCAATATATTCCTTATCGCGGTTCGCATTATCAACAGCCTTGACCAACATGGTATTTACCGGGGCAGGCTGTGCGAGAGCCAATTCCCGCGCCTGATCGGATTTGCCAGCCTTCAAGTAGTCCATAATATCATGCAGAACATGCGCCTTAGGTAATTTTATGCGGTAAATCTGGGCAAATTTGAACATACCCGTAACAATGGAAACCAGCGCGAAGATAAGAATAGGAATGATCCAAATCCCTCCCTTACCAACATGGTCGAGAAGACCGTCCTGCGTTGTGGCAATCGCTGTGGCTTTTCCGCCCGTGATGTCCAAACTTAGAAGAGCGACCTCTCCCCTAACCAACTTTTGGAGTTCCGCCCTCTGCTCACTGGAAAATTCTACAAAATGAGCATAAGCCCCCGGCACGTCCTGTAACGGCCCTGCCTTATCGTCCTCATTACTGATGAAATAAACAAGTGGCCCCAAACGAACAAAGCGCCCCCCAAGAATATCGCCATTTTCAGCGATTGCCTTGCCCTCAAAAACCCTACCACCAATGTTCTGGCGCAATCTGTCCAGCCCAAAATCAAGAAGCTGCAGGCGCGCCGTTAAGTCATCAGCCCCCTGCCCTGTAATTTTTCCGTTATTTGCGACCCCGCCATATTCAGCAAGGGTCAAATTCTGCTCAAGACCACGTTCATAATCACCAAGTAAATTCGAGATATACATATTTTCATCCCGCCAACCTTTCAAATCACGGCGCAAATCCTCTAGCCCCATTATTTTACTGTCCTGCAACTCCTGTATCTTAATAACCTGCCTGCGCAAGGAACGGAGTCTCTCTTCCCGAATACGTATTTTTCTAGCAAGAGGTATCTTCTTTGCAGCAATCTTATTGCGCAGGGCGGAAAGCTTCTTCAGGGATTGCTCCAGATCTGCTTTGGCTGACTTTTCCAATACAGAAAGATCAGCCGCCGATAGGGAGCCGTGCATAAACATAAACAACACAAAAAAAACAGAAATATACCGGATCATTTTTTGACTTCCATTATTTTGATTTTCAGGCTTTTTATTTTTAAAGGAAGCTCCACAAGCTCAGGTGATTTACGGCTTTCGTATATATCAATAGCGTCCTTGATATCTCCCGCTAGATCATTATTTTCCTGCCAATCCCAGCCTTCCTCTGTCACATCTCCCCAGCCGGCATGCTCTGCATTCTTGTCCACATAAAAAGCTTGCGCGAGACCAATATAGAGAACATCGACTTCAACTTCTTTGCCCGCATCAAGCCTGCGAACGTCACGGCTTAACGTAATTGCATTATCAAATTTTTCAATCTGGCTAATGATATTAACTACGGTTCTGGCCCGGACACTTAAAGAAAGGTCACTATTATTCCTCAACTTTAACGTAAAAGGTGCCAGTTCCTGCTGCAACAGTGGCGGCAAGCTCACAAGCAACTTGATTACCTGACGCTCATAATTTCCAATTTTTCCGGCAAGTAACCTTGAGAATTCCTGATACTCACCGCGCTCTTTTAACAGCCCCGACCTTTCTTTGTCTGCGGTAACTGTAAGGTGTTGAGTTGTATTAATTCTTTCCTTCAATATCTGTTCTTCTTTACCAAGTGCCGTCAGAACATCCCCCAAGGCCGCCTTATTCTGCTGCCAAATTTGATCTTCCTTGGAAATCAATCGCTCCGTTTCAACCCATTCCTGCAGAACAACACGAACATCCTGCGGTGAACGCGCTTCTGCGATAGAAATAGGTAAAATTAAAACCAGAAAAATTCTAAAATAATTAAAGATGATGCTCTTCACCCTTACAACAAACTCCATTCTATTCCCTTACACATTTATCCCTAATCCAATCGCACAGACTAACAGCATACCCTGACAGCAACCATAATTGCAACTGCGTCGCAAGAACAATTACCTTCTATTTAATTGACGCCTGCGCACAAAATATTTTCAAAGAAATAAAAATATTTTGTATTAATTGACGGAAAAGGTTTGAGCTTATGTGTCCGGTTCGGACCAAAGAAGGTGGTGATCCCGACGCGATTCGAACGCGTGACCCCCAG